>DDFA01000047.1 GCA_002336975.1 Phyllobacteriaceae bacterium UBA1940
TTCGCGACGATCCAGACGCGACGGCTCGTCGGAACGGAGCAGACCGGCGCCATCGTGTTCTATTTCTCGCTGACGACGACGATCATGGGCGCGCTGGCGCTGACGCTGGCGGCGCTGTGGCGGCCGGACTGGCCGCTGGCCGAGGCGATGATCAGCCAGCGCTGGGTCGCGCCCGACTGGAGCGCCTTCGTGTGGCTCGCCTTCATCGGGGTTCTGGGCGGGATCGGCCAGATCTTCATGACGCAGAGCTATCGCTACGCCGACGCGTCGATCATCGCCTGCTTCGACTACAGCGCGATGATCTTCGCCGCGACGCTCTCGCTCCTGGTGTTCGACGTCATGCCGTCCAACCGCATCCTCCTCGGCGCGGCGATCGTCACCTGCGCAGGACTTTTCGTGATCTGGCGGGAGCGCCGGGTCGGCGCGATCTCCCGCAAGGCGCGCGAGGCCGGGCCGCAGCGGTCGTTATAAAGCCCCTCTTGAAAGCTCAGGGCGTTCGGTATTACATCCGAATTCGGAAGTTATGCGGAACGGGCGGGGCATCATGGGCGTCGAAGGAAAAGATCGTCAGAAGGCGATGGACGCCGGCGCGGTGGCGCTGTCGGGGCAGCTCGGGCACACCGTGCAGCGGATGCGCAAGGCCTACAGCCTGTCGCTGTCGGAGCTGTCGGAGCAATCGGGCGTCGCCAAATCGATCATCAGCCAGATCGAGCGTAACGAAACCAACCCGACGCTGGCGACGATCTGGCGCCTGAGCCAGGCCCTGAACGTGTCGATCGAGAAGGTGTTGCAGGCGGCGGAGGACGAGCCGTTCATCGAGAAGTCGTCGCGCGGCGACACGCCGCTGCTGGTCTCCGACGACGGCAAGTGCCGTCTGGCGATCATCGGCTGGATCAAGACCGTCGAATGGCTGCAATGGTATGATTTCGCCGCCGATCCGGGCGGGCAGCTCGAAAGCGATCCGCATCAGCGCGGGTCGGTCGAGTGCCTGTCGGTGCTGGAGGGCGAGCTTGAAGTCGAGGTCGCCGGCGCGATCGAGACGGCGGCGGCGGGCGAGACGCTGCGCTATCGCTGCGACCGGCCGCATGTGATCCGCAATCGCTCGTCGACGGTCGCGCGCGCCACCATGGTGTGCATCCTGAAAGCGGCGGTGATGGAATGACCACCGTCGCCGCCTGGATTTTTTCGCCGCTGCGTTGACTATTTGGTAAGGAACATTTTCCTGTTGGCGCTGGAGGCGACGCCGTTGGCGGTGACGGCGCCCGAGCCGTCGTAGTTGACGTTTTCGAGGCACTTGTTCGACTTGACCGAGAAGGTGAAATCCTGAACCGCCCAGCTGCCCGGCGGGTCGCCGACGCCGTTCCAGCCCGTATCTTCCCACTGTTCGACGAAGCCGGCGGCCGGCGAGGGGCAGGGCAGAATGTCGAAGACCGACGGCGTCTTGCCGTTCGGAATCATGACCATGGTCACGCTTTTGGCGACGCCGCCGACATTGACGGTGAAGGTCTTGGCCGTCTTGCCGTTCGCCTTGACTTTGCCGGTGATGTCCTGGACGTAGAGATTGTGCGCCGAGGTCGCCGACGCAGGATCCTTGGGATTCGTCGTGTAGACGACAGGCATTGAGGTTTTCGTTTTTTCGTATTTGACGACGCCGTTCGATAGATAGGACGATCCTGCGACGGCGCATTTGAAGGCGCTGCTGCTGGAATTATGCGCAGGCACATAACCTGGCGCGCAGCCGTCATCATACACCGTCATCTTCAGATAGAGATTTTGATAGTCCTTCTGAAGCGTGATGGTCTTGTTGAGGGCGCCGGCCACCATGGCGCCGGCGCCGTTATTGTAGCTGGCGGTCAGCGTGCCCGACGAGGTGGTCTGGCTGGTGGGCTGATAGACGTAGCTGGCGAGCGTCGTTTCGGTCGTCGCTCCGGCGTTGAGAACGATCAGATCGATCTTCTTCCAATACCAGCCCTGGGCGGAGAGCGCAGTGAAGTTGAGTTCGGAGACGGGCAGAGCGAGGCCGTCGACCGTCACGCTGGCGTTCAGGTCGACCGACGACCGCCCTACGAAGCCGCCGAAATTGGTGGGAAACGCCCAGCTCGCCGTGCCCGTGACGGTGCCGTCGGCGTTCGTCACGAAGGTGGAGGTGACGCTGCCCGTGCGCAAGTTGCTCAGCATGAACGCCTGGCCGACCGCGTTGCGCTTGGAGGTGTCAGGCTCTTTCGCCGCAGCGAGAACCGCGCCGTCGACCGCGTTCTGCAAGTTGAACCTGCCTGTGGAGGCGGCGCTGTAGTCGACCGCCATGCCGATCATCGCCATGATCGGGACCAGCGCCAAAGCGAAGATCACGGCGACGTTGCCGCTCTCTGATGTGTGGAAGGCTTTGGTCATGAACATGCACCGCATGGAGGGAACCGTGCGCCCGGATCGTTCGTGCGCCACATTGAATAAACATAGACATTTAAATCGCGGGTTTATGTCTTACCTGCAAAATCCGTTACACTGCGTTAACGAAGGGATTTTCTTTGAAATTTTATGAGCTTTCCTGCTCATATGGCGCATTTTCTGGCCTGGCTTCGAGGCTCGGCGCGCGCCGAGATGGATTGCGCGCGCGCATTTCGCGAGTTCCTCTTGAGCTACAGGCGCCTTTGCGCCAAGGCCGGGGTTTTGTGACGGCGGCGCGCCGGGAGCGCCGCGGTTGTTCAATTCTTAACGATCCATTTTAAGGCGCCTTTCATTCCGGCATGGGAACTTCCGGCTCTATTGCGCAGAGTTTGTTCCGGAGGTTCGTCATGCAGTCCGTTCCCAAGGCGCACCCGCCTCGCCGCTCGGCTCTGCGCCGCGACGCGCCACGATCCTTTCGCAACGAAGAGAGCGGCACGACCGTCGTCATCGCCGCGCTCACGGCGCCCTTGCTGCTGGCGCTGGCCGGCCTCGGCGGCGAAGGCGCCTACGCCTATTTCAAACACGCCTCGATGCAGTCGGTCTCCGACGTCGCCGCGCTCAGCGCCGCCGCCGCCTACAAGACGACAGCGAACGTGCTGGCCGCGAAGGCGGAGGCGGCCAGCGTCGCGGCGCAGCTCGGCTACCGGAACTCCGATAACCTGACGGTGACGGTGAATTCGCCGCCCCTGTCAGGACCGAACACGACGAACCTCACCGCGGTGGAGGTGATCCTGACATTGCAGCAGGAGCCGCTGCTGACGCGCGTGTTCCGCAACGACGCCTATACGATCCGCACGCGCAGCGTCTCGCGCCCGGGCGCGGGCACGCCGGGATGCATCCTGACGCTCTCGCCCACCGCGTCGCCCGCCATCACCGTCAACGGCACAAGCGCGGCGACCCTGACGAATTGCAGCGTCTACGCCAATTCCAACGCCTCGAACACGATCGGCACTTCGGGCGGCGGCTCGCTTGTCGCGTCGGACATCTACGCCGTGGGCAGTATCGAATCGACCGGCGGCATCATCGGCAACAAGCACCCTGGCTCGCCGGCGCAGCCGGACCCTTACGCCAGCATTCCGGCCGTGACCGTCAACTGTCCGGTGACGCCGCTGCCCAACAGCATCACCGGGCCGGCGACGATTCAACCTGGCGTCTATTGCAACGGCCTTAAATTGAGAAGCGGCGCCATCACGCTTGCTCCAGGCACTTACATCGTCGCTGGCGGCGCCTTTTCGGTCGCGGCTCAGGCCGTGGTGAACGCCACCGCCGGCGTCACCATCGTCGCCGCCATGTACAACGGCTATTATTTCGCCTCGTCGGTGGCGGGCGGCGCGACGTTCAACCTCACCGCGCCCACGACAGGCCCCTACGCCGGCGTCGCCTACTACGCGGACAGAAACATGCCCGCCGATTTTCCCGTCACCCATGGCTTCAGCGGACAGGCGGGGATGACGATCACCGGCGCCATCTACGCGCCGACGTCCGATGTGGCCTTCGCCGGCGGCTCCTCCGGCGCGAGCGGTTGCACGCAGATCGTCTCGTTGACCCTGAAGCTCACCGGCGGTTCGGCCATCAATTCCAATTGCACGGGGAAGGGCACCAAGACGATCGGCCCGGTTACGACGTCGGCTCTGGTGGATTAACGCTGATGAAATTGCCCCACGTTTTCGTTCGCGCGCGACGCGACGAGTCCGGCACCGCCGCGATCGAGTTCGCGTTCATCGCGAGCTTCCTGCTCGTCCTGCTCGTCGGCATCACCGACGTCAGCCGCCTTGCGCTCGCCTCCATGCGGGTGCGTTACGCCGCGGAGGCGGGCGCGACCTTCGCCGCCTTCAACGGGTCCGAAGTCGAGGTGAACGATCCCGCCGTCATCGCCGCGGCGACCGCCGCGACGTCGGCGAATGCGACGACGACGACGGCCATCGTGTATGGTTGCGCGAGGCCGTCCGGCGTGCAGATCGTTCCCAGCGCGACGACGACCTGCATCGGATACGGCTCGCCGCACGCGCCTGGCAAATATGTGTCGGTCACCTCGCAGGCCGATTTCGCGCCCTATTTCCAGCCCGCGTTCATCGTCTACCCCCAGACGCTCAGCCAAACCTTGCAGGTTCGCGTGAAATGATCAGACGATTCTCTTTCCGACGTGACGAACGTGGCGTGACGGCGGTGGAGTTCGCGCTCGTCGGGCCGCTGTTTCTGATGCTGTTGTTTGGCGTGATGCAGGTTTCGATCTGGGTGCTTTCGGCGGTCTCGTTGCAACATGCGGCCGAAATTGCGGCGCGCTGCGCGGCGGTGAAGTCGACGCAATGCAGTTGTACTGCAACCGGCTGCACGGTTGCGGGCATTCAGGCCTACGCCGCCGATCAGGCGACAGGGTTGAGCGTGCCTGGCAGCGCGTTCACGGTGACCGGACTTGTGACGAAGGACGCGTGCGGCGGCGTCAAGGTGACGGGCAGCTTCACGCCGTTCAACTTCACCGGCGGGTTCGGCCTGCCGACCTACACGGCCTCGGCGAGCGCCTGCTACCCGACCTGATGGGAGCGCATTTCCGGCTCCGACATGTGGCCCGTCAGAGCGTTTTGCGATCCGACAGGATCAGAAAATCGCCNNCCAAGTCTGCGACTTGGCGGGATGACGCGCGAGGCGCCGCGTTCGTGCGGCGCCGTTTAGCGTGGGTCGGGCGGCCTCAGAGGGCGCCGCTGACGACGCCGTCGATCAGGTTTTGCGACAGCAAGGCCGCGGCGAGGTCGGCCGCGGACGGGCGCGCGGAGCGACGGCG
>DDFA01000109.1:0-24317 GCA_002336975.1 Phyllobacteriaceae bacterium UBA1940
AGGCGCGCGACTTCTGCCCGGGCCTGAACATCTCCAAGAACATCCGCTATCCGGTGGTCGGCGCCACGCTGCAGCGTCGTGCCGGCGTCGCCCGTCACGACGCGGTCGCCTGGGGCTATGCGCGCGCGGCCTCGGCGCGCGGTGTCCACATCATCCAGAACTGCGAGGTCACCGGCATCCGCCGCGCCCCGACGGGCGAGGTGACCGGCGTCGAGACGTCGCGCGGCTTCATCGGCGCCAAGAAGGTCGGCGTCGTGGCGGCGGGCCATTCCTCGGTGCTGATGCAGATGGCGGATGTGCGCATGCCGCTCGAATCCTACCCGCTGCAGGCGCTGGTGTCGGAGCCGGTCAAGCCGATCTTCCCGTGCGTGGTGATGTCCAATACGGTGCACGCCTACATTTCCCAGTCCGACAAGGGCGAACTGGTGATCGGCGCCGGCACCGACCAGTACACCTCCTATTCGCAGACCGGCGGCCTGCATATCCTGACCCACACGCTCGACGCGATCTGCGAAATGTTCCCGATCTTCACCCGGATGAAGATGCTGCGCTCGTGGGGCGGCATCGTCGACGTGACGCCGGACCGCTCGCCGATCCTCGCCAGGACGCCGGTGAAGGGCCTTTACGTCAATTGCGGCTGGGGCACCGGCGGCTTCAAGGCGACGCCGGGGTCCGGCCACGTCTTCGCCCACACGATCGCCCGCGACGAGCCGCATCCGATCAACGCCGGTTTCACGCTGGAGCGGTTCAGGACCGGGCGGCTGATCGACGAGGCGGCCGCCGCCGCCGTGGCGCACTGAGGGAAACGACATGCTTCTGATCCGCTGCCCCTATTGCGAGGAAGAACGGCCGGAACTGGAATTCCGCCACGCCGGCGAAGCGCATGTCGCGCGGCCGACGGACATCGCGTCGCTGTCCGACGACGATTTCGAAAAGTTCTTCTTCATCCGCGACAACCGGAAGGGCGTCGTCTTCGAACGCTGGCGTCATATCCACGGCTGCGGCCGCTTCTTCAACGCCGCGCGCGACAGCGTCTCCGACAAGTTTTTCACCACCTACAAGGCCGGCGAAAAGAAGCCGTCGATCAAGGCCGGAGGCAAGGCGAAGTGACCACGTTCCGCATCCCGTCCGCCGGCCGTCTCGACGCTGGCAAGACCATCTCGTTTTCCTTCGACGGCAAGACCTATTCCGGGCTTGAGGGCGATACGCTGGCCTCGGCGCTGATCGCAAACGGCGTCCATCTGATGGGCCGTTCGTTCAAATATCACCGGCCGCGCGGCGCGCTGTCGGCGGGCGCGGAAGAGCCGAACGCGCTGGTCGGCGTGCACCGCGACGCGGCGCGCAAGACGCCGAACGTACGCGCCACGGTGCAGGAAGCCTATGACGGGCTGACCGCGGTTTCGCAGAACCGCTGGCCCTCGCTCGAATTCGACATCGGCGCGGTCAACAACGCCATGTCGCCGTTCTTCGCCGCCGGCTTCTACTACAAGACCTTCATGTGGCCGAAAACGGCGTGGAAAAACCTCTACGAGCCGTTCATCCGCGACGCGGCCGGCCTCGGCGTGTCGCCCGACAAGCCCGATCCCGACCATTATGGGGGCCAGTTCGTCTACTGCGACGTGCTGGTGCTGGGCGGCGGACCGGCCGGCCTGGCCGCCGCGCTTGCCGCGGCCCAGTCTGGCGCGTCGGTCATCCTCGCAGACGAAAATCCCGAATTCGGCGGCGCGCTGCGCTTCGAGACCGGGGCCGTCATCGACGGCCAGCCCGGCTGGAAATGGGCGCAGGCGACCGCCGCGAAGCTCGCGGCGATGGCGAATGTGCGTCTTTTGACCCGCACCACCGCGTTCGGCTATTACGCGCAGAATTTCGTCGGCCTGGCCGAGCGCGTCTCCGATCACATGGCAATTCCCGGCGATGCGCCGCGCGAGCGGCTGTGGCAGGTGCGCGCCAGACGCGTCGTCATTGCCAATGGCGCGATCGAGCGGCACATGGTGTTCGACGGCAACGACCGGCCGGGCGTCATGCTGGCCTCGGCGGCGCGCACCTACCTCAACCACTACGGCGTCGCTGTCGGCCGCGAGGTCGGCGTCTTCACCGCCAATGATTCCGGCTATGCGGCGGCGATCGACCTGCACAAGGCCGGCGTCAGGATCGCGGCGATCGTCGACGCGCGCGACCTGCCGCGCGGCGTGCTGGCCGAAGAGGCGAGGGCGCTCGGCATCGAGATCCTGCCCGGCCGAACGGTGATGCGCACCGACGGGCGGCTGCGTGTGTCGTCGATGACGGTGCGCGCCAAATCCGGCGGGCCGGAACGCAAGATCCCCATCGACGCGCTGCTGATGTCGTCGGGCTGGACGCCGTCGCTGCACCTGTTCTCGCAGTCGCGCGGCAAGGTGGCGTTCGACAGCGCGACGCGACGTTTCCTGCCGGGCGAATATGCGCAGGACTGCGTCTGCGTCGGCGCCTGCAATGGCGCGGAGACGCTGGCCGACGCTCTGAAACAAGGCCATGCGGCGGGCGAGAATGCGGCGAAGGCGGCAGGCGCGGCAAAGTCCGCCGCCGCCGCGCCGAAAGCCGACGCAAGCGAGACCTGGGATGGCGGCATGGTCGGCGCGGCGCCGGGCGCGGGGCCTGAATCCACGGGCAAGGCGTTCGTCGATTTCCAGAACGACGTCACCGCCAAGGACATCCGGCTCGCGGTCAAGCAGGGCATGCGCTCGATCGAGCACGTCAAGCGCTTCACCACCAACGGCATGGCGACCGATCAGGGCAAGACCTCCAACGTCCACGGTCTGGCGATCGCCGCCGAAGTGCTGGGCAAGGAAATGCCGGAGGTCGGCCTCACCACCTTTCGCGCGCCCTATACGCCGGTCACCTTCGGCGCGCTGATCGGCCACGCGCGCGGCAGCCTGTTCGACCCGACCCGGCGCACGCCGTTCCATGCGCAGGAAGAGCGGCTGGGCGCAGTGTTCGAGGATGTCGGCCAGTGGAAGCGCGCCTGGTACTATCCGCGCGCCGGCGAGGACATGCACGCCGCCGTCAACCGCGAATGCGCCACCGTGCGCAAGGCGGCTGGCGTCTTCGACGCCTCGACGCTCGGCAAGATCGAGGTCGTGGGGCCCGACGCCGCGAAGTTCATGGAACTGCTCTACACAAATCCGTGGGAAAAGCTGGAGGTCGGTCGCTGCCGCTATGGCGTGATGCTGCGCGAGGACGGCTTCATCTATGACGACGGCGTCGTCGGCCGTCTGGCGTCCGACCGGTTCCACGTCACCACCACCACCGGCGGCGCTGCGCGGGTGATGAACCATATGGAAGACTATCTCCAGACCGAGTTCCCCGAGCTGAATGTCTGGCTGACCTCGATTTCCGAACAATGGGCGGTGATCGCGGTGCAGGGCCCCAACAGCCGCGACATCATCGCGCCGCTGGTCGAGGGCATCGACCTGTCGGACGAGGCGATGCCGCATATGTCGGTGCGCGAGGGCAAGATCGGCGGCGTTCCGACGCGGCTGTTCCGCATGTCGTTCACCGGCGAGCGCGGTTTTGAAATCAACGTGCCGTCGGACTACGGCCCGGCGATCTGGGATGCGGTCTGGGAAGAGGCGCAGAAATTCGGCGCCTGCGCCTACGGCACCGAGACCATGCACGTGCTGCGCGCCGAAAAGGGCTACATCATCGTCGGCCAGGACACCGACGGCACGGTGACGCCGTCGGACGCCGGCCTCGACTGGGCCGTCGGCAAGAAGAAGACCGACTTTGTCGGCATCCGTGGCCTCAAGCGCCCCGACCTTGTCGCCAAGGGCCGCAAGCAACTGATCGGCCTCAAGACGAAAGACCCGAAAGTGGTGCTCGAAGAGGGCGCGCAGATCGTCGAGGACCCGGCGCAGCCGGTTCCGATGAAGATGATCGGGCACGTCACGTCGAGCTACTGGTCGGAAAATTGCGGCCGCTCGATCGCGCTGGCGCTGGTCGCCGGCGGCTTCGACCGCGTCGGCCAGACGCTCTATGCGCCGATGCCCGGCGGAGCGATAGCGGTCGAGGTGGTGGCGCCGATGTTTGTCGACGAAAAGGGAGGACGCCTGCATGGCTAAGTCGCCAGCTTCCAGCCGGCCGGCGGCGCTGCCGGTGCGCGCTTTTGCCCTGTCCGGCCGCTCGGTCCAGAACCAGGCCGTTTCGCTGACCCCTGCCGACCCGGCGTCGCGCATGTCGCTGCGCGCCCGGCCCGAGGCGATCGAACCCTTGTCCAAGGCGCTCGGCGTCAAGCTGCCCGAAAGCCCGAAATCGTCGGCGATGAACCGGGCCAAGTCGCGTGTGGCGCTGTGGCTGGGACCGGACGAATGGCTGGTGATCGACTTTTCAGGTGGCGACCTGATCGGCGCATGCGCCGGGGTCAAGCAGCTTCACTCGGCCGTCGACATCTCGCACCGCAATGTCGCGATTCTGGTCGAAGGCGAAGGCGCGCGGGCGACGCTGGCCGCCGGCTGCCCGCAGGACCTGTCGAATGAGGCGTTCCCGGTCAACGCCTGCTCGCGCACCATTCTCGGCAAGATCGAAGTGGTGATCTGGCGCACCGGCGAAAAAGCCTTCCGGGTCGAATGCTGGCGCTCGTTCTCGACCTACGCCTTCGATTTCCTCGAAGACGCGGCAAGAGATGCCGAACTGACAGCTTAACCTGTCAGTGCACGACGCCGGCGACCTGAACCGGTTCGCCGGTGGCGGGCACGTAGATCATTTCGACCCTGTCGCCGCCGCCCATGCGCGCGAATTCAAGGCCGCGGCTGGCGAAGCGCAGGCCGTCGTCGGCGTCAACCGACCTTGACGCGAGGATCGCGCCTCCGACGCTCACCGACAGGCCGAACTCGTCGCTGACCCGCAGATGCGCGATGTTGCGGCGGATGCGGTCCGACACCATGATCGCGTCCTTGATCGCCGCGCCCCACAGGAAGACGCCGAACTCGTCGCCGTCGAGACGGCCGACAAAATCGGTCTTCCTGACTGATGCGAGGATGGTCGAGGCGAGCGCGGTCACCACGTCGTCGCCGGCGTCATAGCCAAAACCTTCATTGATGGCGCGCAACTGGTCGGCCTTGACCACCAGCAGCGTGCCGGTCGCCTTGCCATCGCCCTTGGGGCTGGTCAGCGCATCGTCGAACCGGCGCATGAACGCGGTGCGCGGCAGGCAGTTGGCCAGCGGATCGGCGGCCTTGAGGCTGAGGTCGCGCTCCTCCTCATTGCGCTTGGAGCGGGTGAGGGTTCTGAGCAAAGGGACGACCGCGCAGGCGCCGCCAAGCGCCGCGGCCAGCGCCACCGGCGCCGCCGCGGCAGGCGCCAGCGTAAGCGTCAGCAGACCGGTCACCGCCACGCCGGCCGCCAGGCCGACCGCGGTTTGCCGCGTGAAGCCGCTGTTGCCGGCGGCGGTGATCAGGCCCGAAGCCCGTGCGATGAGAGAGTGTGCCATGGCGGCATCAATAGACCCGCCGCGTTAAGGGCGCGTCGAAACGGCCGCCCAAATTTTTGGCAAGATTTCAGAAAACTGGACCGTTTCCGTCCAGCCGTGAAGCGGTCGAGCCGGAATCAGAGCGCGGTGATGCCGCCGTCGACGCCCAGTTCCTGGCCGGTCATGAAACTGTTGGCCGGGTCGGCGGCGAACAGGATCACCTCGACCACCTCGTCGACCTCGGCGAGGCGCTTCATCGGCACGCCGCGCGTCAGATCGTTGGTCGCCGCCTCGACGCCCTCGGGCGCGCGGCTGAGGAATGCCAGCGCCATCGCGGTGCGGGCAAACGACGGACACACCGCGTTCACTCGGATGCCCTTGGTGGCGTATTCGGCGGCGGCCGACTTGGTCAGGCCGATGACGCCGTGCTTGGCGGCGGAATAGACCGACAGTTTCGGCGCGCCGGCGCGGCCGGCGACGGAGGCGATGTTGACGATGGCGCCCGGCCGCCTGTCGTCGCGGAACTGCCGCTCCATCAGCGGTATCTGATATTTCATCGCAAAGAAGACGCCGAGCAGGTCGATCTCGAAAATCCGCCGCGCTTCGGCCGAGGGCACCTGCGGCAGTTTCACGAAAGTCTGGGCGACGCCGGCATTGTTGATGGCGATGTCGAGACCGCCGAACGACTTTTTCGCCAGCGCGACCAGGTCCTTCGACAGCCGCTCGTCGGAAATGTCGCCGGCAAGCGTCGCGGTCTTGCCCGGCAGGCTTTGCGCGAGCTCCTTCAGCGGCCCGTCCTTGACGTCCGACAGCACCAGGTTGGCGCCGGCCTGTGACAGGCGCTCGCAAAGCCTGCGCCCAAATCCGCCGGTAGCCCCAGTCACCAGCGCCGTCATTCCCTCAAAACGGCTCACGTCGATTACCCTCTTTCAATCAATGCGACTGCTTCGGCGGCGATCAGTTTCACTGCCGCGCCAAATGTCTGCCCCCGCTCCGGGTTCGAGGCGTTTCCATCCAGCGAGCGCTTGTAGACGCCCTGCAGGATAGCCGCCAGCCGGAAGAAGGAGAAGGCAAGGTAGAATACCCAGTTGTCGATCGGCCCGATGCCCCGTCGGCGACAATATGCGTCCACATAATCACGTTCGGATGGCAATCCGATCGCCTGCCGGTCGATGCCGCCAAGCCCGCGAAAACCCGAATCGTGCGGCAGCCGCCATTGCATGCACTGATAGGCGAGATCGGCGAAGGGGTGGCCGAGCGTCGACAGTTCCCAGTCGAGCACGGCGATCAGCTTTTCGCTGTCCCTGGCGATCATCACATTGTCGAGCCGGTAGTCGCCATGCACCAGCGACACCATGCCGTCATCGGCCGGAAGGTTCTGCTCCAGCCACGCCATCAGCCGGTCCATCGCCTCGATCGCGCCGGTTTCCGACGCCTTGTACTGGCTCGACCAGCGCGCCAGCTGGCGCTCGAAATAATTGCCCGGCCGGCCATAGTCGGCCAGTCCGACCGCGTCGATGTCGACGTTGTGCAGGTCGGCCAGCGTGCGGTTCATCGCGTCGTAGATCGCGGCGCGTTCGCCATTGGTCGCCAGTTCGGCCAGCGCCGGATCCCAGAAAATCCGCCCGTCGAGAAACTCCATCACCAGGAACTGCCGCCCGATCGGCGAATCCTCGCCCGACAGATGCAGCATCCTGGGCGCCGGCACCGGGGTCTGCTCCAGCGCCTTCATCACCCGGTATTCGCGGTCGACGGCGTGCGCGCTCTTGAGCAATTCGCCCGGCGGCTTGGCGCGCAGCACGAATTTGCCGCCCGTCGCCTCGATCAGATAGGTCGGGTTGGACTGGCCGGTCTTGAATTTGACGATCCCGGTCAGGCTGCCAAAACCGGGGACATGCCGGGCGAGGTAGGGGCCAAGCGCGGCGGCGTCGAGCGTATTGGCGTCGCTCACGGCGCAAGATCCTCCGGATCGAGCACGGAGATCGTCAGCCAGTGGGCGGTCAGCGCCGGCTTGGCCGATCCTTCGATCTCGATCGTCACGTCATAGGCCAGCTGCACCATGCCCGACGGGCGCGCGTTGACGCTGGCGAGGACGAAGCGGGTGCGGATGCGCGCGCCGGATTTCACCGGCGCCTGGAAACGCAGTTTGTCAAAGCCCTGATTGATCGCCATTTTCGACTTTTCGATCGACGGCAGCGTTTCGTAGGTCATCGCCGACAGCAGCGACAGCACCAGGAACCCGTGCGCGATGGTGCCGCCAAACGGCGTTTCGGCGGCCCGCGCCGGGTCGGTATGGATGAACTGGTCGTCGTCGGTCGCCACCGCAAACTTGTCGATGATGTCCTGGGTTACGGTGCGCCACGGCGACAGGCCGATCTCCTGGCCGACATGGGCGGCGAGGTCTGAAGCCTTGATCGATCTCGGCTGTGTTGACATTGCTAGTCCTTGAACAGGGTCATGCCGTGCTGCACCGATTGTCCGCCATCGAGCGGCAGTATCGCGCCAGTAACATAGCTTCCCCCTCTGCCGCAAAGGAACAACGTCGCCGCGGCGATATCGCTCGGTGCGCCGATACGGCCGAGCGGCACCCGCTTGCCGACCTTGTCGGCGCCTTCCTGCGATGCGGTGGCGAATGCGGTCATGCGGCTCTGGAAGGGCCCCGGCGCAAAGGCGTTGACGGTGATCCGGCGCTTTGCGAATTCGCTCGCCAGGGTGCGGGTCAAATGGTGCACGGCGGCCTTCGAGGCGGTGTAGGAATAGGCGTCGTCTGCCAGCGGCTGGGTGCCCATCACCGAACCGAGATTGATGACGCGCGCCGGATCGTCATCGGTTGCGGCGGCGTCGAGCAGCGGCAGCAATTGCCGCGTCAGGTGAAACAGGCCGGTGACGTTGACATTCATGACCTTGGCCCAGGCGGCGTAGGGGAAGGTTTCGAGCGGCTCGCCCCAGGACACGCCGGCATTGTTGATCAGGATGTCGAGCGTCTTGGTGCGCGCCGCCACTTCGGCGGCCAGCGCGTCGACGCCGGCCTCGCTCGACACGTCGCCGCCAAATCCCTCGGCGTCGCCCGGTCCGCCCAGCTTGTTGATCTCGGCGGCGACGCGTTCGCAGTCGGCAGCCTTGCGCGAGGCGATGAAGACGCGCGCGCCGGCCATCGCCAGCGCGGTGGCGGCCATCCGGCCGATGCCGGTGGCGGCGCCGGTGACCAGCGCGGTCTTGCCCCGAACCGAAAACAGATCCTCATAGATCGACACGTTCCAAACCCTCCGGTCGCCGCCATCGGCGATGGCGCGTTGACAACATACCCGGTAGTATGTTCATCATTTGCATGTCCGTAAAGCCCCGCCGGCGACAAGAACCGGCGGGCGAAGGAGGAACCACTGTCGCAGACCGGCGCAAGCGAACTGGTTGTGGATGGGTCGCGAGCCGACATCCTCAGCGCGGCCGCGCACTGCTTTTCGGAGCGCGGCTACGCAGCGTCGTCGATCGACGACGTGGCGCGCAGGCTGGGCGCGACGAAGGGCCGGGTCTACCATCATTTCTCGTCGAAGGGCGATCTGTTCGCGCAGGTGTTCCGGACCGGCATGGACATGAATTTCGAGGCGATCCGCCCCTTTGCGAACAAGCCGGGCCGGGCGATCGACGTGTGGCGCGCCATGGCCGAGGTGCATGTGCGCCAGATGGTGACGACGCGGCATTTCCAGCGGGTGGTGTGGGAAGGCGTCGAGATGCATCTGCGCGGCTCGACGACGCCGGAACAGCGCAGCGTCTACAATGAGCTGGTCGAATACCGCACCGCCTACAGCAAGATGTTCCGCACCGTCATCGAACGCGCCCGCCGCGAAGGCGACATGCTTTTCGACAATGCCAGCATTGCCACGCAGGTGATGTTCATCGCGATGAACTCGCCGATTTTCTGGTACTCGCCGCGTTCGGGCGAGACCGCTGACGATATTGAACGGATAGTCCGCCAGGTGGTCGATTTCGCCCAGGGCGGTCTTGGAAGCAGGACTGGATAGAAGATGACCGAGATGAATCTGGGGATGACCGAACGGCTGAAGCCGATCCACGCTCAGGTGGCGCGGATGGTGCGCGACGAGATCATTCCGCTCGACGAGGAATTTCTGGCCGAGGTCGGCAAGGCCGGCGACCGTTTTGCCTACACCAGGCGCCAGACCGAGATTCTGGAAGGGCTGAAGGCGAAGGCAAAAGAACGCGGCCTGTGGAATTTCTGGCTCACCGATTCGGACCGCGGCTACGGCCTGACCACCGTCGAATACGCCTATCTGGCCGAGGAAATGGGCAAGGCGCATCTCGGCGCCGAAACTTTTAACTGCTCGGCCCCTGACACCGGCAATATGGAAGTGCTCGAACGCTACGGTACGCGGGCGCACAAGGACAGATGGCTCAAGCCGCTGCTCGACGGCGAGATCCGCTCCGCCTTCCTGATGACCGAGCCGGACGTGGCGTCATCTGACGCCACAAATATTGCGATGCGCTGCGAGCGCGACGGCGACGACTATGTGCTCAACGGCGAAAAATGGTGGTCGTCGGGGGCAGGCGATCCGCGCTGCAAGATCTACATCACCATGGTCAAGACCTCCGATACCGCGCCGAGGCACCAGCGGCATTCGATGATCCTGGTGCCGTCCGACGCCAAGGGCGTGGAGAAGGTGCGCGCCATGCAGGTCTATGGCGAGGACGACGCGCCGCACGGTCATCTGCACATGCGCTTCACCGACGTCAGGGTTCCCGCCTCCAACCTGCTGCTCGGCGAGGGCAGGGGGTTCGAGATATCGCAGGGGCGGCTCGGTCCCGGCCGCATCCATCACTGCATGCGCGCCATCGGCCAGGCCGAGCGGGCGCTTGAGCTGATGTGCAAGCGGTCGCTGCGCCGCGAGGCGTTCGGCCAGCCGCTGGCCAAGCTCGGCGGCAATTACGACATCATCGCCGACGCCCGCATGGACATCGAGATGGCGCGGCTGCTCTGCCTCAAGGCGGCGTGGATGATGGACCAGGGCGACCCCGTGGCCGCCGCCCCGTGGATCAGCCAGATCAAGGTCGCCGCGCCGAAGATCGCGTTGCGCATCGCCGACGAGGCCGTGCAGATGCACGGCGCCGCCGGCATCAGCCAGGATACGCCGCTCGCGCGTTCGTGGACGCATCTGCGCACCCTGCGGCTGGCCGACGGACCCGACGCGGTGCACCGCCGCCAGATCGCCCGCACCGAACTGCGCAAGCACACGCAGGAGAAGGTGTGATGAAGGCCGTCATCGTCCGCGACTACGGTCCGGTCGACGCGCTCGACTACGCCGACTGGCCCGAACCCGTCGCCAGGGGACGCCAGCTCGTCATCCGGTCCGAGGCCATCGGCGTCAATTTTCCCGACGGCCTGCTGGTGCAGGGGCTCTACCAGATGAAGCCGCCGACGCCGTTCGTGCCGGGCATGGAGGTGGCCGGCCGGGTGCTGTCGGTCGGCGACAAGGTGTCGGGTTTTGCGCCCGGCGACCGCGTCGTGGCGCTCACCACCATCGGCGGTTACGCCGAACAGGTGGCGACCGACGCGGCGACGGCGATGAAACTGCCGGACGGCATTTCCAACGAAGACGCCTGCGCGCTGATCTGCGGCTATTCGACCTCGCACTATGCGCTGAAGCAGCGCGGCCAGCTGAAAGCCGGCGAGACGCTGTGCGTGCTCGGCGCCGCCGGCCTGACCGGGTTGGCCGCGGTGCAGATCGGCAAGGCGATGGGCGCGCGCGTCATCTCGGTGGCCTCGACGCCGCAAAAGCGCCAGATCGCGCAGGACAACGGCGCCGATATCGTCATCGGCTACGACAATCTCAAGGACCGTCTCAAGGAACTCACCGACGGCAGGGGCGTCGATGTCGCCTACGACCCGGTCGGCGGCGAGGCGTTCGACGCGCTGTCGCGGTCGATGGCGTGGAACGGCCGCCTGCTGGTGATCGGCTTCGCGTCGGGAACCATTCCCAAGCTTCCGGTCAACCTGGCCCTGGTCAAGGGCTACAGCGTCGTCGGCGTGTTCTGGGGCGCATTCACCCAGAGGGAGCCGGAGGCCTATGCCGACAATATGCGCGAACTGATCGGCTGGCACGTCGCCGGCAAGGTCAAGCCGCTGATCGAGGGCGTCTATCCGCTGTCCGACGCCGCCAGCGTGCTGAGCCGGGTGATCGGCCGCGGCGCGACCGGAAAACTCATTCTCAAACCGGAGTAGGCACGATGTCAGTCCCGCACGACATGCAGGCGCTTCTTCTCAACGATGACGGCTATACGACGAAGCCTTCGGGTTCGGTGCTCGAGGCGATGGAGCCCTATGTGTCGCCGGGGCGCATCGAGGTGCCGCAGCCGACCGGGTCCCAGGTGCTGATCAAGGTGTCGCTGGCCTCGATCAATCCGTCCGACGTGATGTTCGTCAAGGGCATGTACGGCCAGCCGCGCAAGCAGGGCCGCCCCGCCGGCTTCGAGGGCGTCGGCGTGGTCGCGGCGGCGGGCGACGACCGGGTGGCGAAGGGGCTGATCGGCCAGCGCGTCGCCTTCGCTACCGGCACGTCGAACTGGGGGTCGTGGGCGCAATACTGCATCGCCGACGCCTCGGTGTGCATTCCGCTGATGGACGGCGTCAAGGATGTCGATGCGGCGGCGATGATCGTCAATCCGCTCACCGCGCTCGCCATGTTCGACATCGTCAAGGCCGAGGGCGAAAAAGCCTTCATCATGACCGCCGCGGCCAGCCAGCTGTGCAAGCTGATCATGAACGTGGCGCGCGACGAGGGTTTTCGTCCGATCGCCGTGGTGCGTCGCGACGACCAGATCCCGATCCTCGAAAAGGCCGGCGCGGCGGTCGTGGTCAATGCCGCGAAGGAGAGTTTCGCCCGCGACATCGCCGAAGTCTGCAAGGCCGAAAAGCCGCGTATCCTGCTCGACGCCGTCACCGGGCCGCAGGCGTCGACCATCTTCAACGCCATGCCGCGCCGCGCCCGCTGGATCGTCTACGGTCGGCTCGACCAGTCGCCGACCGTCATCCCCGAGCCGGGGCAACTGATCTTCATGCACAAGACGATCGAGGGGTTCTGGCTGTCGGAATGGATGCGCTCGGCGGATGCGAGCAAAAAACTCGGCGCGATCGTCGAGGCGCAGAAACGTTTCGTCGACGGCCGCTGGTCGACCGACGTCACCGCGATCGTGCCGCTGGCCGAGGCGATGAGCAGCGTTCCGCGGGAACTTTCCAGGCCCAATGGAAAGGTCTTCATCGCACCGCAATAACAACAATTCGTGGCGCTTGCCCTTCGGCACGGGCCGCCTGTAATGTTAGAAGAATGTCGGGACAATATGACAAAGATCATACCCGGCGGAAAATGGGAGGAAGGCGTCGTTGGACGTATTGCAGCTCTTTGTGAGCGGCCTGGCGAATGGCTGCGTGTATGGTCTGATCGCGCTCGGCTTCGTGCTCATCTACAAGGCGACCGAACAGGTCAATTTCGCCCAGGGCGACATGATGATGCTCGGCGCATACATCACCGTCGGCCTGACCAACGCCCAGTTCATGGGCTGGCCGTTCTGGATCGCCGCGCCGGTGGCCATCTTCCTCATGGGCGTGTTCGGCTACCTGCTCGACATGCTGGTGCTGCGGCGCATGTTCGGACAATCGCAGATCGCCGTCGTGATCCTGACCATCGCGCTCGGTTTCGTGCTGCGCTTCCTTGCCGGCCTGATCTGGGGCCATGAACCGGTGTCGCTGGAATCGCCGATCGTCGGCAAGGACGTGCGCTTCGGCGGCCTGGTGCTGGGGCTCGACGAACTGGTCATCATCCTGGTGACGCTGCTGCTGACGGTGCTGCTCTATTTCTACTTCAACCGCACCCGGCTCGGCGTCGCCATGCAGGCCTCGTCGCAAAACCAGCTCGCCGCCTACTATATGGGCATCCCGGTCAAGCGGGTGAACTCGCTGATCTGGGCGCTGGCGGGGGCGGTCGCGGCGATCGCCGGCATCCTGTTCGCCTCCAAGGGGTCGATCGATCCGTCGACCGGTCTGCTCGGCATCAAGGCGTTCGCCGCATCGGTCATCGGCGGCTTCGGCTCGCTGCCCGGCGCGCTGCTTGGCGGCCTCATCATCGGCCTGATCGAGCCGTTCGCGTCACGCTACATCACGCCCGAATACGCGCGGGTGCTGCCCTACCTGCTGCTGTTCCTGATCCTCATCTTCCGTCCGCACGGCATTCTTGCCCAAGTGCACAGCAAGAAGGTCTGACGCCAGATGAGGACATTGTTCAAGACCAGCTACGACACCGACATCAACCTGTTCGAGGACGGCCGCCAGGCGTTCTGGTACCTGTCGCTGCTGGCGCTGGCGGTGGCGCTGCCGCTTCTGATCGACGACTTTGCGCTGGGCGAGATGACCAGCCTGCTGATCTGGGCGATCGCCGGCATGGGACTGATGATCCTGGTCGGGCAGACCGGGCAGGCGAGCCTCGGCCACGCCGCTTTCATGGCTGTCGGCTGCTACGCCAATGTTCTCTTGCAGCAGCAGGGCCTGCCGTTTCTCGCCGCCTTCGCGCTGGCGGGGCTGATCTCGGGCGTCGCCGGCTTCCTGCTGGCGCTGCCGATGACCAAGCTGCACGGCATCTATCTCGGCATCGCGACGCTGGCGATCTCGATCCTGGCCGACGACCTGATCGTCATCCTCGACCCGCTGACCCAGGGCGTGCGCGGGCTCGAGGCGCCGACGATCAACATTTTCGGCCTGGAAGTCGACCGCTACGGCAATCCCGACCGGTTCTATTTTCTGGTGCTGGCGGTGGCGCTGCTGGTCATCGTCGCCTACCGAAACCTGCTGCGCTCGCCGCTCGGGCGGTCGTTTGCGGCGGTGCGCGATTCGGAAGTGTCGGCGCGCGCCATGGGCGTCAACGTCGCCCGCGCCAAGGCGGTGTCGTTCGGCATCTCCACCGCGATCGTCGGGCTGGCAGGCGCGCTGATCGGCCACAATGCCGGCATCTTCAACAATGAGACGTTCAACCTGATCCTGTCGATCCAGCTGCTGCTGATGATCGTCATCGGCGGCCTCGGTTCGATCCACGGCGCGTTCCTGGGCGCCGCCGTCATCACTTTCCTGCCGCAGTTCATCAGCCATGTCCGCGACTGGATCGGCGGCTATTTCGGCGCCACCTCGGCGACCTTGCCGGGCGTCGAGACCGCGGTGTTCGCCGCCATCCTGATCGGCTTCATTCTGTTCGAGCCGCGCGGCATCTACGGCCGCTGGCTCAAGATCAGGACCTATTTCCAGCTGTTCCCGTTCTATCGCCGCGACATGTTCAGACGGCAGAAGAGCTACCTCAAGACGGAGCGGATGCGATGAGCGCGCTCTTGGAAGTGCGCAATGTGACGCTGAGGTTCGGCGGCGTCACCGCTGTCGACGACGTCTCCTTCGACGTCGAGGAAGGCGAGGTGTTCGCGCTGGTCGGCCCCAACGGGGCGGGCAAGTCGACGCTGTTCAACCTGATCTCGCGGTTCTACGATCCGGTCGCCGGCGACATCCGCTTCGCCGGCGAGAGCATCCTGAAGAAACAGGCGCACGAGATCCCCGGGCTCGGCATCGCCCGCACCTTCCAGAACATCGAACTGTTCGACCAGGCGACGGTGCTGCAGAACCTGCTGGTGGGCCGCCACCGCCACCGCAGGAGCCATATGTGGAACGAACTCCTGTTTACCCCCTTCGTGCGGCGCGAGGAGCGCCGCCACCGCGAGGCGGTCGAGAAGGTGATCGATTTCCTCGACCTGCAGGCCTACCGCGAAAAATACATCGCCGGGCTGCCCTACGGCGTGCGCAAGGTGGTCGAAATGGGCCGCGCGCTGGCGATCGAGCCGCGGCTGCTGCTGCTCGACGAGCCGGCGTCCGGCCTGTCGGTGGAGGAAACCCAGGACGTCGCCTTCTGGGTCGAGGACATCAAGACGCAGATGGGCGTCACCGTCATCATGGTCGAGCACGACATGCATCTCGTCTCCGCCGTCTCCGACCGCGTCATGGCGCTGGCCGACGGCAAGACGCTGGCCATCGGCTCGGCGTTCGAGGTGCAGAACAATCCCAGGGTCATCGAGGCCTATATCGGCGTTTCCAACGACGCCCGGCAGGTGGTCGCGTGATGCTGAAACAGGAGATCAAACTGTCGTCCAGCGCCGCCGACGTGGTGCTCTCGGTCAAGAACCTCGAAAGCTTCTACGGCCCGATCATGGCGATCCGCGGCGTGTCGCTGGAGGTGCGGCAGGGACAGATCGTCACCGTGCTGGGCGCCAACGGCGCCGGCAAGACGACGCTGCTCAAGACCATTTCCGGGGTGATGAACCCCGAAAAGGGCGAGATCTGGTACGGCGGCCGCAACATCGCCGGCGCGGAGCCGGACGTGGTAGTGCGGGCCGGCATCAGCCATGTGCCCGAGGGGCGCGAGGTGTTTCCGCTGCTGACCGTCGAGGACAATCTCAGGATGGGTTCCTTCGTGCGCCGCGACACGGCCGGCATCAGGGCGGACGAGGAGATGGTCTACGGCTATTTCCCGATCCTGGCCGAGCGCCGCCGCCAGGCCGCCGGCACGCTGTCGGGCGGCCAGCAGCAGATGCTGGCGATCGGGCGGGGACTGATGGCGCGGCCGAAGCTGATGCTGCTCGACGAGCCGTCGCTGGGGCTGTCGCCGTTGCTGGTGAAGGAGATCTTCACCATCGTGCGCCGCCTCAACAAGGAGCAGGGCGTCACCATGATGCTGGTCGAGCAGAACGCCAAGGTGGCGCTCGAAGTCTCCGATTTCGGCTACGTCATGGAATTGGGGCGGATCGTGATGGCCGACAGGTCGAAGGCGCTGCTGCAGTCGAAGGACGTGCAGGAGTTCTATCTCGGCGTCCAGGGCGAGACACAGCGCGGCCAGAAGCGGTGGAAACAGAAGAAGACATGGCGTTGAGCGCAGCAGGGAGGCCAGCATGACCGTCGTGGAAAAATTGCCGCCGCAGCGCAGCCTGGGCGGCCACACCTTCAACGAGGACCTGTCCAGGGGGCCGTTCTATTTCGACGGCTGCGACACGCTGCCGAAACTGTTCCGGCAAAACTGCGAAAAATACGGCCAGCGCATCGCGCATCGCGAAAAGGACTACGGCATCTGGCTGTCGTTCTCCTGGTCGGAGTTCTACGACAGCGCCCGCCTGATCGGCCTCGGCCTGGTGGCGCTCGGCCTCAAGCGCGGCGAAGTCGTGTCGATCCTGTCGGAAGACAACAAGGAATGGCTCTATACCGATCTCGGCGTCCAGTCGGTCGGCGGCATCGCGTCCGGCGTCTACACAACCGATTCCGCCTCGCAGCTCAAATATCTGGTCAATGACAGCGACAGCCGCTTCCTGTTCGTCGAGAATGACGAGCAGCTCGACAAGTTCCTGTCGGTGCGCGACGACATGCCGGGCCTGTCCTACGTCATCGTCTTCGACCGCGAGGGACTGCACGGGTTCGCCGACGACCGGGTGATCTTCCTCGACGACCTCTACCGGCTGGGCCGGGATTTCCTCAAGCAGCATCCTGGCCGCTTCGAGGAGGAAATCGCCCGCTCGACGCCGAAGGAGACCGCCATCCTGGTCTACACGTCGGGCACCACCGGCCCGCCCAAGGGGGCGATGATCAGCCATGAGAACATCATCGTCTCGATCAGCGGCGCGGCGGTCAGCCTGCCGGTGACGGAGGCCGACGAACAGGTCTGCTTCCTGCCGCTGTGCCACATCCTCGAACGCCTGATCACGGTGTTCATCCCGGTCGGCTACGGCTCGACCGTCAATTTCGCAGAAAGTCCCGAAACCGTGTTCGACAATGTGCGCGAAGTGTCGCCGCACATCTTCACCGCCGTGCCGCGGGTGTGGGAGAAGATCTATTCGCGCATCACGCTGATGTCGGCGGAATCGACCTGGTTCGGCAAATGGGCCTATCGCCAGGCGGTCGCCGCCGGCATGAAGCGTATGGGCTATCTGGAGGAGGGCAAACCGGTGCCGGCCGGCGCGGCGCTGGTCTACCGGTTCTGGGACATTGTCGTGCTCGCCAATCTGCGCCGGATGATCGGCGTCGACCGGCTGCGGCGCGGCACCACCGGCGCGGCGCCGATCTCGCCCGACCTGCTGCGCTGGTTCGGGGCCATCGGCGTGACGCTGCTCGAGGGTTACGGCATGACCGAAAGCTCCGGCGTCATCTCGGTCAACACGATGGGCGACAACAGAATCGGCTCGATCGGCAAGGTGATCGAGGGCGGAACGGTGAAGATCGCGCCGGACGGGGAAATCCTCTATCGCGGCGCCAACGTCTTCAAGGGCTACTGGAACAAGCCGGACAAGACCGCAGAGACGATTTCGCCCGACGGCTGGCTGCACACCGGCGACATCGGCCGCATCGACAATGAGGGCTACCTCACCATCACCGGCCGCGCCAAGGACATCATCATCACCGCCGGCGGCAAGAATATCACGCCCGCCGAGATCGAGAACCGGCTGAAATTCTCGCCCTACATCTCCGATGCCGTCATCATCGGCGACAAGCGCAAATTCCTCTCGGCGCTGGTGATGATCGACCAGGAGAATGTCGAGAAATTCGCGCAGGACCGCCGCGTTCCGTTCTCGGACTTCCGCTCGCTGTGCGCGGCGCCGGAGGTCAGGCAGCTGATCGCGGGAATTGTGGAGGACACGAACCGGGAATTCGCACGGGTGGAACAGATCAAGGATTTTCGCCTGATCGACGTGCTGCTGACCGCCGAAGACGACGAACTGACGGCGACGATGAAACTCAAACGCAGCTTCGTGGAGACCAAACACAAGAAGCTGATCGACGAAATGTACGGCTGAGTTCCAGCCGCACTGGCCGAACCAATCAACGCAATGTGGAGGACTGACATGAAAAAACTACTCGCAAGCGCCATCCTCGGCGCCGGCCTGACCGCCGGCCTTTCTGGAACCGCCCTGTCGCAGACCCAGGGCGTCTCCGACGCCGAAATCGTCATCGGGTCAAACGGCGACATGTCGGGCGTGTTCGCATCGTTCAATGTGCAGGCGATCGAAGCCGCGCAGATGATGTTCGACGAGGTTAACGCCGCCGGCGGCATTCACGGCCGCAAGATCAGGTTCGTGGTCGAGGATCACGGCTACCAGATGCCCAAGGCGCAGCAGAACTTCAACAAGCTGGTGAACTCCGACAAGGTGTTCGCGATGATCCTCAATCTCGGCACGCCGATGAACATCGCCGGCTTCAAGCTGATGGAACCGAAGAAGATCGCCAATGTGTCGCCGCTCACCGCCGCGCGCCAGATGATCGAGGGCGACATCACCTACAAATACACCGGCACGTCGTCCTACTACGACCAGCTCAGGTCGGGCGTCGAATATCTCGCCAAGGAAAAGGGCGCCAAGGAGGTCTGCGCGATGTATTTCCCGACCGATTTCGGCCTGGAAGTATACGAGGGCGCCAAGGAAAAGGCTGCTGAACTGGGCCTGACCTTCGCCGCCGAGACGCAGCACAAGCCCGACGAGCAGGACTTTGTCGGCTCGGTGACCAAGCTCAAGGACGCCGGCTGCGACATCGTCGCCACGGCTGTCGGCATCCGCCAGACGATCACCATCCTCGGCACCGCCAAGAAGCTCGGCTGGACCGACGTCTCGTTCATCGGCGGATCGGCCGGCTTCAACACCGCCGTCGCCAAGGTGCCGGAAGGCATCACCGAGGGCTATTACGCCGCCGCCGGCTGGGCCGACCTTGAGGACAATATCGCCAAGGTGCCGGAACTGAAGACCTGGGCCGAAGCCTTCCAGGCAAAATATGGCAAGCCCGCCGGCACCGCCGCGCAGCTTGGCTACGGTGCGGCCAACACGCTGGTCAAGGCGCTGGAGGCGGCCGGCAAGGATCTGACGCCGGAGAGCTTCCAGAAGGGCATGGAGTCGCTCGAATTCGACGACAAGATCAACAGCGCCCACATCAAATACGGCCCTGGCGACCATCAGGGCGCGGACGTGATCGTGATTTCGCAGATCAAGGGCGGCAAGTGGGTCGAAGTCGGCCGCATGGACCAGGCGCCGGCGAAGTAGGCTCTTCGCATCCCGACAATCAGCCGCGCGGGCGACCGCGCGGCTTTTTTTGAGGCCCGCCGCCGCCCGTTCCTTTCTGCACCGACCCCCCTCTGGCCGGCAGGCCAGAGGGGGGTCGGTGCAGAAAGGAACGGGACGTCTCAAGCCGCCTCTCTTCCCCCGAAGGACGCGCAAAAAGAAATCTATCCTCCACCCTAAAACGCCAATCCATAATCGGCTCGCGTTGAATGCGAGGGCCAGATGGACTGGGACGAGGCGATGCAGCGGGAGATGGACGAGGAAAGGCGGATGCTGTTGCGCTCCGTCGCCATCCTGTTTTCGCTCGCCTCGATTGCCTGGGGCCTGCAATATCTGCCGCATCCGCTGCGCGTCGTGGTGCTGCCGATCCTGCTTCGGGCTGAAACCGTCGCCGCCAGGATCGTCAATGATCTCTCCGAAGATTTTGGCTGGACGCTGGTCCTGCCCGCCCGGCAATTGCCGGGATTGGGCGAAAGCGCCGCGGACGCCGCCGGGCTTGCCCGCAATTTCCGCCTGCTGGGCCGGGCGCTGCGGGACCTGGCGCACTCCATCGACCAATGGACGACTGGGCCCGACGCCGAGGCCTGCGATCCGGCGGATTTTTTTGCGCCGGTGCGACTGCTCATGCTGCTGTGCTGCTGCGTCGGCGCATTGCTGCTCGCAATCCGTCCGTCGTCGCCCGCGATCCCGGCCCTCGACACGTCATAGCCGGACCCGCCGCGCCGCCCGCCCGCCGCGCCGACATTCCCACTCCTGAAAACGGAGAGGGGATGCGCGCGGCCGTACGCGCTATTCCGCCGGCGTCAGCTTTGCTTCCAGTTCCTCGGCGGCTTCCAGCTCGCGGTGCAGGCGCGCGGCTTCCTCCACCTTCGGCGTAATGAAGCGGCCGAGCAGCAGATAGGCGACCGGGGTGAGGAACAGCGTCGAGGCGGTCGCCAGTCCGAGGCCGCCGACGATCACCCAGCCGAGCGCAATGCGGGCTTCCGCGCCGGCGCCCGACGCCAGGATCAGCGGCAACCCGCCCAGGATGGTGCAGATCATCGTCATCGTCACCGGCCGCAGCCGCACATTGGCGGCGTTCTCGATCGCTTCGCGAACACCCAGGCCGCGGTCGCGCAACTGGTTGGCGAACTCGACGATCAGAATTCCGTTCTTCGCCATGATGCCGACCAGCAGCACCAGCCCGATCTGGCTGTAGACGTTGAGGCTGGTGCCGGTCAAAAGCATGGCGAAGATGGCGCAGGCCAGTCCCAGCGGCACCGTCGCCATGATGATGATGGCGGAGACAAAGCTCTCGAACTGCGCCGCCAGCACCAGCAGGATGATGACGATGGCGAAACCGAAGGTGACGAACATCGAGCCGGTGGTCTCGCCCAGCGTCGCGGTCTCGGCCAGCGGAATGATGCGTGCGCCTTCGGGGATGATCGGCGCGGCGATCGCCTGCGCTGCCGCATAGGCGTCGCCGAGCGCGAAATCGGGCTTGAGCCCGGCGGTGATGGCGACCGAGCGCATCTGCTGCTCGCGCGCCAGCGACGGCGCCACCGCACGCTCGGTCAGGGTCGCGATGGTCGACATCGGCACGAAGCGGCCGTCGCGGGTTCTCAGATAGATGTTCTCCAGATCGGTCGGGTCGTTGATCGGATTGGTGGTCGACACCAGCTTGACGTCGTAGCTGCGGTCCTCGATGAACACCGAGCCGACCTTGCGCCCGTCGAGCATCGCCTGCATCGCTTCGGCCAGGCCGGATATGTCGATGCCGAGATCCGAGGCGCGTTCGCGGTCGATCTCGACCGACAGCTGCGGCTGCGTCGTGTCGGTCGACAGCCGCGGCTGGATGAAGCGGTCGTCCTTTTCCAGTTCGTCCACGATCCTGACCGCGGCGTCGCCGAGCCGGGCGTAGGAATTGCCGGCGATGGCGAATTGCAGGCCGCTGCCGGCGCCGCGAATGCCGAGACTGTTGGGCTGGCCGGTGAAGACGCGCACGCCCGGCACCTCGCGCATCGACTGCTCGACCTGCGCGACGATCTGCTGCTGACTGCGCTGGCGCTCGTCCCACGGCGCCAGCGTCAGCACCAGGAAGCCGGAGTTGGACGAGCCCTGCGAGCCGGCGATGCCGAACGAATTGGTGATTTCGCCGCTGTCGCGCAACGGCTGCAGCAGCCGCTCGATGTCGCCGATGCGCTGCGACAGGTAGTCGATCGAGACGCCCTGCGGCGCGTTGATGCGCAGGAACATCATCGACCTGTCCTCGGGCGGCGTCAGCTCCGACTTGATTGCGCCCGAGACGCCCCAGGCGGCCGCGCCGAACAGGACCGAGACGAGCACCACGACCAGTGGCGCGTTGAGACATGCGCCGAGCACCCGCCGGTAGGCGGCGGCGAGCGCGCCGCCGATCCGGCCCAGAACGCCCTTGTCCTCTTCCTCGGTGTGCGGCCTCAACATGCGCGAGGCAAGCATCGGGCACAGCGACAGCGCCACTACCGCCGACAGGATGACCGACATCGCCAGCACGAAACCGAACTCGCGGAACAGGCCGCCTGTCTGGCCGGGCAGGAAGGAGAGCGGCACGAAGACGGCGACCAGCGTTGCCGTGGTGGCGATCACGGCGAAGAACACTTCCTCGGCGCCGAGCACGGCGGCGGCGCGCGGACCCATGCCCTCGTTGCGGCGGCGCACGATGTTTTCGAGCACGACGATGGCGTCGTCGACCACCAGTCCGGTCGCCAGAACCAGCGCCAGCAAAGTGAGAATGTTGAGCGAGAAGCCAGCGAGGTAGATCGCCGCCACGGTCCCGACCAGCGCCACCGGCAGGCTCATGCCGGGGATCAGCGTCGCGCGCCAGTCGCGCAGGAACATGTAGATCACCAGCAGCACCAGCGACGCCGAGATGGCGAGCGCGATCTCGACCTCGTGGATCGCGCCGTCGACGAATGTCGCGTCGTCGCTGGTGATGCGGATCTCGACGCCGTCGGGCAGCGACTGGTTCAGCGCAGCGATCGAGGCGCGCACGCCCTGCGAGATTTGCAGCGTGTTGGACTGCGCCTGACGGATGACGCCCAGACCGACGCCGGTCTTGCCGTTGGCGCGCAGCGTCGACTGGCCGATGTCGGCGCCCAGCGTCACGGTGGCGACGTCGCGCAGCCGGGTCATGCCGCCATTGGGGCCGATCGCCAGGTTTTCAAACTGCTCCGGCGTCGTCACCGCGGCGGTGGCGCGCACCACCAGGTCCTGGGTGTTGGAGGTCAGCGAGCCGGCCGGCGCGTCGAAGGAGATGGAGGCGAGCGCGGCGCGCACGTCCGCGACGGTCAGGCCGAGCGCCGACAGGCGCGCCTGGTTGATGTCGATGCGGAAGATTTTTGCCCGGTCGCCGAAAATCTGGATGTCGGCGACGCCTGGTACCGACGACAAGGAATCGACGATCCGGTCCTCGACCAGCAGCGTCAGGTCCTGGATCGACATCGTGTCGGAGGTGACGGCCAGCCGCATCACCGCGTCGGCATTGGCGTCGGCCTTGACGATGCGCGGCACGTCGGCGTCGTCGGGCAGGTCGTTCTGCACCCGGCTGATGGCGTCGCGCATGTCGGAGGCGGCGACGTCGAGGTCGACGCCGTCGGTGAACTCGACGGTGACGCGACTGCGGCCGAACGACGAGGACGACGAAATCGCCTTGACGCCGGAGACGCGCGACACCGCGCCTTCGAGCATCGATGTCAGCTCGCGGTCGATGGTTTCGGCCGCCGCGCCGTTGAAGTCGGCGCTGATGGTCACGACCGGCCGGTCGACGTCAGGCAGTTCGCGGATCTCGACGGCCAGAAACGCCGCCAGGCCGGCGACGATGATCAGCACGTTGAGCACGAAGGCGAGCACCGGGCGGCGGATGAACAGGGCGGTGACGCCGGCCTCGGGGCTGTGCTGCGGGGCGGGGATCAACCGTCAACCTCCCGTCGAACTGACACTGGTCGACGCCGGCGGCGCGGGGGCGGCCGCGCCGTTGACGCGGGCGACGGCCACGGGCGCGCCGTCGCGCACCGCGTGGACCCCCTCGGTGACGACGATCTCGCCGGGCTTCAGCGGCGCCTCGACCAGCACGGTGTCGGTGTTGCGCTGGATGATGCGCACGTCGGTGCGCTCAGCGATCCCGTCGCGCACCAGCCAGACGAACGCGCCGCCCGATCCCCACTGGATCGCCAGCGGGTCGACGGCCGGATAGCTGTCGCCGGGAAACGTCATTGTCACCTGGAACGACATGCCGGCGCGCAGCGTGTCGTTGGCATTCTTGATGCGGGCCTGCACCTGCAACGTCCGGCTGGCGGCGTCGATGCGGTTGTCGAGCGCGCTGACTTCGCCGTCGTAGACTTCTGCGGGGCGGGCAATGGAGGAGGCCTTGAGCAGATCGCCGACATCGATCAGGGCGGCGTAACGCTCCGGCGCCCAGAAATCGATCAGGATTTCCGACCGGTCGTCGATGCGCGCGATCTCGGTTGTCGACGACACATGATTGCCGGCGGCCACCGGCAGGATGCCGACCACGCCGGAGATCGGCGCGGTGACGGTGCGGCGGTCGAGCGCCAGTTCGGCGTCGCGCAACGCCAGGCGGGCATTGTCGACGGCCAGCGCCGCCTCGGTCACCTGGACGTTGGTCGCGGTGTTGGAGGCGCGCAGCGTGCGGATGCGTTCCTGCTTGGCGATCGCGTCGTCGAGCGCGAATTTCGCCCGGTCGACGGCGATCGCTTCGCCCTCGGCGTCAAGCCGCGCG
>DDFA01000109.1:24324-65244 GCA_002336975.1 Phyllobacteriaceae bacterium UBA1940
GCGATGACGTCGCCGGCCTTCACCGTCGCGCCGGACGAGACCAGGATCTCGATCAAGCGACCCGCCGCGTAAGGCATCACCGCGACGGTCTGCCTGGCCTGGCCGGTGCCGATGGCGGAGAGGCGGTCATTGATGGTTTCCTGCGTAACCGCGGACGCGACCACCGGCTGGCTCGGCCGGTTGCGCTGGCCGGCGGCCGGGTCGGCGCCCGCAGCGCCTCGACCCGGTGTCGGGGCCGCCGCGCTCTCGCTGGTCATGAAGGCGGGCAGTTGCACGCCCCAGCCGGCAAGGGTCTCGGTCGAACCCGGATAGAATTTCGCCCAGGCCAGCGCGGCGGCGAGGACCAGTATCAGGGACAGAAGCGCCTGTTTCCAAAATGCCATTCGATGCTCCGGCTTAGGCACGAGCGGCCCGGATCAACTTCGACCGGGGCGTCCCTGCGCGCAAACAATAACGCTCGCGGTCCGCAGGGGCCACGTCATCACGACATTTCGTCGCTGGGCGCGGCGATGTCATCTAAAACTTTGGTAATATCGCCATTTCGGCTTCACGCTTTTGTCATTCATCGCGCATCGCGTCCATGTCGCGGATGCGCGCCGCGCTCTGCTCGGGCAGCATGTTGGTGACCCCGGCGATCAACCTTTCGGCGACCACGAACAGGGCGGTGGAGGAATCCCAGGCCGATGGCACCGCGGTGCGCGCGGCGATGACCTGGGTCGCGACGCGGGCGATCGGCGAGAGCCACTGGTCGGTCAGCAGCAGGATCGACACGCCACGGGCGCTCGCCTTTTCGGCGAACTGCACAAGGCTATCCTGATAGCGGCGGATGTCGAGAACGACCACGACGTCGCGCTTGCCCATGTCGAGCAGCCGGTCGCGCCACATGTTCTCCTGGCCCTCGAGATGGTCGACGCCGGGCCGGATGATCTGCAGGTGCGCCGCGAGGTAGCGCGCAATCGGGTCGGTGAAGCGGCCGCCGATCAGATGAATGCGGTTGCGCGGGTTGGCCAGCATCGCCACCGCCTCGTCGATCTGCCTTGGCGGCAGGAGCCGAAATGTCTCTGTGATGTTGTCCTGGATCGCGGCGGTGAGCGGTTCGGCCGCGCTGCCCTCGGACTTTGGCCGCGAGCCGGTGCGCGACAGCGGCGATTCCAGCCGCGCCGCCAGCTCGTCGTTCAGCGCGCTCTGGAACTCGGCATAATTCTGGAAACCCATACGCCCGACAAAACGCAGGATCGTCGGCGAGCTGACGCCGGCGCGGGCCGAAAACTCCGCCACGGTTTTCAGGCCAAGCATTGGATAGTTGGCGATCAACGCCTGCGCCGCCCGGCGTTCGCCCGGCGGCAGATCGCCGGAGCGCGCCACGATCATCTCGGCAAGATGCGTCGTCAACAGCCCCTCCGGCGAGTCAATTTGACAAACACGAAAATAACGGATCAGATCATACTTGATAGCGCAACAAACAGCAAAACGTATCAAACGTTACAGCGCATCCAGGGGAGAAAATTGGCTGGAAGCGGCTTCGCCTCCGAGACGCGGGTTCGACCGCCGGTTCTGGTGACGAACCGGGAGGGCGGCGGTCCTTTCGTCATTGTCTGCGAGCATGCGTCGAACTGGCTGCCGGCCGAACTCGGCACGCTCGGTCTGCCGCAAGCGGACATGATGCGGCATATCGCCTGGGACCCCGGCGCGCTGCCGGTGGCGCGGCGGCTGTCGCAGGCGCTCGATGCGCCGCTGGTCGAATCCTGCGTGTCGCGGCTGGCGATCGACTGCAACCGGCCCGCCGACGCGCCCGATCTCATCGCCGCGGTGAGCGAGACGACCGCCATCCCGGGCAATGCCGGGCTATCAGACGACCAGCGCGCGGCGCGCATCGAACTGTCGCATCGACCCTTCCACGACGCGCTCGCCGCGCTGATCGACGAGCGGCTGGGCGCCGGCAAGCCGGTGTGGATCGTCACCATTCACAGTTTCAACCCGGTTTATCGTGGCGTCTCGCGACCCTGGCACATCGGCGTCATCCACGATGAGGACGATCGGCTGGCGCGGCCGATGCTCGACCGGCTGCGGGCCATCGAGGGGGTCGTCGCCGCGGCGAACGAACCATACAGTCCGGCCGACCGCGTCTACTATACGCTCGAGCGCCACGCCCGGCCGCGCGACCTGCCCTGCGCGATGATCGAATTGCGCAATGACGAGATCGCCGGCGCGGCGGACCAGGATTTGTGGGCGGACCGGCTGGCGGCCATTCTCGGTTCCGACCGGCTCAGGGCGGCGGCGAACTCGCCGCTGCGCGCTGCGCCGCGAAACGCGACGGCGGGATAGGAGGGCCGATGCCAAGCGCGCTGATCGCCTTTGTCCGGACCGTCGACGCGGTGAACTACCGCGTCGGCCGCGTCGCCATGTATCTGTTCTTCGTGATGGGGGCGATCCTGCTGGCCTCGACGGCGTCGCGCATCTTCCTCGGCGTGCCGATCAACTGGGCGCTGGAGATGTCGCAGTTCCTGCTCTCGGCCTACTACCTGCTCGGCGGCGCCTATGCGCTGCAACTCGACCAGCACGTTCGCATGGATCTGTTCTACAGCCAGGTGGCGGCGCGCAAGCGGGCGATCACCGACGCCTTCACCATCCTCTTCGTCATCTTCTACATTGTCGTGCTGCTGATGGGCGGGCTGTCGAGCACCAAATACGCGATCCAGTACGGGCAGAAGAATTACAGCGCCTGGGCCCCGCCCCTGTGGCCGATCAAATCGGTGATGACGGTGGCGATCTTCCTGATGCTGCTGCAACTGATCTCGACCTTCATCAAGGACATCGCGATCTGGCGCGGGAAGCCGATCACATGAGTTCGGAATTCATCACCCTGTTCATGTTCGGCACCATGATGGTGCTGCTGTTCACCGGCCAGCGGGTCTTCGGCGTGATCGGCTTCGTCGGTTCGGCGGCGGCGCTGTGGCTGTGGGGGCAGGGCTCTTTCGAGATGCCGTTCAACGCCACCTTCCAGGTGCTGAACTGGTATCCGCTGATCACCGTGCCGTTCTTCGTCTTCATGGGCTACATGCTGTCGGAATCGGGCGTGGCGAACGGGCTCTACCGGATGTTCCATGTCTGGTTCGGCTCGGTGCGCGGCGGCCTGGCGCTGGGCACGATCGGGCTGATGGTGCTGATCGCCGCGCTCAACGGACTGTCGGTCGCCGGCATGGCGATCGGCGCGACGATCGCGCTGCCGCAATTGCTGCGCCATGGCTACGACAAGGTGATGGTGACCGGCGTCATCCAGGCCGGTTCGTCGCTGGGCATTCTCATTCCGCCGAGCGTCGTGCTGGTGCTGTTTGCGATGATCGCGCGTCAGCCGGTGCTGGACCTGTGGCTGGCAGGCGTCGGGCCCGGCCTGCTGATGGCGGTGCTGTTCGGCGTCTATGTCTATGTGCGCTGCCTGCTGCAGCCGGAGCTGGGGCCGGCGCTGCCCGCCGAAGAGCGCGCCGAGATCACCACCAAGGAAAAATTCGCGCTGCTGCGCGCCGGGCTTTTGCCGCTGGCGATCTTCTTCATCATGATGGGCCTGTTCATGACCGGCGTCACCAGCCTGGTGGAATCGTCGGCGGTGGGCGCGCTGCTGGCGACGCTGGCGGCCTGGTGGGCGGGCAATCTCAACCGCGAGGTGATCGAGAACTCGACGCGCAACACGCTGGCGATCACCTGCATGTTCATGTGGATCATCCTTGCGGCGCTGTGCTTCTCGTCGGTCTATGACGGGCTCGGCGCGGTCAAGGCGGTCAAGGCGCTGCTGCTCGACACATGGCATTTCGAGCCCTGGACCATCCTGCTGCTGATGCTGCTGTCCTTCGTGGTGATGGGCATGTTCCTCGACGACACCGCGATGCTGGTGATCGTTGCGCCGCTCTACATCCCGCTGGTGATCTCGCTCGGTTTCAACCCGATCTGGTTCGGCATTCTCTACACCATCACCTGCCAGATCGCGTATATCACGCCGCCCTTCGGCTACAATCTGTTCCTGATGCGGGCGATGGCCCCGCCGGAGATCACGCTGATCGACATCTACCGGTCGATCGTGCCCTTCGTGGCGCTGATGGTCCTGGCTCTGGCCCTGATCATGATCTTTCCGCAGATCGCACTGTGGCTGCCGTCGCAGGTGACGGGGCGATAACCCGACGTCGATATCTGAAATGAAAACAGGAGACTGAGACATGGAAGACCGAAAGACGATCAGCAAACGCGATTTCCTGAGAAAATCCGTTCTCACCGGCGCTGGCGCAGTCGGCGCGACCGCGCTGGCGACGCCCTATGTCAAGGCGCAGTCGCCGATCAAGTGGCGGATGCAGACCTATGCCGGGCCTGCGCTGGCCGATCATGTGGTGAAGAACTCCATCGACTGGTTCAACAAGGCGGCGAATGGCGAGATGGTGATCGAACTCTACACCGCCGACCAGCTGGTGCCGCATGGCGAGCTGTTCCGCGCGGTGCAGTCGGGCACGATCGACGCGGCGCAAAGCGACGACGATTCCGCCGCCGCGCCTGTCGACGTCAAGGTGTTCGGCGCCTATTTCCCGCTTGCCGCGCGCTATTCGCTCGACGTGCCGGCGCTGTGGCACTGGCACGGGCTGAAGGAAATCTGGGAAGAGGCCTATGCCGAAATCCCCGACGTCACCTGGCTGTCGACCGGCGCGTGGGACCCGTGCAATTTCGGCACCACCAAGCCGATCAACTCGCTGGCGGACCTGAAGGGCCTGCGCGTCTACACCTTCCCGACCGGCGGCCAGTTCCTGTCGAAGTTCGGCGTCGTGCCGGTGTCGCTGCCCTATGAAGACGTGCAGCCGGCGATGCAGACCGGCGAGCTCGACGGCGTGTGCTGGTGCGGCATCACCGAAATGCACACTGTCGGCTGGGCCGATGCGCTGAAATATTATCTCACCAATCCGCTGTCGGGCGCGTGGGCCGGCTCCTATTTCGTCAATACGGCGAAGTGGAAGGAAGTGCCCGAGCACCTGCAGCAACTCTATCGGCTGGCGATCGATTCCTCGCATTATTATCGCCAGCACTGGTACTGGGCGGGCGAGGCCAACTACCGCAACACCGGCAAGCTGCAACTGACCACAATCCCGGCGGCCGAGTGGCAGCAGGTCGAGGACGAGGCGTTCAAATTCTGGGACGAGGTCGCGAAGCAAAGCCCGCGCTCGGCGAAGGTCGTCGAGATCATCAAGAAATACAATGAATCGATGAACAAGGCCGGCGCGCCCTACCGCTACAGCTGACAATCGACGATCGGCCGGGGGCGACGCATCGTTCCCGGCCGCACCATCCCATTTCACGGAGCGCCATGATGGCCGGCACTATGTCGTTTGAAGAGTTGAAGAAAGCGATCGCCGCCGGCGAGATCGACACGGTGCTGTGCAGCGCGGTGGACATGCAGGGCCGCCTGTTCGGCAAGCGTTTCGTGGCCTCCTATTTTGCCGAATACGCCTACGAGGAAACGCATGGCTGCAACTATCTGCTGACGGTCGACATCGATATGGAGCCGGTGCCGGGCTACAAGGCGGCAAGCTGGAGCCAGGGCTATGGCGACTTCGTGCTGAAGCCCGACCTGTCGACCATTCGCAAGGTGCCGTGGCTAGAGAAGACGGCGCTGGTTCTGTGCGACCTGCAGGACCACCACAGCCACAAGGACCTGCCGCATTCGCCGCGCGGCATCCTGCGCAAGCAGATCGCCCGGCTGACCGAGCGCGGCTATGTCGGCTATTTCGCCTCCGAACTCGAATTCTATCTGCTGAACGAGAGCTATGACGCGGCGCGCGCCAAGCACTGGCGCAGCCTGCAGACGGCGTCGCCCTATATCGGCGACTACCAGATCGGCATCACCACCAAGGAAGAAAGCTATATGCGCCGGCTGCGCAACGAACTGACGGCGGCCGGCATTCCGATCGAATGCTCCAAGGGCGAGTGGGGACCGGGCCAGGAAGAGATCAATGCGCGCTATGACGAGGCGCTGTCGATGGCCGACCAGCACGTGTTCATGAAGAACGGGGCCAAGGAGATCGCCGACCAGGAAGGCAAGGCCGTCACCTTCATGGCGAAATACAATTACGGGCTTGCCGGCAATTCCAGCCACATCCACAATTCGGTCTGGAGCAAGGACGGCAAGCCGCTGTTCTTCGACAAGAACGCCAAATGGACGCTGTCGGAACTCGGCCAGGCATGGTCCGCGGGCCAAATCAAATACGCCAAGGACTTCACCTGGTTCCTGGCACCCTACATCAATTCCTACAAGCGGTTCCAGTCCGGCACGTTCGCGCCGACCAAGATCATGTGGTCGGAAGACAACCGCACCGCCGGCTTCCGGCTGTGCGGCATGGGCTCCAAGGCGATCCGCATGGAATGCCGCATCGGCGGCGCCGACCTGAACCCCTATCTGGCTTTCGCGGCGCTGATCGCGGCGGGTCTGGCCGGCATCGACGAAAAACTGTCCCTGCAGGCGCCATTTGTCGGCGACGCCTACCAGGCGACGAAGTTGCCCGAGATTCCCAAGACGTTGCGCGCCGCCACCGAGACCTTGGCGAAGTCGAAAATGCTGAAGCAAGCCTTCGGCGACGACGTGATCGAGCACTATGTGCACACGGCCAACTGGGAACAGATGGAATATGATCGCCGCATCACCGACTGGGAACTGCATCGCGGCTTTGAGCGGTATTGAAAAACACACACACATAGCCTAAAAACACTTACAAACACACTGTAGGTGCAATATGGGCAAATATGAGCCGTTGAATGCGTTTCTCAATGGGCAGAAGGGAGACCGGGTCCCAATGACATTCGCCGAGATCGAGCAAGTGATTGGCGGCAAGCTTCCGCCCTCGAAGATGCACCGGGCATGGTGGAGCAACAATCCCACCAACAATGTGATGACGAAGGAATGGCTCGAGGCCGGGTATGAGACTGAATCGGTCGATGTGGCAGGGGAGAAGTTGGTGTTCCGCCGCGTCAAGCATATTGAGGGCGAAATGGTGCATCAGGGATTTTCCGAGAACGCGCAGTCGCCGTTCGAAGGCAAGGCCCGGCCGTTGCATCCGGGCTTCGGGTTTATGAAGGGCTTGATAACAATCGAGGAAGGATACGATCTTACCTCGCCGGACGATGAAATTTGGGACCAAGGCTATCTGGGAGAGGACAGGAAATGACGTCGCCGCGCCCGAACCTGCTCTTGGACACTTGCGCGCTTCTCTACGTCGCCGATGGCGCGAAGATGCAACCCGAAGCGCGGGCGGAAGTGTCGGAAGCTGCCTATGACGGCCGGCTGTATGTTTCGCCCATGTCGGCTTGGGAAATTGGAAAGAGCGTAAGCAAGAACAGATTGAAACTGCCGCTTGCTCCGCTCGAATTTTTCAATCGCTTCATGCGGCTGATGAAAGCGAAGCTGACAGAGGTGTCACCTGAAATCCTAGTGCGGTCATCGAGCCTTCCGGGCGCGCTGCACGGTGATCCCATGGACCGCATTCTTGTCGCCACGGCACGCACTTTGGACCTGGTGCTTGTTACGAGCGATGCGCCGCTGCTCAAATACGGCGCAGACGGAAACCTGCGCACACTTGCCTGTTGAACAAAGAGAACATCATGACTGAAACCATCAAGATCATTTCTCCCGTCGACGGCTCGGTCTATGCCGAGCGGCCGATCGCTTCCGATGCGCAGGTGTCGAAGGCGGTGGAAGCCGCGCGCGCCGCGCAACCCGCCTGGGCGGCGCTGTCGATCGACGCGCGCTGCAAATACATCCTCGCCATGCTGGAGGCGCTTGTCGGCATGTCGGACGAGATCGTGCCGGAACTCGCCCATATGATGGGCCGGCCGGTGCGCTATGGCGGCGAGTTCGGCGGGGTCAAGGAACGCACCCATTACATGGTCGAGATCGCCGAAAAGGCGCTGGCGCCGGTGATGGCGTCGAACCCGAAGGACGGTTTCCGCCGTTATGTGAAGAAGGATCCGCTCGGCGTGGTGATGGTGATCGCGCCGTGGAACTATCCGTATCTGACCGCCGTCAACACCATCGTGCCGGCGCTGATCGCCGGCTCGGCGGTGATCCTCAAGCACGCGGCGCAGACGCTTCTGGTCGGCGACCGTTTCGCCAAGGCCTTCGAAAAGGCAGGTCTGCCAAGAGGCGTGTTCCAGAACATCGTAATGAACCATGCGCAGACCGAAAAGCTGCTGGGGTCGGGCAGAATAGACCACGTCAACTTCACCGGCTCAGTGGCCGGCGGACGCGCGATCGAGAAGGCGGCGGCGGGCACGTTCATGACGATGGGGCTTGAGCTTGGCGGCAAGGACCCGGCCTATGTGCTGGCCGACGCCAAGCTCGACCACGCCATCCCGAACCTGGTCGAAGGCGCGTTCTTCAACTCCGGCCAGTGCTGCTGCGGCATCGAGCGCGTCTATGTGCACGAAAAGGTCTACGACGAGTTTGTCGAAGGTTTTGTCGAGGAGACGAAGGGTTACCGGCTCGGCAATCCGCTCGAGGAAGCCACGACGATGGGGCCGATGGCGCAGGCGCGCTTTGCCGACTTCATCCGCGAACAGAAGGCGGAAGCGCTGCGCGGCGGCGCCGTTGCGCACATGAACACCAAGGATGCGCGTGACAAGGCCGGCTCGCCTTACCTCCCAGCCGAGGTTTTGACCGGCGTCAACCATCAGATGAGCGTCATGCGCGAGGAAAGTTTCGGGCCGATCGTCGGCATCATGAAGGTGCGCAATGACGAGGAGGCGATCGCTCTGATGAACGACAGCCCCTATGGGCTGACCGCCTCGATCTGGACCCGCGACATGGAACATGCGGTGGCGATCGGCGACCGGGTCGAGACCGGCACGGTGTTCATGAACCGCTGCGACTATCTCGATCCGGCGCTGGTGTGGACCGGCGTCAAGGACACCGGCAAGGGCGCGGCGCTGTCGCAGATCGGCTACGACAATCTGACCCGACCCAAGAGCTATCATCTGAGAGAAGTTTAGTCGGTCGTCATTCGTCGGTCGTCGGTCGAAGGACAGGCGACGACGAGGGCCGGCGCACCACCCCTACGACCAACGACCCACGAGCAACGAACGACTCACATGACCAAACTCGTCTCCAAATGGAATTATCCCACCACCGTGCGCTTTGGCGCGGGACGCATTTCGGAATTGCCGGATGCGCTCAGCGCAACCGGCATCAAGCGGCCGCTGTTCGTCACCGACCCCGGCCTGGCGAAGCTGCCGGTCGTCGCGTCGACGCTGAAAATCCTCGACGAGGCCGGCGTCAAATACGGCGTGTTCTCGGACGTGCGCCCCAATCCGGTGGAGAGCAATCTTGTCGCCGGCATCGAGGTGTTCAAGAAGGGCAAGCATGACGGCGTCATCGCCTTTGGCGGCGGCTCGGCGCTGGATCTGGGCAAGCTGATCGCCTTCCAGGCCGGCCAAAGCCGGCCGGTATGGGATTTTGAGGACATCGGCGACTGGTATCTGCGCGCTGACGCGTCGAAGATCGCGCCGATCGTCGCCGTGCCGACCACGGCTGGCACCGGTTCGGAAGTCGGCCGCGCCTCCGTGCTTACGCATGAGGCGACGCACACCAAGAAGGTGATCTTCCACCCCAAAATCCTGCCGGCGATCGTCATTGCCGACCCGGGGCTTTCGGTCGGGATGCCGCCCTTCATCACCGCCGGCACCGGCATGGACGCGCTGGCGCACTGCCTGGAAGCCTATTGCGCGCCCGGCTTCCACCCGATGGCCGACGGCATCGGCGTCGAGGGCGTGCGGCTGGTGTTTGAAAACCTGCCGAAAGCGTTTGCCGACGGCAAGGACATCACCGCGCGCGCCAACATGATGGCGGCGGCCGCGATGGGCGCCACTGCGTTCCAGAAGGGGCTCGGCGCAATCCACTCGCTGTCGCATCCCATCGGCGGCCTCTACGACACCCATCACGGCATGACCAACGCCGTGTTCATGCCCTATGTGCTGGCGTTCAACCGGCCGGCGATCGAAACCAAGATCGAGCGGCTGGCAAGCTATTGCGGCATCAAGGGCGGCTTCGACGGCTTCCAGAAGGCGGTGCTGAAGCTGCGCAAGCAATTGAAGGTTCCGCACACGCTGCCCGACTTCATCAAGGGGCTGGAGATGGACAAGAAGCGCAAGGGCCTGATCGCCGACATGGCTATCGTCGACCCGACCGCGGGCGGCAATCCGGTGAAGCTGACCAGGAAGGCGGCGCTCGGAATCCTCGAGAATTCTATCGACGGAACGCTGTGACCTGTCGTTAGCCGGCGAAAAAATGACGCAGGCCGCGATTGCCTGGACCGGAGAAAAGGTCTTAACATCGGGTCCGCGCAGGACATCACCGGGGTTCATCCAACTGTCACGGGAAGTGGCTAACCGCGTCGCAGACGTCGAGTGACGTCCGTACCAAGGAGAAACAAATGAAGATGTTTATGGGGAAGATACTTTCGACGACCGCCGTCGCTCTTCTGGCGTCGTCGGCGATTTCGTCGGCGCAGACCGACATGGCGGCGCTGCAGGCGGCGGCGGAGGCCGAAGGCATGGTGACCACCATCGCGCTGCCGCATGACTGGTGCGGCTATGGCGATGTGATCGCCGGCTTCAAGGCGAAATATCCGAAGATTTCCGTCAACGAACTGAACCCCGACGCCGGCTCGGCCGACGAGATCGAGGCGATCAAGGCGAACAAGGACAACAAGGGCCCGCAGGCGCCGGACGTGATCGACGTCGGCCTGGCGTTCGGACCCTCGGCCAAGGCCGAAGGCCTGATCCAGCCCTACAAGGTCGCGACCTGGGATACGATCCCCGATGGCGCGAAGGACGCCGAAGGCCACTGGTACGGCGACTATTACGGCGTGATGTCGTTCATCGTGAACAAGGACCTGGTGAAGACCACGCCGACAAGCTGGGCCGACCTGCTGAAGCCCGACTACAAGGGCCAGGTGGCGCTGGCGGGCGATCCGCGCGCGTCCAACCAGGCGATCCTGGCGGCGCTCGGCGTCGGCCTGTCGCAAGGCGCCAAGGGCGGCAAGGAAGCCGGCGAGAAGGGCCTCGCCTATTTCGCCGAGATGAACAAGGCCGGCAATTTCGTTCCGGTCATCGGCAAGGCCGGCACGGTCGCCCAGGGCGCCACGCCGATCGTCGTGGCGTGGGACTATAACGCGCTGTCGTGGCGCGACACGCTCGCCGGCAACCCGCCGGTCGACGTTGTGGTTCCCTCCGACGGTGTTCTGGCCGGCGTCTACGTGCAGGCGATCAGCGCCTTTGCGCCGCACCCCAACGCCGCGAAGCTGTGGATGGAGTATCTCTATTCCGACGAGGGCCAGCTCGGCTGGCTCAAGGGCTATTGTCACCCGATCCGCTTCAACGACCTGGTGAAGAACGGCAAGGTTCCGCAGGAACTGCTCGACAAGCTGCCGCCGGCTGAATCCTACGACAAGGCCTATTTCCCGACGCTCGATGAAGTCAACGACAACAAGGCCGCGGTCACCGCCGGCTGGGATTCCGTCGTCGGCGCCAACGTGCAGTAATTGAAACGGGACGACCCGCTCCGTCGCCGGACGGGGCGGGTCGTTCGTCTGACACGATATGGCCGGACGCTTATGACAAACGCCGCCCCCGTCGCCCGCGACAGGACCAGAGCGCGACTGCCGCTGCACTGGCTGGGCGTCGCACCGTTCCTGCTGTTTGTCCTGCTGTTCCTGGTGCTGCCGACGATGAACATCGTCATCGGCGCGTTTCGCAACCCCGCCGGCGAATTCACGCTACAGAACATCCAGAACCTGTTCACGCCGTCGATCATGGCGGCCTACTGGATTTCGATCCGCATCAGCCTGGCCTCGGCGCTGCTCGGCTGCCTGATCGGCTTTGCGGTCGCCGCCGCGATCACGCTGGGCGGGCTGCCGCGCTGGATCCGCTCGCCGATGCTGACCTTTTCCGGCGTCGCGTCGAATTTCGCCGGCGTGCCGCTGGCGTTCGCCTTCATCGCCACCTTGGGACCAATCGGCCTGGTGACGGTGTTTTTGCGCACCCAGCTCGGCATCGATTTGAGAAGCCTCGGCTTCAACCTGCTGTCGTTCTGGGGCCTGACACTCACCTATCTGTTCTTCCAGATCCCGTTGATGATCCTGATCATCACGCCGGCGCTCGACGGGTTGAAGCGGGAATGGCGGGAGGCCGCCAGCATTTTGGGCGCTACAGGCTTCCAGTACTGGCGCATGGTGGCGCTGCCGATCCTGTTCCCGTCGCTGCTCGGCACTTTTGCGCTGCTGTTCGCCAATTCGTTCGGCGCGGTGGCGACCGCCATCGCGCTGACCGGCTCGTCGCTGTCGATCGTGCCGATCCTGCTGTTCGCCCAGATCCGCGGCGACGTGCTCGGCGACCCGCATCTCGGCTACGCGCTGGCGTTCGGCATGATCGTCGTCACAGGCATCGCCAACACGATCTATATCTGGCTGCGCGCCAGGTCGGAACGGTGGCAGAAATGAAGAAGGCCTGGGCATGGCTGGCGCTGTTTGCCGGCATTCTCTATTTCGCGCTGCCGCTGATCGGCATGACCGAGTTCTCGCTAAAAATGCGGCGCGGCGAATATTCGTTCGACGCCTACGCCAAGGTGCTGGGCGATCCGCGCTTCCAGCAGACGTTCACCTATTCGGTCGGCATGGCGATTGTCACCATCCTGTTCGGCGTCTTCCTGATCGTGCCGACGGCCTATTGGGTGCGGCTGAAGCTGCCGCGGCTCAGGCCTTTCATCGAGTTCGTGACGCTGCTGCCGCTGATCATCCCCGCCATCGTCATCGTCTTCGGCTATATCCGCCTCTACAACACGTCGAGCTGGCTGCCGCTGACCGGATCGGCGACCGGCACCAACCTGCTGCTGATGTTCGGCTATGCGACGCTGGCGATGCCCTACATGTATCGCGCGGTCGACACCGGCCTGCGCACCATCGACGTGACCACGCTGACCGAGGCGGCGCAGTCGCTCGGCGCCGGCTGGTTCACCATCCTGGCGCGGATCATCCTGCCCAACGTTCTTGTCGCGGTGCTGTCGGGCGCATTCCTGACCTTCGCCATCGTGCTCGGCGAGTTCACCATGGCGGCGCTGCTCAACCGGCCGGCCTTCGGCCCGTTCATGCAACTGCTGGGGGCCAACCGCGCCTATGAGCCGGCGGCGCTCGCCGTCATCGCCTTCGGCATCACCTGGGGCTGCATGGCCCTGATCCAGATCGTGTCGCGGTTCGCGCCCAAGGCGCAATCGCAACCGCATTGAGAACGGACGGTCGCACGCCATGTCGGACCCATTCCTGAGCCTCCGGAACATCCGCAAATCCTTCGGCGCGACCACCGTCGTGCAGGATTTCAACCTCGATGTCGGGCAGGGCGAGTTCGTGTCGTTTCTCGGGCCGTCGGGCTGCGGCAAGACCACGGTGCTGCGGATGATCGCCGGCTTCGAGGAACCAAGCGCCGGGCAGATCCTCGTCGGCGGCCAGGACGTGACCCGCCTCAAGCCCAACCAGCGCAATATCGGCATGGTGTTCCAGGCCTATGCGCTGTTTCCCAACCTGACCGTGGCGCAAAACATCGCGTTCGGCCTGCGCGTCGCCGGCGTGGCGAAGGCGGAACAGGACGACCGCGTTGCGGAAATGCTGAGCCTGATCAAGCTGCCGCAGCTTGGCGACCGCTATCCCTACCAGCTGTCGGGCGGCCAGCAGCAGCGCGTGGCGCTGGCGCGGGCGCTGGCGCCCAGCCCGAAACTGCTGCTGCTCGACGAACCGCTGTCGGCGCTCGACGCCAAGGTGCGCGTGGCGCTGCGCGAGGAAATCCGCGCCATCCAGCAGCGCCTCGGCATCACCACGATCTTCGTGACCCACGACCAGGAAGAGGCGCTGTCGATCTCCGACCGGATCGCGGTGATGCACCAGGGCGTGGCCGAACAGGTGGCGACGCCGTTCGAAATCTACAACCGCCCGTCGACCCGTTTCGTCGCCAATTTCGTCGGCACGCTCAACGTGCTGGAAGGGGTGGTGACCGACGAACGGCGCGGCGTGGTGCAGGTCGCCGGTTCCGATGTCGCGCTGGCGGACAAGATCACCAAACAGAAGGCCGGCGACCGCGTCTCGCTGGCGCTTCGCCCGGAAACGGTGTCGCTGGGCGAGGGCGGCGGCCAGCAGACCAGGCTCAACGGCAAGATCGCCGAGGTCAGCTTTCTCGGCTCGGTGATCCGGGTCAAGGTCGCGGTCGGCGACGATTTGGTGTCGCTCGACACCTTTAACAAGCCGCAGATGCCGCCGCCGCGGGTTGGCGACCAGGCGTCGATCAGCTTCAACGCCGGCGACGTGCTGGTGATTTGAGGAGCGTCGCGCATCAACTCCTCAGATCGGCGAGATAGGCGTTGGCCTCGTAGGATTCGGCATAGGCGGCTACGTCGAGGTCTGTAACCAGCAGCGCCTCGCCATTCGCCTGAGCCTGCGCCAGCAGCGAACCGTCAGGCGCGGCGATCTGCGAGCGCCCGGCATAGGCGAAGCGCTGGTCGGCGCCGCAATGGTTGACATAGGCGACGAACACCTGGTTTTCGAAGGCGCGCACCCGGATCACGTGCTCGGCGATGAAGCGGCCGGACCAGCCTTCCGGCAGGGCGGTCGGCACGATGACCAGTTTCGCCCCGGCCTGCGCCAGCCGCCGGACGTTTTCGGGAAACTCGACATCGTAGCAGATCAGCATGCCGCAGCGCATGCCGGCATGGTCGAAGGTGACGGCGAGCGGCCGTTCGGCGCGAAACAGCTTGTTTTCATAGCCGCCGTAAAGGTGCGACTTGCGGTAGACGGCGAGGCGGCCAGCCGGGTCGATGCAGGCGGCACTGTTCCACACCGCGCCGTCGGCGCGTTCGGCAAAGCCGGCGACGATCGTCAGGCCGCTGTCGGCGGCGATGGCGCGCAGCCGCGCGATCTGCGCGCCCTCGGCGCTTTCGGCGAGGTCGAGGATGGCATCGCCCGCGCCATAGCCGGTCAGCGCCAGTTCCGGCGCGACCAGCAGGCTGGCGCCCTGTCGGGCGGCGTCGCCGGCGGCGGCGGCGATCCGACCGAGATTGGCCTCGACGTCGCCGGCGACAGCCTGCATCTGCAATGCAGCGATCCGCATCAGTCGTCCCCCTGTCCCATTGCGCCCAGTAGGCGCCGGATGTCGCCGAAATATGCGATCGCGCCGAACACCAGCGCCGCCACCGCGACGAAGAACACCGTCACCGACGCCATGGTCGGCGTGTAGCCGTAGCGCAGCGCGTTGAAGATCTTGATCGGCAAGGTCTCCATGGTGAAGCCGACGGTCATGTAGGCGATGATGTATTCGTTGAGCGACAGCACGAAGGCGAAGGCGAAACCCGAAACCAGATAGGGCAGGATCATCGGCAGGATGATGGTGCGCTGGATCGTCCGGTCGTTTGCGCCCATCGTCGCGGCCGCCTCGACCAGCGAACGGTCGATGGAGGAAAAGCCGAGCGACAGGGTCACCAGCGGCAGCGTCACGAAAAAGATCGCGTGGCTGATCGCCGCCGTCCAGGCCTGGCCGTAGGCGCCCACCGTTGCCCAGAACGACAGGAAGCCAAGCGCCGTGATCACCGGCGGCAGGATGAAGGGCGCCAGGCCCAGAACCTGGAAGACGTTTGCCCAGGGCGCGATGCGCCGCCACAGGAACCAGGCCAGCGGCAGTGCGATGGCCACCGCGATGACCGCCGACGCCAGCGCCAGCCAGATCGAGTTGAGCAGCGCCGCGCGCCAGCCGGGATCGACGAAGATCTGCTCGTACCAGGCGGTGGAGAAGCCGACCGGCGGAAAGCTCAGATCCTGCTTGCGGTTCACCGAAACGCCGGCGACGACCATGATCGGCAGCGACAAGAACAGGCCGACGGCGGCCATGTAGAGGAAGCGCAGCGCCCGGCTCATTGCGCGGCCTCCCGGCGGCCGATCAGCAAGGTGAGGCCGACCAGCGACAGCGAGATCAGCACCAGGAACACCGCCATCGCCGCGGCGAACGGCATGTTCGACTGGTAGATCGCCTGGTCGGTGATCAGCACCGACAGCGTCCAGTGCTGCGGACGGCCAAGAATCTGCGGCAGCAGATAGGAGCCGAGCGCGAAGACGAAGACCATGATCAGCGTCGCGACGATTGTGTTTCTGAGCGCCGGCACGACGACGTTGACGAAGGCGCGCGCCGGCGACGCGCCCAGCGTCCGCGCTGCTTCCAGCAAGGTCGGGTCGAGCCGCACCAGCGCCGGGTAGAGAACTAGGATGGTGTAGGGCAGGGCCTGGTAGACCATGCCGGTCAGCACCGCCCAGAAACTGGGGATCAGCGCGACGGGCTCCGCCATCAGGCCAAGCCAGACGAACAGGTTGGTGAGGCCGGCGGTGCGCGACAGCAGCGTCGACCAGGCAAAGCCGATGATGACTTCCGACATCGACAGCACCGACAGCAGCGCCACCAGCCACAGCGTCTGGGCGCGGCGCGACAGTCTTGTCAGCAGGTAGGTGAAGGGAAAGGCGACCAGCACGCACATCAGCGCCACGCCCACCGACAGCATCAGCGAAAAGCCCAGCACCTTGCCGAAGAACAGGCTGAGGAAGCGGGCATAGTTGTCGAGGACGAAATCGGGCGTGTAGAACCCCGCCGGATTGCGCTTGAAGAACGACACCGCCAGCATGATCGAAAACGGGACGACAAAGAACACCGACAGCATGACGCCGGGAAAGACCAGCGGCGCGTAGTCGGCGAGGCTGCGGGGCGGCTCGCGCTTCATGGCGCAATCGTCCGGTGTTCTGGACCCGGCGCGCGACGAACACCCCCACTCGTTACCCGTCCCCGCAAGGGGGAGGGGGGCGTCAACATCTCAGAGTCCCCCTCCCCCTTGAGGGGAGGGGTACGGGGTGGGGGTATGTGTCCAAGCGACACTCTGTCCATCACGACACCACGACGCTGGCGTCGGCGGGGAATGCGAGGCCGACAGTCTGGCCCGGCGTCACATGCGGGCGGTCGCGCGGGGTGGAGACCGCCGTGACGGTCTCGCCGCCGACATCGACAAAGGTCTCGATCGCGCCGCCCAGGTCGCGCACGAAGGTGACGGTTCCGTCGAATACGCCGTTGCCGGGCGCAGTGACCGATATGTCCTCAGGGCGAACCGAAAGCTTCTGCCCTTTCGCGCCGCTGACGCCGGCGAGCCTTGCGCCGAAGATCGTGCCGTCGTCGCCGAACGGCAGCAGGTTGGTCGAGCCGATGAAGTCGGCGACAAAGGCGTCGGCGGGCTTTCGATAGATTTCGGTCGGCGTCGCCGCCTGCCTGATCCTGCCCTGGCCCATGACGACGACCAGATCGGCCATGGTCATCGCCTCGCGCTGGTCATGGGTGACGACGATGGTGGTGACGCCGAGCGACAGCTGGAGTTGCCGCAGTTCGACCTGCATCGCCTCGCGCAGCTTGGCGTCGAGCGCCGACAGCGGTTCGTCGAGCAGGAACAGTTTTGGCGAAATCGCCAGCGCCCGGGCAATCGCCACGCGCTGGCGCTGGCCGCCGGACAGTTTCGTCACCGGGCGGTCGGCAAAACCTTTCAGATGGATCATCGCCAGCAGTTCGTCGACGCGCCTGGCCTGGTCGGCCTTCGTCGCGCCGCGGATGCGCAGCGCATAGGCGATGTTCTCGCCAACCGTCAGGTGCGGGAACAGGGCGAGCGACTGGAACACCATGCCGAGTTCGCGCTTGTGGGTTGGAACCGTCGTCAGTTCCTGGCCGTCGAGCCGGATCGAGCCGCTGGTCGGGTCCTCGAGCCCGGCGATCATGCGCAGCAGCGTGGTCTTGCCGCAGCCCGACGGCCCGAGCAGACAGACGAACTTGCCGTTGGGCATGTCAAGGCTGACATCGTCGACAGCCTTGAAGTCGCCGAAAACCTTGGTGACGTTCTTGATCGACAGACCGGACATGGGGCAGCTTTCAGATGGCGCGCCGGCGGCGCGCCCGGTCACGGGACGACCCCTCGATCGACAGGAGGGGTCGCGATCGATCGCCCGCCTCGCGGGGCGGCGGGCGCGGCGTCAGCCGACGATCAGTTCCGTCCATTTCTGATTGAGCCAGTCGGCCTTTGACGTGTAGAGGTCGTAGCGCGGAATGATCGGCTCGATGTCCGACGACACCGCGGCGAATTCCTCCGGCGTCAGATCGAGCTTGTCGCGCTTCAATGTCGGCGAGGTGCCGACCTTGCGCGACATCAGACCCTGGATCGGCGGCTGGCTCATATAGTCGATGAAAGCGTGCGCCTCGTCGACCTTGGTGGAGGCGCGCGACAGGACCCAGTTTCCCGAATCCTGGATGCCGCCTTCCTTGGGGAAGGTGGAGCGGACCGGGTGGCCGTCGGCGGCGGCAAGGCCGGTGACGTCGTGATAATACTGGCCCATCGGGATTTCGCCCGACTTCAGCGCCTGTTCGAACTGGGCCTCGTCGCGGTACCAGAGCCGGACATTGGGCTTGACCTCCGCGAGCTTTTCGAACGCCTTGAGCTGGCCTTCCTCGGTGTCGAGCGCGTTGACGCCGCCCATGAAGGTCTTGGCGGTGACTTCCAGCAGGAAGGAGTTGGAGACCAGCGCCAGCAGGCCGAGCTTGTCCTTGTTCGCGGGGTCCCAAAGCGCCGCCCAGCTGTCGGGCGCGGTCGGATAGGCGTCAGTGTTGGTGACCAGCGTGATGAACCAGGAGACGGCGCCGACGCCGGCGATGCGGCCGTCGGGATATTTGTTGATGAACTGCGGCAGAAGATCGTTGAAGGACGCGATCTTGGAGGAATCGATCGGCGTCCACAGTTCGGTCGACTGGCCCTTGAGCGTCGAAGTCTGCGACATCATCGACACGTCGGCGGGCGCCTGGTTGGCCTTGGCCGCCTGTTCGAGCTGCACCAGCCAGGCCTCGCCGGTCGGTTCCGCCACCGATTCGACCGCGATGCCCGTCGCCTTGGTGAATTCGGGGAAAATGTGCTTGTCGAACGAATCCTTGAAGTAGCCGCCATAGACGCCGATCTTGATCGACCTGTCCTGCGCCCGCACGATCGCCGGCATCGCCAGTACGCTGGCGGCGGCCGCGCCGGTCGCCAGCACCTGGCGCCGGGACGTCCGGCCTGTGAGAAGTCTGTTCATGTCATCCTCCTTGTGCCGCTTTTGCGGCTGTTCCCATGCCTGTACTTCTAAACCTTGCGCCCGCCGATCGACGGGCTGAACACCATCAGGCTCAGGATTTCGAACAATATCTGAGCGCCTGCCTGGGCGGTATTGGTCGTCGAGTCATATTGTGGCGCAACCTCGACGACGTCGCCGCCGACGAGGTTGACGCCCTTGAGCCCGCGCAGCAGTTCCAGCGCCTCGCGGGTGGTCAGGCCGCCGATCTCCGGCGTGCCGGTGCCGGGCGCGAAGGCGGGATCGAGGCTGTCGATGTCGAACGACAGGTAGGTCGGGCCGTCGCCGACGATCTCGCGCGCCCTGCCGATGATGGCGGGCAGGCCGAGCCTGGAAATTTCCTCGGCATGGATCACCGTCATGCCGGACTCGTAGGAGAACTCCCACAGATATTCGGCCGGGCCGCGAACGCCGATCTGGATGGTGCGGGTGGGGTCGAGGACGCCGTCGAGCACCGCGTTGCGGAACGGCCCGCCATGGTGGAACTTGGTGCCGTCGAAGGCGCCGCCGGTGTCGCAATGGGCGTCGATGTGGATCATGCCGACGGGCCTGTCGGCGCCCACCGACTTGAGGATGGGGTGACTGATCGAATGATCGCCGCCGACCGACAGCGGCGCGACGCCGGAGGCGACGATCCTGTCGACATGGGCTTCGATGTCCTCGTGGCTCTGCTCGAGGCGATAGCGGCTGCGGAACGGCACGTCGCCGATGTCGGCGACGCGCAGTTCGTGGGTGGGGGCGCATTCGAGCACATGGTTGTAGGGGCCGATCCGCTCGATGGTGCGGAGCGCACGCGGGCCGAAGCGGGAGCCGTTGCGGTTGGTGACGCCAAGGTCCATCGGCACGCCGAGGAGCGCGACCTGGAGGTCGCCGAAATCGGGATTGGCCGGGTCGACGGCGTGCAGCGGCGCGGCCAGGAAGGTGGGCACGCCGGCATAGGGCGCCATGCGGGTGCCGGCCTTGTCGAAGATGCGGTCGGCCACCTGACGGAAGCGCGGATCGAAAATGTCGCCGCCACCGCTGTCGGCGTATTTGTCGCGCAGCGATTGCAGGGCCTTCTTGTCAAACGCCATAAATGGCTGCTCCACGGCACAAGTTCGCGCCGCAACAAGCTGCGCCGCGGCGGGCACGTTAACCGCAGGGCGATGCGAATGGCAATTGACATTGGCCGGGCCCGGCGGCTGAAACTGGCCGGCGACGACAACAGCGAGACCTGACTTGAGCGCACATAAACCTGCTGCGAACGCACTGGTGTCGGAACAGTCGATGCCGCCGATCCCGGAAGTGCAGGGCTGGGGCCGATCCTACAAGGGGGAGCTTGGCCGATTGATCGACCTGTCGCAGGCCGTGCCCGGCTACCCGCCGCCACCGGAGCTGCTGGCGCGGCTGGCCGACGCGGCGGCAAATCCGGCGCTGGCCGGATACGGACCGATCGAGGGCGAGGACGTGCTGCGCCAGGCGCTGGCGACCGAGATGCGCCGGCTCTATGGCGGACCGGTCGAGGCCGCGAACATCCATGTCACGGCCGGCTGCAATCAGGCGTTCTTCGCCACGGCGATCGCGACCGCCGGGCATGGCGACCGCATCGCGATGACCAATCCGTGCTATTTCAACCACGAGACGACGCTCGCCGTGCTGGGGATCGGCGTCGACTATGTCGACCTCGATCCCGCCGGCGGTTTCCTGCCCGACCCGGCCGCCGTCGACAGGGTTCTGGCCGGCGGCGCGAAAGCATTCGCCGCGGTGTCGCCGAACAACCCCACCGGCGCGGTCTATCCGGCCGGCCTGCTGGCGGACCTGCTGGCGGTGTGCCGGCGGCGCGGCGCCTGGCTGATCCTCGACGAGACCTATCGCGACTTCCTGCCGACGGGCATGGAGACGCCGCATCGGCTGTTTGACCAGCCTGACTGGGGCGACAATCTGGTCCAGCTCTATTCGTTCTCGAAATCGTTCTGCATTCCCGGCCACCGTCTCGGCGCCATTGCGGCGTCGCCGCCACTGGTCGGGCAGGTCGCCAAAGTCATGGACAATATGCAGATCTGCGCGCCGCGCCCGCCGCAGATCGCGGTGGCGTCGGCGCTGACGGCGCTGGACGGCTGGCGCGAGGCAAATCGTCGCGAGATCATGGCGCGAACGGTTGCGCTGAAGGACGCCATGGCGCGGCTGCCGGGCTGGAAACTGCAATCGGTCGGAGCCTATTTCGCCTTCGTGCGGCATCCGTTCGGCGACCGGGCGTCGCACGAGGTGGCGGAACGTATGGCGCGGGAGGCAGGCGTTCTGGTGCTGCCTGGCGGCTATTTCGGGCACGGGCAGGAGGCAAATCTCAGATTTGCCTTCGCCAATGCGGATGCGACGACCATCGCGCTGCTGCCGGACAGGTTGTCACGACTTTAGCCAGCGGACATCCGCGGGTGTCAGGCCGCCTGTACACCAAAAGGCACGACGACGGCTGACTGCTTGCGGTCGCCGATCAGGCCGCCGGCGCGCAGCAGCGCCGCAAAACGGCCGTTGCGGCCCGCCAGTTCCTCGAAGGAACCCTGTTCGACGATGCGGCCCTGATCCATGAACAGCACCAGGTCGGCGTCGCGCACGGTCGACAGGCGATGCGCGATGATGAAGGTGGTGCGTCCCTCGCGCAGATCGTCGACCGCGTTCTTGACGCGTTCTTCGGTCTCGACGTCAAGCGCGCTCGTCGCCTCGTCCAGCACCAGGATCGGCGAATCCTTCAAGATGGCGCGGGCGATGGCGATGCGCTGACGCTCGCCGCCCGACAATTGGCCGCCGCGCTCGCCAACATGGGTGTCGTAGCCGTCGCTCTTGCCGAGAATGAAGTCGTGCGCCGCGGCGGCGTTCGCCGCGGCATGCACGTCCTCGTTCGACGCGTCGTTGCGACCGATGCGGATGTTATCCTCAATCGAGCGGTTGAGCATGCCCGAATCCTGGAACACGGTGGCGATCGAGTTGCGCAGCGACGCGCGCGACACGGCGCGGGTGTCGACGCCGTCGATGTGGATTTCGCCCTGGGCGGGATCGTAGACCCGCTGCAACAGGTTGATCAGCGTCGTCTTGCCGGCGCCGGTCGGGCCGACAATGGCGACGGTCTTGCCGGGCTCGACGGCGAAGGAAACATTGTCGACGCCCTGTTGCGAATTGGGGAAGCGAAAGCTGACATTGTCGAAACGGACATGGCCGACGACCTTGCCCAGCGTTTCGGCGCTGTCGGGTTCGGCGCGCAACTGCGTGGCGCCTTCGAGCTCATAGAAGTCCTCGAGACGGGCGCGGCCGTCGAAAATCTGGTTGACGAAGGCTGACACCTGGTCGAGGCGGCTGATCAGCAGCGAGGCGAAACCGGTGAAGGCGACGATCTCGCCGACCTTCAGTTCGCCGCGCGACACCAGCAGCGCGCCGATCACCAGCACCACCATCATCGACAGGGTCGAGGCGACGCGGTGCATGCCGCTGGCCAGCGCCCACCAGTCGAGCACCGGATACTGGGCGTTGAGCAGACGCTCGACATGCGCGCGCAAGGCCTGCGTCTCCTGCTGGACGCGATTGTAGCTCTGCAGCAGGGCGACGTTCGACACGGAATCGCTGACATGGGCAAACACGCGGTGGTGATGCTGCTCGACGGTCTTCTGGTTCTGCTCGGTGCGGCGCATGACGAAGCGGCCGATCAAGATGTAGGCGGCGCCGAGCGCGAACAACACGACCGACAGACGCCAGTCGAGCGCGATTGCAGTCGGCACCAGCAGGATCAGCGACACCGCGGTGACCAGATGGGTGCGCATGAATTCGAGCCACAGGCTGAACAGCGTATCGACCGCGCGCAGCAGCGTGTGCAACACGCTGGAGGTGCCGCGCTGGTAGTGCCACGACAGCGGCATGGTCATGACATTGCCGAAGGAGCGAGTCAGCACGTCGACGCGCATCCTGTGGGCGAGACGGTCTGCCTGGCGCGCGACGGCGACGACGGCGACAATGTTGAACAGGCCGAAGCCGGCCCAAAGGGCAAGCGTCGGAACGACATCGCGCTTTTCGGAGATCGCGTCGATGATGCGGCCAAACAGGATCGGCTCGGCGATGACGACCATCGCCAGAACGATGTTGGCGATGCAGATCAGGGCAACCTGCCGCTTGGCCGGCGACAGATAGGTCAAGGCGCGCCAGTAGATCGCGGTAAGGCTGGCCCGGTCGCTGGCCGCATTGGCGCCTGCCGCCTGTGCGGCGGAGGCTTGGCTCCGGTGTCGCCTGGAGCGAACCAACGGAATGCCGGATGTCAGCGTCCTGATCAAGGTGGGCCCCCTGTCCTCACTTCATTTCATTCTTGACCGCCGACCTGCTCGTATCCTTTACGGTCAGGCTGTCGGCGAGGCGTCACTTGGTATTGAATGACGCTTGATTTGTGGCGGGCCGGCTTGTCCACCAGCGCATTTTGTCGCGGTTGCGGATCAGGCGACCTTGGCGTGAAGCAGGCCGAGCCGGCTTGCTGCGTCGGCGATCTCTCCCGCCATCGCGTCGGCCAGTTCGGGCCTCATCATGGCCATCGCCAGATTTGCCCCGACAAAACCTGCCGGCGAGCCGCAATCGAAGGTGCGTCCGGTGAATTCAAACGGCCGGAACTCCTGCGACGCCATCAGCGAGACCAGCGCGTCGGTGAGCTGGATCTCGCCGCCGGCGCCTGGCGCCTGGTTCTCGAGCAGCGCAAAAACCTCCGGGTTGAGGATGTAGCGGCCCGAAATGAACAGGTTGGTCGGCGCGGTTCCGGGCGCGGGCTTTTCAACCATGCCGTTGATCAGCGGGCCGTCGCCCGACAGTTTCAGCGAGACGATGCCGAATTTGTGCGCGTCCTCCGGCTTGCAGCGTTCGACCGCGACCAGATTGCCGCCGTAGCGGCTGTGCATGTCGACCATCGACTTGAGGCAAGGCGTGTCGTCGATCATCAGCATATCTGGCAGCAGCACCGCAAACGGCTCGTCGCCGATGATGTGGCGGGCGCTCCAGATGGCGTGACCGAGGCCGCGGGCCTCCTGCTGGCGCACGAACGACACCGAGCCGACGCCCGGCGTTTGGCTCTTGATCTTGTCGGCCAGCGCGTGCTTGCCGCTGGCGCGCAACGTCGCGTCGAGCTCGAAACCGTGGTCGAAATGGTCTTCGATCGCTCCCTTTCCACGACCGGTGACGATGACCACGTGTTCGATTCCGGCGGCAAACGCTTCGGCGACGATGTGATCCATCAGCGGACGGTCGACGATCGTCAGAAGCTCCTTGGGAATGCTCTTGGTGGCCGGAAGCATGCGAGTGCCGAAACCGGCAGCCGGGATAACCGCTTTGCGGATCGATCTGTTCATTTTGTCCTGCCCAACGATCTGGTTTCAATCTGCAGGCAGTTTTGCCGGCAACTAGATCGCTACAACGCGAGCAGATAGATTGGGTTCCATTGCGCCGCAACAATTCGATCGGTAAATTTGCGTTACTGGCTGTTGCAGTGCAACGAAATCGGCTCGGGGCAATTTACGCCGACCGGACCGTGCCCTAGATAGCAGCTCAATTGTGCTAGAAACCCGACATGAACGCACCCTTTAAGTCGCGCGCTGCGAAGCCAACGGCCAATCCACTGCCCCCGTCGGCGGAGTTGCCGATCCGCTACGACTATTTCCAGGAGGACCGGCTGCGCCGCCTCGGCGCGGATCTGGCCAAAGGCGAGCAACTCAGCTTCCAGGGCCTCGGCGAATTCGACTTTCATGCGCGCATCAAGGACGACGCGGCCCGAATTCTGCGGGTCTATCAGTCGACCAATGCGGCGCAGGCGCACGGCGACTCCATCACGCCGGCGGCGCAATGGTTGCTCGACAACAACTACCTGATCGAAGAAAGCATCGTGCAGATCAGGCGCGACCTGCCCAAGCGGTTCTATCGCGAACTGCCGTCGGTCAAGCTTCCCAGCGGGGCGGCGGCGCCGCGGACGCTGGTGATCGCCTGGGCTTATGTTGCGCACACCGACAGCACCATTTCGCCCGACAGCCTGCGCGCGCTCGTGCAGTCTTACCAGGACGTCGAGCCGCTGAAAATCGGCGAATTGTGGGCGCTTCCGTCGTTCATCCGGTTCGTGCTGGTGGAAAACCTGCGCCGGCTGGCGATGCGCGTCGAACGCGCCCGGCTGATGCAAGTGATCGCCAACCAGACGGCCGACAAGCTGTTGCTGGAAGACAACGGCGCTGCGCAGACCGAGTTGCTGTCAGCCTATGTCGAGCACGCGCGCGACGCATCGTTTGCAACCCAGTTCCTCTATCGCCTGCGCGACGGATCGAAGAGCGCCGGCGCGGCGCTGATGTGGCTCGAAAACGAGCTTGAACGACACGGACTGGACGCCGAGGCGATCACCCGGATCGAGCATCAGACGCTCGCCAGCGGCAACGTCACGATGGGCAACATCGTTCGCGGCCTGAGATTGTGCAACGACGTCGACTGGACCGAATGGTTCGAGAGCGTCAGCCGCGTCGACGCGCTGCTGCGGGCGGGGACCAATCTGGAACTGCTCGATTTCCAGTCGCGCGACCAGTACCGCGCCGAAATCGAGCGTCTGGCGCGCCGGTCGGCGCAAAGCGAAACCGAGGTGGCGCGACAGGCGATCGAGATGTCGAATGCCGCCGCCGCTGACGCCGGCGGCGATCCCGATTTTGCCGATATCGGCTATTTCCTGGTCGGCTCGCGCCGGCCGGAACTCGAGCGGGGGATCGGCTACAAGGCAGCCCCGCACGAAAGGCTGTTTCGCGTTTTCCAGCGCGGCAGCTGGCTGTCGCTCGCCGTGCCGATCATGGCGCTGACGGCGGTCTTCGTCGCCATTGCCGCGACGGTCACCAGCGCGGCCGGCATTTCCGGCGGCTGGGCGTTTCTGATGCTGGCGCTGTTTGTGCTGCCGGCGGTTGAAGGCGCAGTCGGCCTGTTCAACACGCTGACGCTTTTGTTCATGCGGCCGACCCGACTGATCGGCTACGAATACAAGGATGGCGTTCCCGCCGAGGCGCGCACGCTTGTGGTGGTGCCGACGCTGATCGGCTCGCGCGCCGACGTCGAGGAGATGGTTCACCGGCTGGAGGTCCACTACCTCGCCAATATGCGGGGCGAGGTCTACTATGCCCTGCTGTCGGACTGGCCGGACGCCAAGACCGAGGAGAACGAACGCGATCTCGATGTGCTCGCCTATGCGCGGGCCGAGATCGCCGAACTCAACCGGCGTTATCCGCCGGGCGTCGCACAGCGTTTCCACCTGCTCCACCGCCGCCGCCTGTTCAACGAGGCGGAAGGCGCTTGGATGGGCTGGGAGCGCAAGCGCGGCAAGCTGGACGAATTGAACCTGTTGCTGCGCGGCGATCCGGACACGACATTCATGCCGCTCGACGCGGCGCTGCCGCCCGACATCGTGCATGTGCTGACGCTTGACGCCGACACGCGGATGACGCGCGATGCGGCGACGCATCTTGCCGGCAAGCTGGCGCACCCGATGAACCGGCCGAAACTCGATGAGGCCGGCCGTCTGGTGGTGCGCGGCTACGGCATCTTGCAGCCGCGCGTCACCGCGTCGCTGACCACCGGCGACGAAACCTCGTTCTTCCAGCGGGTGTTTTCGGCCAATCGTGGCCTTGACCCCTATGTGTTCGCCGTCTCCGATCTCTACCAGGATGTGTTCGGCAAGGGCACCTTCACCGGCAAGGGTCTCTACAATGTCGACGCGATGATCGCCGCGTTGCGCGGCCGCATCGCCGAAAACTCGGTGCTGAGCCACGACCTGCTCGAAGGCGCGTTCGTCTCCGCCGCGCTGGTGAGCGACATCGAGGTTGTCGAGGACTATCCGGCGCAATATCCGGTCGATGCATCGCGCCACCACCGCTGGGCGCGCGGCGACTGGCAATTGCTGCCGTGGATTCTGGGCGCCGGACATCCGGCCGCCGGCGCGGGCGGCAAGGCGACCGGCGTCCCGATCATCGGCCGCTGGAAAATGGTCGACAATCTGCGCCGCACGCTGACGGCGCCGGTGACCATCGTCGCCCTGATCGCCGGCTGGCTTCTTCCTGTCCATGCGGCGGTCATCTGGACGCTGTTCGTCCTCTCGACGATCGTCCTGCCGGCGCTGATTCCCGTCGCGGCGGCGGTCCCTCCGCGCGGGCCCGGGATCACGATCGCCAGCCACCTGCGCGCGCTCGGCGGCGATTTCCGTCTCGCCCTCGCGCTGTCGGCGCTCANNGAAGATGGTCGACAATCTGCGGCGCACGCTGACGCCGATCTTCTGGGTGATCGCCGCGGCTATCGGCTGGGCGTCGATGTCGTTTGCCTTCGCGGCGCAGTGGATGACGCTGCTGGTGCTGGCGCTGTTCATTGCGCCGACCTTCGACCTGATCCACGCGCTGACGCCGAAGTCGTCCGAGACGACGTTGCGCGGCCACATCGCGGCGTTCGTGCGCGAATTCGTCTACGCTTCGGCGCAGGTGGCGCTCAAGGTCACCTTCATCGCGCATAACGCCTGGATGATGGGCGACGCGATTGTGCGCACGCTCTACCGGCTGCTGGTCAGCCGCAAGAACCTGCTGGAATGGCGCACCGCCTCGCAGGTGCAGAAATCGCAGCCCGACACGCTGACCTATTATTACGGGCTGATGGCCGGCTCGGTTGTGGTGGCGACGGGCGCCTTCCTGGTGGCGATTGCGGGTCAGACGACGGGCGCCAATCTGGCGCTGTGCTACACGATCCTGTGGGCGCTCGCGCCGGCGATCGCCTGGTATGTCAGCCGCTCGGCCGAGGTCGAGGACGAATTGGCGGTGACCGAGGGCGACAAGGAGAAGCTGCGCCGGATCGCGCGGCGGACCTGGCTCTACTACGAGACCCATGTCACCGACGAACACAACCAGCTGCCGCCCGACAATATGCAGGAGACGCCGCATCCGGTCGTCGCCAACCGCACCTCTCCGACCAATATCGGCATGTATCTGCTGTCGGTGGTGGCGGCGCGCGATTTTGGCTGGATCGCGCTGTCGGAAGCCATCGAGCGATCGGAAAAGACGCTGGATACGGTTGAAAAGCTCGATCGCGAACGCGGCCATCTCTACAACTGGTACGNNCAGCGGCAATCTGGCCGGCCATCTGGTCGCGATCGCGCGCGCCTTTGCGGAATGGGCGGAAGCGCCCGCCGCTTTCCTGCAGGGCGATCTCGAAGGCGTCATCGACACGGTCGGCGTATTGCAGTCGGCGCATGGCTCGATCCCCGACGACCGCCGCCAGACGCGGCCGGTGCGCGAACGGCTGAACGAGCGCATCGTCGGCATGAAACGCGCCGTGCGCTCGATCCAGAGCGAGCCCGAGACGGCCGCGATCCGCACGCTCAACCTCGCGATCAATGCGCGCGAACTGCTGAAACTGGCGCGGCAGGTCAACGAGGGCACCGGGACGGCCAACAGCCAGTATCTGGTGACCTGGGCGGAGCGGCTGCTGGCGGCGTGCGAGTCGCACATCGCCGACGCCCATTTCGAGGAAGCGCGCCTGGCCGAGTTGCGCCGGCGCATGCAGGAGGTGTCCAGGCGCGCCCGGACCATCGCCTTCCAGATGGAGTTTTCGTTCCTGATGCGGCCGGACCGAAAACTGCTGTCGATCGGCTACCGGGTCGAGGATCGCCAGCTCGACGAAAGCTGTTACGACCTGCTGGCGTCGGAAGCGCNNCTGACCAGCCTGTTCGCCATCGCCAAGGGCGACATTCCCACCGAACACTGGTTCAGGCTCGGCCGGCCGATCGTCGAGATCGGTTTCCGCGGCGCGTTGATCTCGTGGTCGGGCTCGATGTTCGAATATCTGATGCCGCCGCTGGTGATGAACGAGCCGGCGGGCGGCATTCTCAACCAGACCTGCCGGCTGGTGATCAAGCGGCAGATCGCCTACGGCAAGCAGCGCGACGTGCCCTGGGGCATTTCTGAAGCGGCATACAATGCGCGCGACCGCGAGATGACCTACCAATACACCAATTTCGGCGTGCCGGGTCTCGGGTTGAAGCGCGGCCTGTCGCAGAACCTGGTCATCGCCCCTTACGCCACCGTGATGGCGGCGCAGTTTGCGCCCGCGCCGGCCGTCGACAATCTGGACAGGCTGGCGTCGATCGGCGCGCTTGGGCAGTTCGGCTTCTACGACGCGGTCGACTTCACCCCGGCGCGCGTGCCCGAAGGTCAGACCTGCGCCGTCGTGCGCAACTATTACGCCCACCATCAGGGCATGTGCATCGTCGCCATCGGCAATGTCGTCCATCACGGCCGCATTCGCGACCGGTTCCACTCCGACCCGGTGATCGAGGCGGCCGAGCTGCTGCTGCAAGAAAAGGCGCCGCGCGACATTCCGGTCACAACCGTGCGCTCCGAGGCGGAAGAGCGGATCAGGCTCGACGCGGACGAGACGCCGCCGGACCTGAGGGTGATCGCCGATCCGCTGCATGCGCCCAAGGCGACATGTCTTCTGTCCAACGGCGCCTATTCGGTGATGGTGTCGTCGACCGGCTCCGGCTACAGCCGTTTCGGCGATCTGGCGGTAACCCGCTGGCACGCCGATCCGGTGGAAGACCGCCTCGGATCGTTCATCTTCCTGCGCGACGCCGCGTCCGGCGAGTGGTGGTCGGCCACGACGGAACCGCACGGCGCGGCCGGCGAAAGCGTCGACGTGATGTTCGCCGACGACAAGGCTACGTTCAACAAGACGGTTGGCGCGCTGCGCTCGGAAGTCGAGTGCATCGTCGCGTCGGAAGCCAATGGCGAGGCGCGCCGCGTCACCATCTACAATCAGAGCAACGAGGAGCGCGTCGTCGAGGCGACCTCGTTCGCCGAACTGGCGCTGGCGCCGGACGCGTCCGACAATGCGCATCCGGCGTTCTCGAAAATGTTCGTCGAGACCGAATTCGATCATGCGCGCGGCATCATCTTCGCGCTGCGGCGCAAGCGTTCGCCCGGCGACAAGGACATTGCGGCGGCCCATTTCCTCACCGTGGCGGCAAGCCATTCCGGCGAGACGAAGGCGGAAACCGACCGGCGCGCCTTCATCGGCCGCGGCCGCGATCTGCGGTGGCCGGCCGCGTTCGATGCCGACGCAAAGCTCTCCGGCGCCGACGGCTTCGTGCTCGACCCGGTGTTCTCGCTACGCCGCAAGGTGCGCATTCCGGCGCACAAGAAGGTGGCGCTGACGTTCTGGACGCTGGTGGGCGCCGATCGGGCCGCACTGGAGGAAACGATCGCCCGGCTCGACCATCCCGAAAGCTTCGCCCGCCAGTCGATGCACGCCTGGACCCGTTCGCAGGTGCAGACCCGGCATGTCGGCTTCAGCCTGACCGAGGCGGCGGAGGTGCAGAAGCTCGGCCGCTACCTGCTCTATCCGCACCCGGCGATGCGCGCCGCGCCGGAGACGATCGCGGCGGGCATGGGCCCGCAGTCGGCGCTGTGGCCGATGAGCATTTCCGGCGATTTCCCGATCTTTGCGCTGCGCATCGGCGACATCGCCGACATCGAGATCGTTGGCAAGGCGCTGCGGATGCAGGAATATCTGCGCGCGCGCGGTCTGTTCGCCGATCTGGTGATCGTCAACGAACAGGCCTCCTCCTATGTGCAGGATCTGCAGAACGCGATCGACCAGCTTTGCGAGAACAGCCGCCTGCGCGGCAGCGAGCTGGGACCGCGCCAGCACATCTTCGCGGTGCGTCGCGACCTGATGGACGAGCGGTCCTACAAGACGCTGATCGCCTCCGCGCGCGTCGTGCTGCATACCCGCAACGGCAAGATCGAAGACCAGATCGAGCGGGCCGAAACCGAAATCCTGACGCAGCTGGCCAATGTCAAGATCGAGCGGGTTCAGCCGCGTTCGCCGGAACACATCGCCCGGGCGGAGCCTGGCGAGGGCCTGCAGTTCTGGAACGGTTTTGGCGGCTTCGCCGGCGACGGTCGCTCCTATGTGGTGCGGCTGCCCGGCGGCGGCGCGACGCCGCAGCCCTGGGTCAATGTCATTTCCAACGGCAGCTTCGGTTTCCATGTCTCGGCCGAAGGCGCGGCGTTCACCTGGAGCCGCAACAGCCGCGACTTCCAGCTGACGCCCTGGACCAATGATCCGGTCAGCAACCGTCCGGGCGAGGCGATTTTCGTGCGCGACATGGACAGCGGCGAGGTGGTGACGCCGTTCGCGGCCCTGGCGCCGGGATCGGCCGACCGGCACGAGGCGCGGCACAGCCAGGGCGTCAGCGCGTTCGAGGGCCGCAAGGGCGACCTTACGGTCAAGGCGGAAATGGTGGTGGACCGGACCGATCCGCTGAAGGTCGTGCGCATCACCGTGAACAATGACGGCGCCGCGCCGCGACGCCTGCGCGTCTACGCCTATGCCGAATGGGTGCTGGGCAACAACCGCGCCCGCAGCGCGCCGATGTTCGTGCCGTTCTTCGACGCGGCGACCGGGGCGGTGATGGCCGGCAACCCCTACAGTCTCGACTATGGCGAGCGGGTGGCGTTCATGGCCTTCGACAGGCCCGCCGACAGCCACACCAGCGACCGGGTCGAGTTCCTCGGGCGCTTCGGCTCGGTCACCTTGCCGGGCGCTGTCGCCGAGGGCGCGCAGCTTAGCGGAACCATTGAAGCCGGCCGCGACATCTGCGCGGCGCTGGCGCTCGACGTCGAAATCGCCGCCGGCGCTGCGCGCGAGATGCTGCTGCTGGTCGGCGACGCCGCGTCGCAGCAAGAGGCCGTGGACCTTGTCGCAAAACACCGGACGGTCAGCTTCGAGGCGCGGCTGAAGGACGTCGACGCCGAATGGCGCGGCTTCCTCGACACGTTGCAGGTCGAGACGCCCGATCCGGCGCTCGACGCGATGGTCAACCATTGGCTACCCTACCAGGCGCTGGCCTGCCGCATCCGCGCCCGCGCCGGATTTTATCAGGCCAGCGGCGCTTTCGGTTTCCGCGATCAGTTGCAGGACACGCTGGCGCTGCTGCTGCACGATCCGGAGCTTGCCCGGGCGCAGATCGTCAACGCCGCGTCGCGGCAGTTCCCCGAGGGCGACGTGCAGCACTGGTGGCTGCCGCGCACCGGCGCCGGGGTGCGTACGATGATCTCCGACGACGTGGTCTGGCTGGCCTACGCGACCGCGCATTTCATGGCGGTGACGGGCGATGAGACGATCCTCGACGTCGAGCTTCCGTTCATCGTCGGCGAGCCGCTCAAGGACGGGGAGCACGACAGTTTCTTCACGCCGGAAATCTCGCGGACCAAGGCGAACATCTATCGGCACTGCGCGCTGGCGCTCGACCTTGCCATCACGCGCGCCGCCGACAGCGGCATCCCGCTGATCCTGGGCGGCGACTGGAATGACGGCATGAATCGCGTCGGCGAGAAGGGCAAGGGCGACAGCGTCTGGCTCGGCTGGTTCCTGCTCAAGACGCTGCGCGATTTCGCTCCGGTGGCGACGGCGCGCGGCGATGGCGCGCGGGCCGAGGCCTGGCTGGCTCATGCCGACAGGCTCAAGGCGGCGCTGGAGGCATCGGGCTGGGACGGCGCATGGTACAGACGTGGCTCGTTCGACGATGGTTCGCCGCTCGGTTCGCACCTGTCGGACGAATGCCAGATCGACTCCATCGCCCAGTCGTGGAGCGTGCTGTCGGGCGAAGGCGACAGGGACAAGGCGGCGCAGGCGATGAATTCGGCGCGCGCGGCGCTGGTCGACCGCGATCATCAGCTGATCCGGCTGTTCAAGCCGCCGTTCAACAAGTCGGCGACGGAGCCGGGCTACATCAAGGCCTATCCGCCGGGCGTGCGCGAGAATGGCGGGCAATACACCCACGCCGCCACCTGGTTCGTGCTGGCGCTGGCGCAGATGGGGCTGGCCGACGAGGCCTATGAGGGTCTTCGGATGCTCAATCCGGTCAACCATGCGCTCGACCGCGACGCGGCGGAAGACTACCGCGTCGAGCCCTATGTGGTGGCCGCCGACATCTATTCCGAAGGCGCGCTTGCCGGACGTGGTGGCTGGACCTGGTATACCGGTTCGGCCGGCTGGCTCTACCGCTGCGCGGTGGAAGGCGTGCTCGGCATCCGCAAGCAGGGCGAAACGCTGATCGTCGCGCCGGCGCTGCCGTCCAACTGGCCGGGGTTTGGCGCGACGCTGAAAACCGGCGGCCGCACGGTGCGCGTCTCCGTCGAACGTGCCAGCGGCAGGAAGGCGTCGCTCACCGTCAATGGCCGGGTGGCGAAGAAGATCGACCTGAAGGCCAAGGGCGATCTCGACGTCAAGGTCGTGGTTGCCGGGTAGTTGAGCGCGATGGGCGCTCAATCCCGGCCCGCACGGCAAAGAATGGGTGACGTCGAGGCGGTCGTCAGAGCAAACCTGGCGATCGGAGAGATCGAGACGGAGTAGGGCCGGTCCGGTCGCAAGGCCTTTAGCCACCCAGAAACGAAAAAATCCGCCGAAGCGGATTTTTCAACCTTTTCAGGGGTTCGGATGGTGGGCGTGACAGGGATTGAACCTGTGACCCCTACGATGTCAACGTAGTGCTCTCCCGCTGAGCTACACGCCCATCCGACGCCGCGCATACATCATGCCTGAGTTCGGGCGTCAATAGCGAAACGAAGCAATCAGGCCGCCTTTTGCGCAGCGCACAATCGGCGGGCCGGATTGCGAGCCTAAGCGGTCAGGCCGCCTTCAGCATCTTCTCGACCTCGTCGACGAGATCGCGCAGGTGGAACGGTTTTGACAGGATCTTGGCGTCTTTCGGCGCTTTCGAATCCGGATTGAGCGCAACCGCGGCAAAACCGGTGATGAACATCACCTTGAGATCGGGATCGATCTCGGTGGCGCGGCGCGCCAGTTCGATCCCGTCCATCTCGGGCATGACGATATCCGTCAGCAGCAGCGAGAACGGTTCCTCGCGCAGCCGCTCATAGGCGGATGCGCCATTGTCGAAATCGCTGACGTCATAGCCGGCGCGCTCAAGCGCCTTGACCAGGAAGCGCCGCATATCTTCGTCGTCTTCTGCAAGCAGTATTCTTGCCATGATATGTCCGAATCAGCCCATGCAGGCTGGGAGCCCGCGCATTAACCACGCCCAATATGAAGTTTGGCGGGTAAATATCAAGTGAATGCCGTTGCGTCGGACTTCGACGCTGGACAGTTTGAATCAGCCTATGCCAGTTTCCGTCCTGGTGAGGCATGTGGACGAGGCCCTGATAATCGGATGAACGAGGCACGATGAGCGCCGCCGACGATTTTTTCGGTCTCGGGCCCTATTCGCTGTCATTGCCGGCGAGCCGCGACAGCGCCTTCGTGTTCAATTCTCCCCATAGCGGCGCTCACTATCCCGACCGGTTCATGGCGATGTCGCGCCTGGACCGGCTGTCGATCCGCCGCTCGGAAGATTGTTATGTCGACCAGTTGTTCGGCGGCGCCGTGGCGCTGGGCGCGCCCTTGCTCGCGGCCAACTTTCCGCGCGCCTATCTCGACGTCAATCGCGAGCCGTGGGAGCTCGATCCGCGCATGTTCGTCGAGCCCTTGCCTGCCTTCGCCAATGTGCGGTCGACGCGGGTGGCGGGCGGGCTCGGCACGGTGCCGCGCATCGTCGGCGAGGGTCAGGACATCTATGCGGCGAAACTGCCACTGGCCGAGGCTGTGTCGCGGGTGGATGCGCTCTACAAGCCCTATCACATGCTGTTGCGGACGCTGTTGCTGGAGGCGCGGACGCGCAACGGCCACGCGGTGCTGGTCGACTGCCATTCCATGCCGGGATCGCTGAAGGCGGGCGAGGGGCGGGCGAGGCCGGATTTTGTCGTCGGCGACCGGTTCGGAACCGCCGCCGCGGCCGATCTGTCGCAACTGGCGATCTGGCTGCTGACCTCGATGGGCTATGTCGTTGCGCACAACAAGCCTTATGCGGGGGGCTACATCACCGAACATTACGGGCGGCCGGCGAAGGGGTTTCACGCGATCCAGATCGAGGTCAATCGCCGCATCTACATGGACGAAAGCAATTTGAGGAAGCTCACCGGCTTCCAGGCCCTGGCGGAGGACCTGACCGAATTCTCGGCCAGGCTGATCGCCGGAGCGCGTGACATGTTCGGGTCGCTGCCGCTGGCCGCGGAATGAGCCGGCCCGGGGGAAAACACCGCATTGCGACGCAACGCGGTCGCATCCGGCCGTGAAACCGTCTAGGGAGGAAAGGTCCGGACCGGGCGTGGGCGGCAGGGCCGGCCCAACTCCGGTCTTATGCCGCATCGCCTGAAATTCGATATTGCAGGGACTGTTTGAATCGGCGCAGGAAAAGGCGCATCCCGCCCAACCGACGCCAAAGAGAGCCGGGTACTTTTGATGCTTGTCAACGCAGATATTTTTCGTCGCATTGCGGCCGTCGCCGCAGCCGAGACGTTGCCGCGTTTTCGGACACCCAGCGCAATCGCCAACAAGCTGGCGCAAGGGTTCGATCCGGTCACCGAGGCCGATCGGGAGGCCGAACTGGCCATTCGCGCTCTGATCAGCAAGGAATTTCCCGACCACGGCATTTTGGGCGAGGAGCACGGAGCGGAAAACGCGTCGGCCTCGCATGTGTGGGTGATCGACCCGATCGACGGCACGCGCGCCTTCATTTCCGGCCTGCCGGTGTGGGGCACGCTGGTCGGGCTGACGGTCGACGGCGATGCGACGGCCGGCATGATGGCGCAGCCGTTCACCGGCGAACTGTTTTACGCCGACGGGCAAGGGTCCCACTATGAGGGGCCCGGCGGGCCGCGGCGCCTGAAGACGCGGGTGACGTCCGATCTGGCGGACGCGACGCTGTTCACCACCACGCCGGCGCTGTTCAAGGGCGGGCTGCGCACGGCCTACGACCGGCTTGAAGCGGCGGTGCGGCTGCCGCGCTACGGCATCGATTGCTACGCCTTCGCCATGGTCGCCGCCGGCCATGCCGACTTCGCGGTGGATGCGGGACTGCAATCCTACGACATCGTGGCGTTGATCCCGATCATCGAGCAGGCGGGCGGGGTGGTGACGACCTGGACCGGCGGGCCTGCCGAACAGGGCGGCGACATCCTGGCCAGCGCCAATCCGGCGCTGCACGACAAGGCGCTGAAGCTGATCGCGGGTTAGCCCGCCCCCCAGCTCAGGCGTAGAGTTCCGAACCCTCGCCGGGCACAAAAGCGTGCAGCGCCGACAGGAACTGTTCGCGGAAAATGTCCGCTTCCTGCAGGATTTCGTGCTGGGCGCCATCGACGGTGACAAGCGAGGCGGCGCGCATGCGGCGCGCCAGCGTTTCGATCGCCGGCGTTGAAACCACCTCGTCGGCGCCGGCGGCGACGATCAGGGTCGGGATGTGGATGCGGCCGAGAAAATCCTGGTCGAGCACCTTGTCGCGCGCCACGCAGGCGGCATGGATCCACGCAACCGTCGGTCCGCCGAGCGCCAGTTGCGGGGCTGCATCGATGATCGCCTGGTTGCGGGCGTAGCGCACGAGGTCGGAGGTCAGCTTGTTGCCGGCAAACGGCGGGCCGCCGGGCGGGCGCGGCCCGTTCGATATGTAGCGGGTTCCAAGGCCCAGCCAGCAGGCCAGCCCGGTCGCGCGCCGCAGCATGTCGGTCGAGACCGGCTGCCCGACCAATTCCAGCAGCGGGGCGCACAGCACCATGCGGCGGACCCGGTTGAACAGGCGCGGCGCGGCAAGCAGCGAAACCAGGCCGCCCATGGAATGGGCCAGCACGTAGAACGGACCCCGGCAGTCAGGCAGGACGACGTCGGTCATGAACTGTTCGAGGTCGTCGACATACTGGTCGAACCGTTTGACATAGCCGCGTTGCCGATCCTTCAGCATGCGGTCGGAGCCACCCTGGCCGCGCCAGTCCAGCGCCGCGACGGCGAACCCTTGGGCGGTCAGGTTGCCGATGGTCTCGAAATATTTCTCGATGAACTCGTTGCGGCCGGTCAGCAGCACGATCGTGCCCTTGAGCGGGCGGCCGGTGGCCGCAAACAGCGCATAGCGGCTGCCGACGCCGTCGCGCGCGACAAAGCGGCCGACTTCTGCGAGCGGCGGCGCCGGGTTTTGGGGGATGTCGACGAGATTCATGCGGGACGCGAACGGTTTGGCGCGTCATTGTTAAGAAGGTCGAGTGCGAAAAGCAAAGGCTCGAAGCCGGTTTGCGGCGATGGGGCTGAAAGAAAAATGGCCGGAAGCAATGCTTCCGGCCTATGAAGGACCCGAACGGAAGGGACGATACGTCCAGGCCGGGATCGTTTGCGTTGCTTTCGCTGAAGCAGCGATCCTGACAGCGACCCTAGCGGGCGTCGACTGAACGTATGCCGAAGGGTCGGTTCATCTGGCGTTCATATTCGAGCCGCGTTCGCGCCGTCCGAGCGCGCCGCGGACCCTTGAAAAGGCCGGCAGCTTTTCCCAAATCAACATCGTGGCCGCCTTTGAAGGGGCCGCTGACGAGCCGGGAGCGCCGATATGGGTTCCGGCGGCGCGTCACCACGCGAACCTGTTGCTCTGAAGGAGAACAACCATGCGTAATTTCGATTTTTCGCCGCTCTATCGCTCAACCGTCGGTTTCGACCGGCTGTTTTCGCTGCTCGACCAGGTTGCGCAGCCCGATAGCGGCACCACCTATCCGCCCTACAATATCGAACGCACCGGCGACGACGCCTATCGGATCACCATGGCGGTCGCGGGCTTCAGCGAAGACGAAATCTCGATCGAGGCGCACCGCAATGTGCTGACGGTCAAGGGCGAGAAGGGCGAGCAGAGCGCCAATGACGGCTCCGAACTGCTTTATCGCGGCATTGCTTCGCGCGCCTTCGAGCGCCGCTTCCAGCTTGCCGACCACGTCGAAGTGTCCGGCGCAACGCTGAAGAATGGCCTGCTGCATGTCGATCTCAAGCGTAACATCCCTGAAGAGATGAAGCCGCGCAAGATCGCGATCTCGGCGCCCGGCGACAAACCCGCCAAGCAGATCGAGGCCAAGGTCGAAGCCAAGACCGAGACCAAGGTCGACGCCAAGAAAGCGGCCTGACCCCCGCTTGCCTTGAACCGAACCGGACGGCGTCCCGAAAGGGGCGCCGTTTGTCGTTCCGGGCCGCGGTCGCTGCGGCTTGCTTTCCAGGCCCTGACAAATCTCAGCTGAGCAGCCTTGCCAATGCGGCGATGTCGTCGCCGGTCGTCGCGAAACTGGTGACGAAGCGGTAGAGGGCTGCGTCGGCGCCAAGTGCTGCGTCGAAGGACGCGGGTTTACGCCATTCGTGGAACCGGGCGCCCTTGTCCTGCAAGCCCTTGGCCAGCGCCCTGGGCATGATCGCGAACACTTCATTGGCCTGCGGGCGCCAGGCGAGGCGCGCTCGCCCGGACTTTTCAAGCGCTGCCGCCAGGTCGCCGGCCATGCGGTTGGCGTGGCGCGCCGATTTCAGCCACAGATCGTCGGCGAAATAGGCTTCGAACTGCGCGGCGATGAAGCGCGATTTGGAAAACAGCTGCGCGCCGCGCTTGTGGATGAAGGCGAATTCGGCGGCGCGGGCCGTGTCGAACAGAACCACCGCCTCGGCCATCCAGCAGCCGTTCTTGGTGCCGCCGAACGACAGCAGGTCGACGCCGGACTTCCAGGTCATTTCGGCCGGCGAGACCTGCAGCGAGGTCAACGCATTGGCGAAACGCGCGCCGTCCATGTGCAGCGGCAGCCCGTGACGTTTGCCGATTTCGGACACCGCGGCAATTTCATCGACCGAATAGACCGTGCCGATCTCGGTCGCCTGGGTGATCGACAGCGCCGCGGGCTGTCCGCCATGGACAAAACCCGGGGGAAAGCGGCCGATCGCCGCTTCCAGTTCGGCCAGGTCCATCCTGCCGAGCGGGCCGGCGACCGCGTGTAGCCTGCCGCCGCCGGAAAAATATTCAGGCGCGCCGCATTCGTCTTCGAGAATGTGTGCTTCCGTATGGGCGAACGCCACGCCGCCCGGACGCTGCACCGAGGCGAGCGCCAGCGAGTTTGCGGCCGAACCGGTGGCGACGAAGAACACCGCCACCTCGCGTTCGAAAATCTCGTTGAAGCGGGCGGCGACGCGCTTGTCCCAAGCGCCCGATCCATAGGCCGAATCGAAGCCGCCCGATGCTCGCGTCAGCGCCTGCGCCACTTCCGGGTGCACGCCGGCCCAGTTGTCCGAGGAAAAAATCATCTGCCGCTTGTTGCCTGGTTGATCTCGCGCGCGACACTGGTCAATCGGCAGCTGCCATGCAAGAGCGGGGCGGTGGGCCAGACGACGCCGTGGCGCGCCGGTCTCAGGCCCGGTCTGCGTCAAAACGCCTTGGCGCAATTAAATTACGCAATCTGCCGTCGTGGAGCACGAAAACGTCGCCGCCGCGCCCGCGGCTTTCCATTTCCTGCTTGTGCCGTCGGCGAAATTCTGCCATATCGAAATTAGGACAGCACTGCTGTCGTAATTTTGCTCCGTCATCTGGCTGGATATGGCGTAAGATCGCGCCGATCCGGTCGCCTGTGCGGAAAATGCCCGGCCGTTTGGCCCCAAATGGAGGAAGATCGATGACGCATCGCACGCCATCTGTGTCGACGGAGCACGCAAGCGCCGCGCAGCAGACTGTGCGTACTGCGAAAACCGTCGATTTTGCCGGCCTGCCGGGCGCGCAGGGACTGTACGATCCGCGCAACGAGCATGACGCCTGCGGCGTCGGCTTCATCGCCCAGATGAAGAACGTCAAGTCGCACCAGATCGTGCTCGACGGCCTGGCGATGCTGGAAAACCTGACGCATCGCGGCGCTGTCGGCGCCGACCCGCTGATGGGCGATGGCGCGGGTGTGCTGGTGCAGGTGCCCGACCGATTTTTCCGGGAAGAAATGGCGAAGCAGGGCGTCGAACTGCCGCCTCCCGGCCGCTATGGCGTCGGCCACTGGTTCATGCCGCAGGACAAGGCGCTGCGCGACCATATTGACGAGATCATCGTCGAATCGGCCGCCTCCGAGGGCCTGCCGGTCATCGGCTTCCGCGACGTGCCGGTCGACAATTCATCGCTGTCGAAGGCCCCTGCGATTGTCGAATCCGAGCCCTGCCACCGCCAGGTGTTCGTCGGCCGCCCGGCCGAGATCGAAGACGACGAGGAATACGAGGCGCGGCTTTACCTGCTGCGCAAGGTGATCTCCGGTCGCATCTACGCCGAGAACAACAACAAGGACATCGGCGCCTATTGCGTGTCGCTGTCGGCGCGAACCATCGTCTACAAGGGCATGTTCCTGGCCTACCAGGTCGGCGCCTATTACACCGACCTGACCGATCCGCGTTTCGAGACGGCGCTGATCCTGGTTCACCAGCGGTTTTCCACCAACACGTTCCCGTCGTGGAAGCTGGCGCATCCGTACCGCATGGTTGCGCACAATGGCGAGATCAACACGGTTCGCGGCAACAACAACTGGATGGCGGCGCGCCAGGCGTCGGTCGATTCGGAACTGTTCGGCAACAACATCTCCAAGCTGTGGCCGATTTCCTATGAGGGGCAGTCGGACACCGCCTGTTTCGACAACGCGCTCGAGTTTCTGTTCCAGGGCGGCTATTCGCTGACCCACGCGATGATGATGCTGATCCCGGAAGCCTGGGCCGGCAACAAGTCGATGGATGGCGACCGCAAGGCGTTTTACGAATACCACGCCGCGCTGATGGA
>DDFA01000109.1:65282-65425 GCA_002336975.1 Phyllobacteriaceae bacterium UBA1940
GCGCGACGCTCGACCGCAACGGGCTCAGGCCCGCGCGCTATGTCGTCACAGACGACGACCGGGTGATCCTGTCGTCGGAAGCCGGCGCATTCGTGGTTCCTGAGAAGCACATTGTCAGGAAGTGGCGTCTGCAGCCGGGCAAG
>DDFA01000109.1:65566-87670 GCA_002336975.1 Phyllobacteriaceae bacterium UBA1940
TCGACCCGATCCGCGAGGAACTGGTGATGAGCCTGGTGTCGTTCATCGGGCCGCGGCCCAACATTCTTGACCTGGTCGGGACCTCGCGGCGCAAGCGGCTTGAGGTGCGCCAGCCGATCCTGACCAATGGCGATCTGGAGAAGATCCGCTCGATCGGCCACACCGAGGAGAGTTTCGACACCAAGACCATCGACGTCACCTATGCGGCGACCGAAGGCGCGGCCGGGATGCAGGGCGCGATCGAGCGGCTGTGCGAGCGCGCGGAGGCCGCGGTGGCGGGGCGCTATAACATCATCATCCTGTCCGACCGCCAGGTCGGGCCCGACCGCATCGCCATTCCGGCGCTGCTGGCCACCGCCGCCGTGCACCATCATCTGGTGCGCAAGGGGCTGCGGACCTCGGTCGGACTGGTGGTCGAATCGGGCGAACCGCGCGAGATTCACCATTTCTGCTGTCTCGCCGGTTTCGGCGCCGAGGCGATCAATCCCTATCTCGCCTTCGACACGCTGCTCGACATGCACAAGAAGGGCGAACTGCCGCCGGAAGTCGACGCCTCGGAAGTCGTCACGCGCTACATCAAGTCGATCGGCAAAGGCATCCTGAAGGTCATGTCCAAGATGGGCATCTCGACCTACCAGTCCTATTGCGGTGCCCAGATTTTCGACGCGGTCGGCCTGTCGACTCCATTCGTTGACCAGTATTTCACCGGCACCGCGACGACGATCGAAGGCGTCGGGCTGGACGAGGTGGCGACCGAGACGGTCAGCCGGCACGCCGACGCATTCGGCGACAATCCGGTGCTGCGCAGCGCGCTCGACGTCGGCGGCGAATACATGTTCCGTATGCGCGGCGAGGCGCATGTGTGGTCGCCCGACGCGGTGGCCACGCTGCAGCACGCGGTGCGCAAGAATTCGTGGGAGACGTTCCAGCAATATTCGGCTGAACTCGACAGCGCGTCGACGCGCGCCCAGTCGATCCGCGGCCTATTCAGGGTCCTGCTGGCCGGCGATGTCGGCCGCAAGCCTGCGCCGCTCGACCAGGTCGAGCCGGCCGTCGAGATCGTCAAGCGGTTCTCGACCGGCGCGATGAGCTTCGGCTCGATCTCGCGCGAGGCGCACACGACGCTGGCCATCGCCATGAACCGGATCGGCGGCAAGTCGAACACCGGCGAGGGCGGCGAGGAACCGGACCGCTACAAGCCGCTGCCTGACGGCGCGCCGAACCCGGAGCGTTCGGCGATCAAGCAGGTGGCGTCGGGCCGGTTCGGCGTGACGACGGAATATCTCGTCAATTCCGACATGATGCAGATCAAGGTGGCGCAAGGCGCCAAGCCTGGCGAAGGCGGCCAGCTGCCCGGCCACAAGGTCGACGCGACCATCGCCAAGACCCGCCATTCGACGCCGGGCGTCGGCCTGATTTCGCCGCCGCCGCATCACGACATCTATTCGATCGAAGATCTGGCGCAGCTGATCTACGATCTGAAGAACGTCAACCCGGCGGCCGACGTGTCGGTCAAGCTGGTCTCGGAAGTCGGCGTCGGCACGGTTGCGGCGGGCGTCGCCAAGGCGCGCGCCGACCACATCACCATTTCCGGCTATGACGGGGGCACCGGCGCGTCGCCGCTGACTTCGCTCAAGCATGCGGGATCGCCTTGGGAGATGGGGCTTTCGGAAACCCACCAGACGTTGGTGCTCAACGGCCTGCGCAGCAGAGTCGCGCTGCAGGTCGACGGCGGGCTTCGCACCGGCCGCGACGTCATTGTCGGGGCGCTGCTTGGCGCCGACGAGTTCGGCTTCTCCACCGCGCCGCTGATCGCGGCGGGGTGCATCATGATGCGCAAGTGCCATCTCAACACCTGCCCGGTCGGCGTGGCGACGCAGGACCCGGTGCTGCGCAAGCGGTTCAAGGGCGCGCCGGAGCACGTCATCAACTTCTTCTTCTTCGTCGCCGAGGAGGTCCGGCTGCTGCTCGCCGAGATGGGCTACACCCGTCTCGACCAGATCATCGGCCAGACCGACCTGCTCGAAAAGCGGGCGCTGGTCGAACACTGGAAGGCCAAGGGGCTCGATTTCTCGAAGATGTTCCACAAGCCCGACGCCGCGCATGAGGACATCCACTGGACGCGCCGGCAGCAGCATCCGATCGACGACGTGCTCGACCGTCAGCTGATCGCCGAGGCCGAACAGGCGCTGGTGGCGCGCCAGCCGGTGACGATCGAAACGACGATCAAGAATGTCGACCGTTCGACCGGCGCGATGCTGTCGGGCGAGGTCGCCCGGCGGTTCGGCCACAAGGGCCTGCGCCCGGATACGATCAATGTCAGGCTGCATGGCACCGCCGGCCAATCCTTCGGCGCCTTCCTGACGCGCGGCGTGTCGTTCGAATTGGTCGGCGACGGCAACGACTATGTCGGCAAGGGTCTTTCGGGCGGCCGCATCGTCATCCGGCCGGCGGACGATTCCAACATCGTGGCGCACGACTCGATCATCGTCGGCAACACCGTGCTCTACGGCGCGATCGAGGGCGAGGCCTATTTCGCCGGCGTGGCGGGCGAACGGTTCGCGGTGCGCAATTCCGGCGCGGTCGCCGTGGTCGAGGGCGTGGGCGACCATGGCTGCGAATACATGACCGGCGGCGTGGTCGTCGTCATCGGCAAGACCGGCCGCAATTTTGCCGCCGGCATGTCGGGCGGCGTCGCCTATGTGCTGGACGAGGAAGGCGATTTTGCCGTGCGCTGCAACATGGCCATGGTGGAGCTGGAGCCGGTGCCGGAAGAGGACGAGTTGCTGGAGAAGATCTACCACCACGGTTCCGACATCGCCCATATGGGCCGCGTCGACGTGTCGGGCGACATGACCCGCCACGACGACGAACGGCTCTACCAGCTGATCTCGAACCACGCGCACTACACCGGATCGAAGCGGGCGCGCGAAATCCTCGACGACTGGACCAGCTACCGCTCGAAGTTCCGGAAGGTGATGCCGGTCGAATACAAGCGTGCGCTGAAAGACATGGAGCGTATGCGGGTCGGCGTCGCGGCGGAGTGATCATTGAATCGACTGTTCGACTGGCATATGCTTCGGCATATGCCAACTGGAGGCTTCGATGAACGCGCATGGAAAGGACGTCCGCACGGCAAGCCTGTTTCGCAACGGGCGCAGCCAGGCGGTGAGGATACCGAAGGAGTTTGAATTCGAGGGCGACGAGGTGTTTGTGCGCCGCAATAAGGAGGGAGATCTGGTTCTGTCGTCGAAAGCGAAAGGAAAAGTCTCGCCGCTTCTCGATTGGCTGCGCGAGAATGGTCCGATTGACGACTTTCCCGCTGATCCGGGCGACGGCGATATGTTGCCGCTGGATGATGTGAAGTTCTAGGCATGTATCTGCTCGACACAAACATCATTTCGGATTTGGCCCACAACCCGTCCGGTCAGGTCGCGCGGAAACTGAGCAAGATCGATCCGGACGAGATTTTCAGCAGTATCATCGTGGCTGCCGAGGTCTGGTTCGGGGTCGAGGGCAATCCGTCATTTCGTTCCCGTGCGCGAACTGAATCCTTCTTGGAGCGGCTGACGATCCTTGGATTGGAGCCTGAAGTCGCCAAGGTCTACGGCAAGGTTCGCGCGCAAATGAGCGCCAACGGAACGGCGCTTGGACCAAATGACATGTTGATCGCAGCGCATGCCTTGTCGGTTGACGCGACATTGGTGACCGGCGACGAGAAGGCCTTCTCCCGGGTGCCGGGACTAAAAGTTGAAAACTGGCTGCAGCCGTAGCCGCAAACGCAAATACCTACCGACTTGGAACTGACATGGGCAAGGTGACAGGCTTTCTCGAAATCGACCGGCAGGTGCACAAGTACCAGCCGGCGTCCGACCGCATTCGGCACTACCGCGAATTCACGCTGCCGATGTCGGACAAGGAAGTCGAAAAACAGGCCGCGCGCTGCATGGACTGCGGCGTGCCCTATTGCCATGGCCCGACCGGCTGCCCGGTGCACAACCAGATCCCGGACTGGAACGATCTCGTCTATGCCGGCGACTGGGAAAACGCGATCCGGAACCTCCACTCGACCAACAATTTTCCCGAATGGACCGGCCGCATCTGCCCCGCGCCCTGCGAGGAGGCCTGCACGCTCAACCTCGAAGACATACCGGTCGCGATCAAGACAATCGAACAGGCGATCGCCGACAAGGCCTATGAGACCGGCTATGTGAAGCCGCAGCCGGCAGAGCAGAAGACCGGCAAGAAGGTCGCCATCATCGGGTCCGGTCCGGCTGGAATGGCGGCGGCGCAGCAGCTTGGCCGCGTCGGCCACGACGTGCATGTCTACGAGCGCGAGAGCCGTCCCGGCGGTCTGATGCGTTACGGCATTCCCGACTTCAAGATCGAAAAGCACTATATCGACCGCCGCATCGCCCAGATGGACGGCGAGGGCGTCACCTTCCACTGCAACGTCAATGTCGGCGTCGACAAGCCGCTGGACGAATTGCTGGCCGGCTATGACGCGGTGCTCTATTGCGGCGGCTCGGAAAAGCCGCGCCCGGCCGGCATTCCCGGCACGCAGCTGACCGGCGTGCATGACGCGATGCCCTATCTGGTGCAGCAGAACAAGCGCGTCGGCGGCGAGGACATCGAGTCCGTCGCCTGGCCGTCGGAGCCGATCCTGGCGGGCGGCAAGCATGTCGTTGTGGTCGGCGGCGGCGACACCGCGTCCGATTGCGTCGGCACATCGTTTCGCCAGGGCGCGGTGCGCGTCACCCAGCTCGACATCCGGCCGCAGCCGCCGGAGAGGGAAGACAAGCTGGCGGTCTGGCCCTACTGGGCGACCAAGATGCGCACATCCTCGTCGCAGGCCGAGGGCGCGGATCGCGAATTCCAGGTCGCGACGCTTGAATTCATCGGCGACGAAGACGGCCAGCTGACCGGCGTGAAGTGCTGCGAGGTCGACGAGAAGCGCAAGCCGATCGCCGGCACCGAATTCGTCATCCGCGCCGACCTCGCCTTCATCGCCATCGGCTTTGCCGGGCCGATCGAAAACGGACTGGTGCAGTCGCTGGGCGAGCGGCTGTCGACGACGCGCGACGGCCGCGGCTCGACCAATGTCGTGGCGAACGATCTCGACTACCGCACCAACATCGACGGGCTGTTTGTCGCCGGCGACGTGCGCCGCGGCCAGTCGCTGGTGGTGTGGGCGATCCGCGAAGGCCGCCAGGCGGCGCATGCCATCGACGAGTTCCTGATGGGGTCGACCGTCCTGCCGCGATAGCGCGGTAGGGCATAGCCCGCTTTCAGCCCTTCGGCTGCGGGACGATGGCGGTGGTCTTTTCCTGGGCGGGCGGCGTCGGCGCAGCCGCCTTTGCCGGCTCGCCATCGCCGAAATCGTCGGCGCGTCCGGCTACCGGCGGGGCGGCGACGCCCTCGACGGTGAGGCGCTGGGCCTGCGTCTGCGACGCTTTGGCCGGCTCGAAATTCGCGCCCATCAGTTCGCCGCCGCCATCCAGGTCCGGATCGGTCAGCGACATCGGGTTGGTGCGGTCGATGTCGGCGGGCGTCAGCGGACCTTGCGGGCCCTGCGGGATGTGCGGCGCGCCGGCGCCGATCGGCGGCTGGCCGGCGAAGGCGCCCAGGATGCGCTCCAGCGGCTTCTCGATATAGAACGCCACCTTGCGTTTGGCGGCGCTGGTGAAATTGATGCCGTTCTGGCCCGACCGCAGCCGCACCGGCGCGCCCTTGATGCAGGGTCCCTGCGTCACATAGGCGCCGTTCTCGTCGACAAAGCCATCCCAGATGTCGACGAACACGCCGCCGACCGCCTCGGCCCCGGTCTTGTAGGCGTCATTGAACGCCAGCATGTCGGCCATCATTCCGCCTTGCTTGAACGGCGGCATGCCGACCCACACCAGCGGCACGTTCTTGTCCCGCACCACCTTGGCGAGCGCGTTCACGCGCGTCTCATATAGTTTCGTCCAGGCGGCAGAGCGAACCGGTTCCCGGTTGCCGTCGACCTTCAATTCCTGCCGGTCGTTGGAGCCCAGCATCACCACCACGACCGCCGGTTTCTCGGCGTCGACGAGTTCCGGGGCGCTCTTGATCCAGTCGTAGAAATCGTCGCGCACCAGGCCCGACGAGCCGTTCGACCTGTCGACGACGCGCACGGAAGGGTTTTCGGCATAGGCCTCGTCCAGGCCCTCGGCGGCGCCGTCGCTGAGGAAGTCCCCCAGCACCAGAACGACCCGGGCGTTTTCGGCCTTTTGGACCGCTGGCGCAGCCGGGGCGGCGGCGACGCTTGCGGCGGAATTGCGCTGCCTGGCGGCGCTCGGCCTGGTCGCCGGCTTCTTCTTGACGCGCGGCGCCTTGGTCTCGGGGATTTCGCGCGGCGGCTGCGGCGAGGAGAACAGCAGTTCAAACAGGTTGCGCGGGCGGTTCTGGGCCAAAGAGGGCGTCGACCAGACAGGCAGAACGGCAAGCGCCGCCAATGCGCATGCGCTTGCCGCCAACAATCTCCTGCCTGTGACGATCCTGGCCAATCGCCTACCTGCTGCGCAATGTTTTGAGCACTTCCATGCTCGGATGGCCGTCCGTCGACATGCCGGCCTTGGACTGGAACGCCATGATGGCGCCGCGCGATCCTTCGCCGATCTTGCCGTCGAACTTGCCGTCGTAGTAGCCGAGGATGGACAGCCGCTTCTGCAATTCCTGCTTCTCCGCGAAAGTCAGCTTGGTGAACGGCCGGTTCCAGTCGTTCACCAGCCCGCCATAACCGGCGATTTCGTCAGCAAGAAGTCCGACCGCGAGCGCATATTTGTCGGCGTTGTTGTAGGCTTTCAGCACAAAGAAGTTCTTCATCGCGAGAAAGGCCGGGCCCGAGCGGCCGTCCAGCACCTTCAGTTCTGCGCTGGAGCCGGTCTGGCTGAACGGCTTGCCATTGGCGCGCGTCACGCCCGTGTCCTGCCATTTGGCCAGCGACATTTTTCCGCCCGGGAACTTTCGTCCCGGCGGCAGCGACACCTCATAGCCCCAGGTCCGGCCCGCCTGCCAGCCGTTCCTGGCCAGCAGGTTGGCGGCGGTGGCCAGTGCGTCTGGCACCGAATTCCAGATGTCGCGGCGGCCATTGCCGTCGAAGTCGACGCCATAGGCGATGAAGCTGGTTGGGATGAACTGGGTGTGGCCCATCGCGCCGGCCCACGAGCCGGTCAAATGGCTCTCGTCGATGTCGCCGCGCTGCAGGATTTTCAGCGACGCCAGCAACTGGGTGCGGGCGAATTTGGCGCGCCGCTTGTCGGCATAGGCCAGCGTTGACAGCGAGCGCACGACATTGCGCATCACCTTGTCGTTCTTGAGGATCTCGCCATAGTTCGATTCCATAGACCAGATCGCCAGCAGGATATGCCGGTCGACGCCGAACCGCGCCTCGATCCTGGACAGGACGCTGGCGTATTTCTTCGCCATCTGGCGGCCGACCGCGACCGACTCCTCATGCACCCGGTTGTCGAAATAGTCCCATACCGGCGCGGTGAATTCGGGCTGGTAGCGGGCTTTTTCCAGCACCTCGGGATCGGGGTCCTCGACGCCGGCAAAGGCGCGGTTGAAGGTCGATCCGGAAATGCCGGCATTTGCGGCCGTGCCCCTGAATTCGGCAATCCATCGCTTGAAGCCGGCGTCCGCGAAAGCCGGCGCCTGGCCGGCCAGCAGCCCGACCGAAACCGCCAGCCCCGCCAGCGTGCTCCGCCATGCCCTGTTCTTCGCCATCGTCAATGCCTCCATCGGTCGCTTGGAAGGCAATTCATCGTTCATTGCGGTTAGGATTTAGTTTACCATCAAGTCCGTTAGACGCGGAATGGTCAAGCGTTCCGACATTTTTTTGGCCGTTACCGCGTCTCTGGTTCAGTAATTTTCAATTCGGGCATGAAAGTGTCGCCGCAATCGTCAATTACCGATCGTGTCCATAGATGAAGAAGATCCGCAAAGCCGTGTTTCCCGTTGCTGGCCTGGGCACCAGGTTCCTGCCGGCGACGAAGGCTATTCCGAAAGAAATGCTTACGGTCGTCGACCGTCCGGTGATCCAGTATGTCGTCGACGAGGCGCGCGAAGCAGGGATCGAGCACTTCATCTTCGTGACCGGCCGCAACAAGGCGGTCATCGAAGATCATTTCGACATCCAGTTCGAGCTCTACAACACGCTGGCGCAGCGCGGCAAAGACCGGGAACTCGGTCAATTGCAGCGTTTGCAGCCGGCGCCTGGCCAGACAAGCTTTACCCGCCAGCAGGTGCCGCTCGGACTTGGCCATGCGGTGTGGTGCGCCCGCGACCTGGTCGGCGACGAACCGTTTGCGCTGCTGCTGCCCGACATGATCATGCAGTCGGAAAAGGGCTGCCTCAAGGAAATGGTGTCGGTCTATTCGAAGACCGGCGGCAATGTCGTCGCGGTGCAGGAATGCGATCCCGCCGAGACGCACAAATACGGCATCGTGGGCCGCGGCAAGGCGGCCGGCGGCGGTTTCGAGATCACCTCGATGGTGGAGAAGCCGGCGCGCGGCACGGCGCCGTCGAACCTGTTCATCAACGGCCGCTACATCCTGCAGCCGGAAATCTTCAAGATCCTCGAGACGCAGGAGCGCGGCGCTGGCAATGAAATCCAGCTGACCGACGGCATGCTGACGCTGGCGAAGTCGCAAGGCTTTCACGGCTATCATTTCCGCGGCGAGACCTATGACTGCGGTTCGCCCGAAGGATTCATCGAGGCGAACATCGCCTTCGGCCTGGCTCGAGCCGACGTGGCCGACAAGGTGTCGGCGGCGATCGACCGGCTCTATCGCCCGTCGGCGATGCTCAAGCGCGGATAGCTATCTTTGTAGCGTGAGGCCGAGGAAGACGCTGTTGACCTGCGAATCGCGGTTGGGCAGCGTCGAATCGACCCGTTCGTAGCGATAGCGGCCCTTCAGGCCGGCATAGCGGTTCAGCCACCAGGTCAGCGAGGTTTCACCCGCCATGGTCAGGTCGCGCCCCGCCAGTCCGATATAGTCGCGATAACCGAGACTGAGGGAAGCCGCCGCCGACAGGTTGGACCTAATCTGCCGCTCGACGCCGATCGACGACCCGTAGAGGATCGAGCCGCTTTCGCCGGCGGTAGTCGTGCCCTCGACGGTCGTCGAGGCGTCGAAATTGACCACGGTGCCGCGTTCGGGCGACCAGGCCAGCTTGGCGGCGGTCGTCAGTCCCGACACATCGACCAGCCGGCTGTCGTCGAAGTTTTCGTCGATCCAGCCGACCGATACCTCGCCATTGAGTTTCTCGCCGAGATCGATCTCGACGCCGGCCCTGGCGCCGATGCGATCCGATGAGCGCTGGTAGCCCGCGGTGTCGAGCCGCAGGTCGTAATTGCGGCGGCCGATTTCGGCCTCGACAAACGGGGTCAAGGCGGGCGAAACCTCGTAGCCGAGACGCAGCGCGCCGGAATAGAGGGTCGAGTTGCGCTCTTCCTGCGACAGCGTGCCGCCGCCGCCGACATCGGCGGCGCCATAGGCCTGGCGCGCGAGGCTTGCCGTCGTCGTCACCCTGAATTTTCCGAGGTCTTTCTGCAGGCCGACGCTGCCGCTCAGATCGTGGCGCAGCGGGCGCGACACGTTCGGCGGCAGCACCACCGGCGACGAGGCGGTTTCGCGGCGCAGGCCATAGCCGAGCTTGGCGATGGCGCGCAGTCCCTCGTTGATGTCGAGGTTCAATGCGCCGTCGACGCCCGCCGACGGATCCTCGACCTGTTCGCCCGCCACCGATTTGCGATAGGTGCCGTAGGCATTGATCTGCGCCGAATGGTTTGACCAGTCGGACGCCGCATTCAGTCGCAAGGTCGTTTCCGAGAGAACCGCGCCTTTCGGCGTCGAGCTGTAATTGGCGTTGTCGGTCGCGGTCAGGCCCTGTTCGAGCGTGGTGACAACATTGAACGTTCCAACCCGCAAGCCAAGCGGCGCGTAGGGATTTTCCTCCGGCTTCTTGTCCAGGCTCTCGATCGCCTCGGCGCGCCCGTTTTCGCGCTCGACACGGTCGTTGCGTTCCTGGTCGTCCTCGTTGATCGTCGCCGCCGGCTTGGTCCCCTCGACTTTTTCCTGGCCGTAGCGGCTGTCACGGTCGACCGCGCCAGTCGCCTCGTTCGAGGTGTTGCGTGCGGCGCCGGTCCTGTCGCCTGGCCGGGCGGGGGCCTCGCGGTTTGTGTCGCGTGCGGTGCGGGCGCGACGGGCGGGGACGAGGGCAGGGGTTTCGCCGAATGCGTCGGCGTCGGCGCGCGATGTCGGAAACAGGGTCGATTGCCCCGCCGTGTCCTCGGTGACCTGGTCCTCGCCGGGATCGCTCATGGTGCGCGACCGGATCGCCTCGGCCTCGCGCCTGATCTTGTCTTCCTTCAGCTTGCGGAGTTTTTCCTCCTCGCCGTCGGCGCGACCGAGATCGGTCAGCACTTCCTTTTCGGTCAGTTCGCCGCGCAGCGGGGAATTTTCCTGCGCAAGTCCGGCATGCGTCACAAGCAGGATGGCCGTGCCCGCGGCCAGCCCGACCGTTCGCGCGCGAAGCAATCGCCAGCGATGTGAAACCAAACGCGGCATGACAACCTGAATCCGCCATGACGCGGGGCGCGCCATGCTTACCAGACCGTAAACGCCGATGGTTAACGTATGGTTGAGCGTCTGGCTGGAACAAACAGGGTTGGACAGGGCAGGGGCGAAATTGTAAGCGGTGCCGCATGCACAAGGACAGCACTGTCAGCCCGGAATTCGCCGCCGCAGCCTCGGCGTCGGCCATCCGCACCATTTCCACCGAACAGGCCGGTCTGGCGGCGCTGCTGGATCAGCTGAAGGCGGATTCCTCCGGCGCTTTCGCCAAGGCGGCCGCCCTGCTGTCGTCGGTGACGGGCCGGGTCATCGTCACCGGGGTCGGCAAGAGCGGTCATGTCGGCGCAAAGATCGCCGCAACGCTCGCCTCCACCGGCACGCCGGCCTTTTTTGTGCATCCCGCCGAGGCGAACCACGGCGATCTCGGCATGATCACCCGCAACGACGCCATTTTGGCGATGTCATGGTCCGGTGAAAGCCAGGAGTTGAGGGGGATCGTCTCCTATTCGCGCCGGTTTTCGATCCCGCTGGTCGCGCTGACCTCGGGGGCCGGCTCGTCGCTGGCGCGCGAGGCCGACGTGGTGCTGCTGTTGCCGAAGGCGAAGGAAGCGTGCCCGCACGGCCTTGCGCCGACGACGTCGGCGCTGCTGCAACTGGTTCTGGGCGATGCGCTTGCGGTTGCGCTGCTTGAAGCGCGCGGCTTCACCCCTGACGATTTTCTCGGCTACCACCCCGGCGGCAAGCTGGGTGCATCGCTGACGCACCTGTCGCAGATCATGCGCCAGGGCGAGGACCTGCCGCTGGTGCCGGTTGGTACGACCATGCCGGACGCGGTGATGACGCTGTCGAAAAAGAAGGTCGGCTGCGTCATCGTCGTCGATCGCGACGGCGCGCTGGCGGGCATCATCACCGATGGCGACGTCGCCCGCAACCTGCACCGCAATCTCAAGGACGTGTCGGTGGAGGAGATCATGACGCGAACGCCCAAGACGGTCGGCGGCGACATGTCGGCGGGCGCGGCGATCGCCTATCTCAACGAGAACAAGATCGGGGCGCTGGTCGTCGTCGACGGCGACCGGCCGGTCGGCGTCGTGCATTTCCACGACCTGCTGCGCGTCGGCGCAGTCTGACCGTCAGATCACCTCGACCGTCAGTTCGCCGCCGCCGGCGGCCACCACCTTGACCCGGGTTCCAGGCGCGGCGTCAGGTCCTGTCACCTTCCACACGGTGTCGTCGATGCGGATGCGCCCCCGGCCTTCCAGGATCGGCTCCTGCAAGGTGGCGGTGCGGCCGACAAGCTGTGCGTCGCGGCGGTTGAGCAGCGGTTCGTCGCTGTCCGACTGGCGGTTGCGCATGATGCGATGGCCGGCCCAGGCCGAGATCAGCGCCAGCGCCAGGAAGACCAGCACCTGGACCTGCCAGCTCCACCATGGGATCTCCCACAACTGCACCGACAGCGCGCCGACCAGCAGCGCCGCGATGCCGATCCACAGCAGGAAGACACCCGGCAACAGGATTTCCAGCGCCAGCAGCACGAAGCCGAGCACCATCCAGTTCCAGGGGCCGAGTTCGCCGAAAATCCGTTCCAACATGCCGATCCTCCCGGTCGCGGACTATGACTGGTCGGCGCCGCCGACGCGCGGCGTCGTGCGCGGCGGACGCGCCGGAGCTTGCGGCCCGTCATTGCCGAAAACTTCCCTGGCGATCTGGCCGATGCCGCCGAGCGACCCGATCAGCGACGACGCCTCCAGCGGCATCAGCACGATCTTGGAATTGTTGGCGGACGCGATCTTGGTCAGCGCCTCAGTGTATTTCTGGGCGACGAAATAGTTGACCGCCTGCACGTCGCCCTTGGCGATGGCCTCGGAGACGACCTGGGTGGCGCGGGCTTCGGCTTCGGCTGCGCGCTCGCGCGCCTCGGCGTCGCGGAAGGCGGCCTCGCGGCGGCCCTCGGCCTCCAGCACCTGCGCCTGCTTCAGGCCCTCGGCCTCGAGGATCTGGGCGCGCTTGTTGCGCTCGGCCATCATCTGGCGCGCCATCGATTCCACCAGATTGGCAGGCGGGTTGATGTCCTTGATCTCGACGCGGGTCATCTTGATGCCCCACGGGTGGGCCGCATCGTCGACGATCTTGAGCAGCCGCTCGTTGATCGCGTCGCGGTTCGACAGCAATTCGTCGAGATCCATCGACCCCATCACCGAGCGGATATTGGTCATGGTCAGGTTGAGGATGGCGTTTTGCAGCCCGGACACCTGATAGGCGGCCTGCGGCGCGTTGAGCACCTGATAGAACGCCACGCCGTCGACCGAGACGATCGCATTGTCCTTGGTGATGACCTCCTGGGTCGGCACGTCCAGCACCTGCTCCATCATGTTCATCTTCGAGCCGATGCGGTCGATGAACGGAATGATCAGGTTGAGGCCGGGGCTGAGCGTGCGGGTGTAGCGCCCGAAACGCTCGACCGTGTAGTTGAATCCCTGCGGCACCGTCTTGATGCCGGCGAAGATGAGCAGCAGCACAAGAACGACAAGGACGGGAATGACGATATCAAAGGCCGAATACCCCATAAGTTCCCCCTGGTTGACGACGCCCGACTGTCGCCTTCGATTCGATTTAGGAGGTAACTATGGCAGCATCAATAGGATGCGCCAAATGTCGGCCTCGGCGCCTCAGATCCAGCCGGACAGTTCGCGCCTGACGATCGCCTCGATCACCGCCATGCCGTCGTCGCTGTCGTTGAGGCAGGCGATGTGGGCGAAATCCTCGCCGCCGGCATGCAGGAAGATCTCGCGCACCTCGCCGTCGATCTCCTCGAGCGTCTCGATGCAGTCGGCAGAAAACCCCGGATTGAGGATGGCGATGCGCTTGACGCCATCCCGGGCCAACTGCTCGACCGTCTTGTCGGTGTAGGGTTGCAGCCACTCCTGCGCGCCGAAGCGAGACTGGAAGGTGGTGATCAGGCGCCTGTCGTCCCAGCCCAGCCGTTCGCGCAGCAGCCGCGTCGTCTTCAGGCAGTGACAGTGATAGGGGTCGCCCTTCTCGAAATAGGTTTTCGGGATGCCATGATAGGAGGCGATGACCACCTCGGGCTCGAAATCAAGCGCGGCGAGCTGGGTCGTCAGCGAATTGGCCAGCGCCCCGATGAACACCGGCTCGTCGAAATAACGCGGCACGCTGCGCACCGTCGGCTGGTCGCGCATCGCCATCAGCTTGCGGTAGAGCTTGTCGTTGGCGGTGGCGGTGGTGGTGGCCGAATATTGCGGATAGAGCGGGAAATAGACGATGCGGTCGCAGCCCTGCGCCTGCAGGCGGTCGACGACGTCGGCGATCGACGGATTGCCGTAGCGCATCGCCCAGTCGACGACGACGTCGGGCAGGTCCGCCAGTCGCTGCGCCAGCCGATCGGACTGGCCGCGGGTGATGGTGCGCAGCGGCGATTCGTCCTTTTCCGTGTTCCAGATCGTCTTGTAGTTGGCGCCGGTCTTGGCCGGCCGGGTCGTCAGCACGAAGGCGTGCAGGATCGGCTGCCAGACAAACCTGTTCAGTTCGATGACACGCGGGTCGGAGAGGAATTCCTTGAGGTAGCGCCTGACCGACGCATTGTCGGTGCCGTCGGGCGTGCCGAGATTGGCGAGCACCACGCCGATGCGCCGGCGCGGAACCGGCGGGTGGCCCTGCGGCGGTTTCGCCTCGTGCGCGGCCTCTTGTCTGTGTGTCGCCCGTTTGTCCATTGCCGATCATCCGGTTGCGCCACAGACATATCGCCGAACGCCGCGATTGCAATCGCCGGCGCTGCGGCAAAACGCAACGAGGCCCGCCCTTGGCAAGAAGGCGGGCCTCGCAATTGCGGCCGGTTGAATTCAGCCGGGGACCTTCAGGGCGCCGCCGACAGGCAGGTCGTTGGGATTGTAGGACGGGTTGGCCGCCTGCAGTTCCGGCCAGCGATGGTGCGCGCCGAGCAGCCGCTTGGCCAGCCACCAGTAGGTGTCGCCCTTGCGGATGACATAGTCGGCCTTGGCGGGAGCCGCCGCAGGGGCAGCCGGGGCTGCAGCGGGAGCGGGAGCGGCCGGGGCGGCGTCGATCTTCGGCGCCTGGTTGGCGATGTCGCTCGAGCCGACGGGCGGCGCGGGCACGACAACCGGGGCAGCCGGCGCAGCCGGGGCTTTTGCCGCGGCTTCAGCCGCTGCCTTGTCGGCCGCTGCCTTGTCCGCTGCGGCCTTGTCGGCAGCTGCCTTGTCTGCGGCGGCCTTCTCCTCGGCCGCCTTCTTCTTGGCCGCCGCCGCCTCGTCGAGCTGCTTTTGCACTTCCGCCGAGGTCAGGTCGGTGATGCGGCCTTCGACCTTCGGCGTGTAGGGGCTGTGGGCGGTGATGTAGGCCGCGACGACCTGCTCCAGGCTCGGACCGTAGTCGTAGGCGTTCTGGCCGTTGCTGGCGAACAGTTTGTAGCCGTCGCCGCCGCCGCGCACGAAGTTATTGGTTACGATGGTATAGGTTTTGGCGTCGTCGAGCGGCGCCCAGGCGCCGCCTTCCATCGTCTCGATCGACTTCAGCCGGCCTTCATTCGGCGTGACCGCCTTGTCGAAGGAATATTTCAGGCCGGCGACCTGCGGGAAGCGGCCCTTGATTTCCTCGATCTCCGACAGGCCCGCCTCAATCGAGGCGCGCAGATCCTTGCCGGTCAGCTGGAACGTCGCCAGCGTGTTCTGGAACGGCAGCACGGTCAGCACCTCGCCCATCGTCACCTTGCCCTGGTCGATGGAGGCGCGGATGCCGCCGCCGTTCTGGATGGCGATGGTTACGCCCTGATCCTTGACGCGGTCCAGCATGGCGTCGGCAATCAGATTGCCCATCGAGCATTCCTTGACGCGGCAGGAATTGCGGTCGCCGTCCAGCGCGCCGGCGGTTTCGCCGACCTCGACCTTCATCGCCTCCTGGATCGGCGCGCCGAGTTCCTTGATCTTGGCAAGCGCCGCGGCGTCAGGCGTCACCGACTTGTCGAGCCAGATCGGGTCGCCCTTGGCCTCCTTGACCACGCCGGCGTCGTCAAAGGTGACGACGACGTCGCCCAGAACCTTGGAATAGGATGCGGCCTGCACCACCGGCACCTTGTAGCCGCCGGGATTGTCGATCATCGTCGGATAGGGGCCGGCGCCCTTGTCTTCGGGCTTGTTGGACAACAGGGTGTGCGAGTGGCCGCCGACAACGACGTCGACGCCGGGGATCTTGGCGATCGCCTCCATGTCGCGCGGATAGCCGACATGGGTCAGGGCGATGATCTTGTTGACGCCTTCGCCCTCAAGCTTTTTCACTTCGGCGGCAATGTCGGCGACGTCGTCCTCGAACTGAATGTTGGGGCCGGGTGAGGCGATCTCGGGCGTGTCGGTTGTCACCGCGCCGACGATGCCGATCTTCTGGCCGCCGACGTCGAGGACCACCGACGGCTTGATCTTGCCATTGGCCTTGGACTGGTTGTTCGGCTTGATGTTGACGCCGAGGATCGGGAACTGGGCCTTGTCGATGAACGGCACCAGCACATCTTCGCCGTCGTCGAACTCGTGATTGCCGAGCGCCATCGCGTCGAATTTCATCTGATTGAGGAAGTCGCCTTCCACCGTTCCCTTGTAGGTCGAATAAAACAGCGAGCCCTGGAAATTGTCGCCGGCGTTGAGCAGCAGCACGTTCTGACCTTCGAGCGCCTTGCGGCGGTCGGCGATCGCGGTCAGCAGGCGCGCCGCGCCGCCGTAGCAGGCGCCCTTGCCCTCGTCTTCCTCGGAGCAGGTCGATTCGTATTTGTTGTTGGATTCAATGCGGCTGTGCCAGTCATTGATATGCAGGATGTTGAGCGAATAGTCGGCGAAGGAAACGCCTGTCGATAAGGCGATGGCCGACGCCGACATGGCTGCGACGAGTGAAAATCTCTTCATGCTGGTTCTCCCAATCAATGCGCACGGCCTTTGACCCGGCCATTCCGGCTGCATTTTCAACAATCAATTTCACACCGGCGTGACAGCTGCGCAAGCCTTTTGGTGATCTCGTTTTCAGCCATAGCTGCGCTCGTCGGCAATGACCTTGCCGTCATTGGGCAAGGACCCCGCCGGCGCCAGCCTTGCGGCGCCGCCAAGTTTGGTCACGTCGCGCAGGCTGGCGGCGATCGCGGCGATGTCGGGCGCGGCGCCGCCGCGGGCCTCGACATGCAGTTCCATGGCGTCGCGCTCGCCGTCGCGGGTCACCACCAGGCGTCCGCGCAGGATGTCGGGGTGGCGGGCGAGCACCTGCGCCACCTGCTTGGGATCGACGAACATGCCCTTGACCTTGGTGCGCTGGTCGGCGCGGCCCATCCATCCCCTGATGCGGGTGTTGGTGCGCCCGCAGGGCGAGGGTTCGGCCAGGATCGCCGACAGATCGCCGGTTCCCAGCCGCACCAGCGGATAGGCCGGGTTGAAGGAGGTGACGACGACCTCGCCGACTTCGCCCGGGGCAACGGGATCGTCGGTGCCGGGACGGACGATCTCGACGATCAGGTTCTCGCTCAGCATCATGCCCGGGTTCGGCTCGCCGGCGGCGTTGGCCGTCTCATAGGCGATGACGCCGAACTCGGCGGTCGCGTAGCACTGCATGATCTTGACGCCGCGCGCCGCGTATTCCGCCCGCAGCGACGGAAACAGCGCCCCGCCGGAGACAAGGCCGCGCCTGATCGACGACAGGTCGCGTCCGGTCTCGTCGGCCTTGTCGAGCAGGACCTTGAGATAATCCGGCGTGCCGGCGTAGACGCCCGGCTTCAGGTCGGCGGCGGCGTCCAACTGCATGTCGGTGTTGCCGGTGCCGGCGGCGAAGACGACGCAGCCGAGCGCGCGCGCGCCCTCGTCGATGATGAAGGCGCCGGGCGTCATATGATAGGCGAAGGTGTTGTGAACGATGTCGCCGGGGCGCACCCCGGCGGCGAAGAACGCCCGGGCGCACTGCCAGTGGTCGACGCCGTCGGCCTGTGGCTCCCAGATCGGGCCGGGCGACAGATAGATGCGCTTGCCGCGTCGGGATGCGAGATCGGCAAAGCCGCCGAAAGGCGGATCGTCGCGCTGGAACTGCATCAGGTCCGGTTTTCTGAGCACCGGCAGTTTCGCCAGGGCGGCGCGATCGGTGACGGTGGACACGTCATGGCCGGCCAGCCATTTCGCCAGGCCCGGCATGCGAGCCGTCGCATCGGCCAGGAACGCCGGCAGGCGCGCGAACAGTTCCGCCTCGCGCGTCCTGGGATCGCGTGTCTCCAGCGCGTCGAAAAATTCGGCCATCTGTCCTCCCGGAATTGCGCGCGCACTATCGCAGCAGCCTTGCCCGCCTTGCAAGGTTGTTCAGCGGGTCAAGAGGCGGGTCGGTGCGAGATCGGGGCCGGGCGCGGCAACGCCACGAGGCGACGGCGCGCGCCGTGCGGGCGCGCCGTCGGGTCCGGCAAGGGTGGAGCCGTCAGGCGACGCCGGGCTGCTTGCGCACCAGCACGAATTGCTGGCCGGCCGAACTGGTGCAATTCATCTGCGTCGCCGTCACCAGCGAGCAGTTCACGCTCGACGTCGTCTGGCGGATGATCGAGGTCACCGAAATGGTCACCATCGTCGGACTGGTGTTCTGGTAGGTTCCGGTCGCCAGCTTGTTGCCGGTGTCGACAGCCAGCGTTTCGAATGTGCCGGCGTTAAAGCGCGACATGGCGACGCCGTCGGTCGACAGCCACTCGCCTTCGACGCCCTGCGGCGCGCGCACCACCGGCGTGGTCAGACCGGGGCCTGGCCCGGTCTGGCACCCGGCGATGGCCAACAGTCCGAGCGCAGCCCCCGCCAGCGCAGACTTCCGTGCAAAATGCATGGCAATATTCCCTGTTACTGTCCCCACCGACCTTGAATTGCGCGTTATCGCTGCGAAATCAATAGCCAACGGTCGCTGTCAACGAACGAGAATGTTCCTGAATTGCCAGGGGTCCTTCTCGTCGATGTCCTCGGGGAAAAGGCCCGGCCGGCCCTCCAGCGGGGTCCAGTCGGTATAGTAGCCGTTCATCGGGCCGAGATAAGGCCGCTGCACTTCCAGGCAACGGCGATAATCCACCTCATCGGCCTCGATGATGCCCGCATTCGGGTTCTCGAGCGCCCAGACCATGCCGGCCAGCACCGCCGACGACACCTGCAGGCCGGTGGCGTTCTGGTGCGGGGCAAGCCGGCGCGCTTCGTCGAGCGTCAGCTGCGAACCATACCAGTAGGCGTTCTTCTTGTGGCCGAAGACCAGCACGCCGAGTTCGTCGGCGCCGTCGACCAGTTCGTTTTCGTCGAGCACATGATGCACCGGCTGCGGCTTGCCGGCGGCGCCGAACATCTCGTTCAGCGACAGGATGGCGTCGTTGCAAGGGTGGTAGGCATAGTGGCAGGTGGGGCGATACTTCACCTCGCCCTTCTTGTCGCGCACCGTGTAATAGTCCGAGATCGAGATCGCCTCATTGTGCGTCACCAGCAGGCCGTACTGCGGGCCGGGCGTCGGACACCAGGTGCGCACTCGCGTGTTTGCGCCCGGCTGTTCGAGGAAAATGCCGGCCTTGCTGCCTTTCTTGTGCGTCTTGGCGTTCTTGGGCATCCATTTCTCGTTGGTGCCCCAGCCCAGTTCCGCCGGCTGCAGGCCTTCCGAAATGAACCCTTCGACCGACCAGGTGTTCCAGAACACGTTGAGCGGTTTGGGACGCTTGGTGCGCTGGGTGTCGCGTTCGGCGATATGCACGCCCTTGACGCCCAGTTTCTTCATCAGTTTGGCCCAGCCCTGGCGGTCGTTGGGGCCCGGCTCCTTGACGTCGAGCTTGGTGTCTTTGGCGAGGTCGACCAGCGCCTGCTTGACGAACCACGACACCATGCCGGGATTGGCGCCGCAGGTGGAGATGGCCGTCGGACCGCCCGGGTTCTTGCGCTTTTCGGCCAGCAGGCTCTCGCGCAGCGCATAGTTGGTGCGGTCGGCGTTCTTCACCTTGTCGTCGAAATAGAAGCCGAGCCACGGTTCGATGACGGTGTCGACATAAAGGGCGCCGAGTTCGCGGCACAGCCGCATCAGATCGACCGAGCCGGTGTCGACCGACAGGTTGACGCAAAAACCCTGTCCGCCGCCCTTGGTCAGCAGCGGCGTCAGCAGCTTCTTGTAATTGTCCTTGGTGACCGCCTCCTGGATCAGGCCGACGCCGTATTCATCGAGAACGGCCTTGTTCTCGTCGCTCGGGTCGATGACTGCCAGGCGGGACTTGTCGAATTTGAAGTGGCGTTCGATCAGGGGAAGGGTGCCTCTGCCGATCGAACCGAAGCCGATCATTACGATTGGGCCGGTGATCTCACCGTGAACGAGCCATTTCGCATTCGCCAATTTTCAGCACTCCATTGCTGTTTCATCTGGCCAAGGACAAACCACATCGGCGCATCGGAATAAACAGGATTCAGCAAAAAGCGCCGTTTTGCAGCGGTTTCGCCGGGTTTGGAGGGCTTTGACCTCAATCCTTGTGCTTCTTCTCCAGATGACCGCCGAAGGCAAAACGCATCGCCGACTGCATCTTGTCGGCGAAGACGGCATTGCCGCGCGAGGAAAACCGGTCGAACAGCGCCGCCGACAGCACCGGGGCGGGCACGCCGGTGTCGATCGCCGACTTCAACGTCCAGCGGCCTTCGCCGGAATCCGACACCCGGCCTTCGAACCCGTCCAGCCTGGGATTGGCGGCCAGCGCCTGCGCCGTCAGGTCGAGCAGCCAGGAGCCGACGACGCTGCCGTGCCGCCAGACCTCGGCGACGGCGGCAAGGTCGATGTCCATGCGGTAATATTGCGGTTCGGCAAGCGGCGTCGTCTCGGCGTCGGCAGCGCGATCCTGGGCGCCGGCATTGGCGGAGTTGAGGATGTTGAAGCCTTCCGCATAGGCCGCCATCAACCCGTATTCGATGCCGTTGTGGACCATTTTGACGAAGTGGCCGGCGCCGCTTGGCCCACAATGCAGATAGCCTTGCGGCGCGGTGCCGGTGGCGGGCGAGGGCGCGGCGTCGCCATTGGGCGCAAGCGAGGCAAAGACCGGGGCGAGCCGCTGCACGGCGTCCTTCGGTCCACCGATCATCAGGCAGTAGCCGCGCTCCAGCCCCCACACGCCGCCGCTGGTGCCGACATCGACGAAGCCGATCCCGGCGGGCGCCAGTTCCGCCGCCAGGTCGATCGCGTCGCGGTAATTGGAGTTGCCGCCGTCGACGATGGTGTCGCCGGCCTGCATCAGTTTCGCCAGCCTGCGCACATTGTCGCCGGTGATCGCGGCGGGCAGCATCAGCCAGGCGGCGCGCGGCGGCGTCAGTTTTTGGACAAACTCCTCAATTGTCGCGGCGCCCGTCGCGCCGGCTTCGACCAGGTCCGCCACCGCGCCGGCATTGATGTCGAAGACGACGCATTGGTGGCCGGCGCGCAGCAGCCTGCGCACCATGTTCGCGCCCATCCGGCCAAGGCCAATCATTCCGATCTGCATATCGTCGTTCCAATCCAGCTAGCGGTCAGCGCCTTTGTGCATCCCAACAGACGGTCATTGCAACAGCGCGGTCCCGCCTCGCGCCCGCCGAGGAATTGGGGGGTGGTCAAATTGTGAATCCTTTTTGTCCCCCTGCCGAAAACCACGCCGATACTTGGCCTGCGACAACGGGGACGAAAATGCGCCAGGGCGGCTATTCGGATCGGGAAATCAGGGTGCTTCAGCGCATTGTCGCGCTGCTGATCTCGCTGGCCGGTCTGTGCGAACGCGCTGCCGCCCTGCCGCAACCGCTGCGCGGTTCCGTGCTCTGGCTTCTCAGGCCGGGCGAGGCCTGCATCCGTCGCCTCTTTTTCGGCGCAACCGTGGAACGGGACGTCCCGTATTCAACGTCCGGCGATGCGCCGAATGACGCGTTCGATCTCGCCGAACGCTTCCTTGCGCTGGCGCAGGCGCTTTACGAGACGCTGCAAGCCATCATGGTCGACTGGGTCGCTGGCCCGTTGCGCCCGGCGCGGCCGCATCGCTCCGTGCGTCCGGCCGCAGCCGTCTACGACCACACCTGGCTGCAGCCGGCAAAACTCGACACGTCCTGAGCTGAATTGGCCGCCATCGCGCCCCGTCGACGCGGCCCGGAGCTTTCCGGCGTCGCGCGCCCGGCCTTGGACCGGCCACTTTTCTGTTCATTTCACAGGCAATCGGCGATATTGACAACCGACGTTTTGAAACGAAAGCCGATTTGATGCCCGCATATCGCTCCAGAACCACCACCCACGGCCGCAACATGGCTGGCGCGCGCGGCCTGTGGCGCGCCACCGGCATGAAGGACGGCGATTTCGGCAAGCCGATCATCGCGGTGGTCAACTCGTTCACGCAGTTCGTTCCAGGTCACGTGCATCTGAAAGATCTCGGCCAGCTGGTGGCGCGCGAGATCGAGGCGGCAGGCGGCGTGGCGAAAGAGTTCAACACCATTGCCGTCGACGACGGCATCGCCATGGG
>DDFA01000086.1 GCA_002336975.1 Phyllobacteriaceae bacterium UBA1940
AACCGCCACCGGCCACATCGCCGACATCGCCCGGGCCGGCCTCGACAGTCGGCGCGGCCGCGCGTTCGACCCGGCGTCAAAAGGCGGCTGCGCCCCCGCCTACAGCGATGCGCGCGCCGCCTATCGCAACGCCCGGTCGCGGGCGCTCGGGTCCATCGCAAGTCAGGGCTGAGAGCCGCAGTATTCCCGGGGCCCCGGCGTGACGCGCTACTGCATCGGCCCGAAAATCGGAATCGATTTTCGAATGCACGATGCAGCAGATCCAAAGTGTCAGAGCGTCCTTCGCACGCCCAATTGGACGCGCGGCGCGCTAGCCGCGCAGCACGCCGCCGGTCTGCTTCCTGACATTGTCGACGATGCGGCCGGCGAGCGCCTCGAAATCCTCGTCGGTCAGGGTCTTGTCGACGGGCTGGATCGCCACTTCGATGGCGACCGACTTCTTGTCCTCGCCGATCGACTTGCCCTCGAACACGTCGAACACGGTGACGCCGGTGATCAGTTTCCTGTCCGCGCCCTGCGCCGCGCGCATGATCGCCGCCGCCTCGGTGTCCCGCGCCACGACGAAAGCGAAATCACGCTTGACCGACTGGAAGGGCGACAGGTCGAGCCTGGGCTTGGTGCGCGTCGGCTTGGCCTTCGGTTCCGGCACGGCGTCGACGAATATTTCGAAGCCGCAGATCGGACCGTCGGCGTCGAGCACATCCAGCGTCCTGGGATGGAACTCGCCGAAATGGCCGAGCACCGTCTTGGGTCCGAGTTTGATCAGGCCCGAGCGGCCCGGATGATACCAGTCCGGCGCGCCGGCCTCCACCGTCAGCCGGTCGACGGGCGCGCCGCAGGCCTCAAGCGCCGCGAGCGCGTCGGCCTTGGCGTCGAACACGCCGACAGCCCCGGCATTGCCGCTCCAGGAACGGCCCGAGCCGTCCAGCTTCGCCGAGCCGCGCCGCACGCCGGCCGCAACTCGGCGCTGCGCTTGGGGCGTGTCGCCCTCATAGGTTCCCGACACTTCGAACAGGGCCACGTCGCCGAAGCCGCGATCGGCGTTGCGCTGGGCGGCGGCGATCAGGCCGGGCAGCAGCGAGGGGCGCATGTCGCTCATGTCGGCGGCGATCGGGTTCGACAGTTTCAGGCTGTCCTGGCCGCCGCCGAACAGCGTGGCGTGCTTTGCGGGAATGAACGACCAGGTGACGGCCTCCATCATGCCGCGCACCGCGAGCGCGCGCCGCGCGGCGCGGGTGCGGATCTGCAGGGTGGTCAGGATGCGGCCGTTGACGGCGTCGTGGGCTAAGAGCGGCTGCGGCGCGATCTGGTCGACGCCGCGCATGCGCATGACTTCCTCGACCAGGTCCGCCTTGCCGTCGACGTCGGGACGCCAGGACGGGACGGTGACGTCGTAGACATAGCCGCCGCCCCCGACGCCGAAGCCGAGCCGTTCGAGGATCGCAACGCTTTCGTCCGCCGGCACGTCCATGCCGGTCAGCCGCTTGACTTCAAGCGGCGGGAAAACGATGCGCCTGGGCGCATGGCCGGCATAGCCGACCACCTGCTTTTCGCCGGGGCTGCCGCCGCACAGGTCGAGCACCATCTGCGTCGCGAGATCGAGCCCGGGAACCATGAATTCCGGATCGACGCCGCGTTCGAACCTGTAGCGCGCGTCGGTGATGATGCCGAGCGTGCGCCCGGTGCGGGCGACGTTCAGCGGGTCCCAAAGCGCCGACTCGATCAGCACGTCGGTGGTGTTCTCGTCGCAGCCGGTGTGTTCGCCGCCCATCACCCCGGCGATCGAATCGGCGCCTTCCTCGTCGGCGATGGTACACATCTGCGGCGTCAGCGTGTATTCGCGCCCGTCGAGCGCCAGCACCTTCTCGCCGTCCCTGGCGCGGCGCACCGTCAGATTGCCATTCACCTTGGCGAGGTCATAGACGTGCAGCGGCCGGCCGCGGTCGAAGGTGATGTAATTGGTGATGTCGACCAGCGCGCTGATCGGGCGCAGGCCGATGGCGATCAGCCGCTGCTGCATCCATTTCGGCGACGGGCCGTTGCTGACGCCGCGCACCAGGCGCAGGCTAAAGCCGGGGCACAGTTCCGGGTCCTCGATGGTGACGGAAACCGGGCATTGTCCTTCGCCCTCGATCGGGGCGATCGGCGGCGTCTTCAACACGCCGAGGCCCGACGCCGCCAGGTCGCGGGCAATGCCGTGGATCGAGGTCGCGTCGGGGCGGTTTGGCGTCAGGTTGATCTCGATCACCGGATCGTCGAGATGGGCGTAGGCGGCGAAGCTAGCGCCGACAGGCGCGTCCGCCGGCAGGTCGATGATGCCGTTGTGCTCGTCGGACAGTTCAAGCTCGCGCTCGGAACACATCATACCGCGGCTTTCGACGCCGCGGATCTTTCCGACGCCAAGCGTCACGTCGATGCCGGGCACATAGGTTCCAGGCGCGGCAAACGCGCCGATCAGTCCGGCCCGCGCATTGGGCGCGCCGCAGACGACCTGCACCGGATCGCCGCTACCCGTGTCGACGCTGAGCACCTGCAGCTTGTCGGCGTCGGGGTGTTTTTGCGCCGTCAGCACCTTGGCGATCACGAACGGTCTCAGCGCCGCCTTGTCGTCGACATGCTCGACCTCCAGCCCGATCGAGGTCAGCCGCTCGACGATCTCGTCAAGCGTCGCGTCGGTTTCGAGATGATCTTTGAGCCAGGAGAGAGTGAGTTTCATGATGATCTCCTAGCTCGAAAGTCCGCCAAACAGCGTCGGCATGTCGAGCGGCCTGAAACCGTAATGTTGCAGCCAGCGCACGTCGGCGTCGAAGAAGGCGCGCAGGTCCGGCATGCCATATTTCAGCATGGCGATGCGGTCGATGCCCATGCCCCAGGCAAAACCCTGATATTCGTCGGGGTCGAGCCCGCCGGCGCGCAGCACGTTGGGGTGCACCATGCCGCAGCCGAGAATCTCCATCCAGTCATTGCCCTCGCCGAAGCGCACTTCGCCGGGCCGTGAGCGGTCGCACTGGATGTCGACTTCCAGCGACGGTTCGGTGAACGGGAAGAAGCTTGGGCGGAACCGCATCTTGACCTGCGGCACCTCGAAGAACGCTTTGCAGAACTCCTCCAGCACCCATTTCATGTTGGCGACATTGGCGGTTTTGTCGATCACCAGGCCCTCGACCTGATGGAACATCGGCGAGTGGGTGGCGTCGGAATCCTGCCGGTAGGTCTTTCCCGGAATGACGATGCGGATCGGCGGCTTCTGCGTCTCCATGGTGCGGATCTGCACAGGCGAGGTGTGGGTGCGCAGCACCTTGCGCTCGCCGCTGGCGTCGGCCGGGAAGAAGAAGGTGTCGTGCATCTCGCGCGCCGGATGGCCGTCGGGAAAGTTCAGCGCGGTGAAATTGTAGTAGTCGGTCTCGATGTCCGGCCCCTCGGCGATGGCGAAGCCGAGATCGCCGAAGATCGCGGCGATCTCGTCGATCACCTGGCTGATCGGGTGGATGCGGCCGCGCTCGGCCGGCGACTGGCGCACCGGCAGCGTCACGTCGACCTTTTCCGCCGCAAGCCGCGCGGCGATTGCAACATCCTTGAGTTCGGTCTTGCGCGTCGCGAGCGCCTCGGTCACCCGGTTCTTCAACCCGTTGATCGCCGGCCCCCGGACCTGTCGGTCCTCCGGGCTCATCGACCCGAGCGTCTTCAGAAGTTCGGACACCGAACCCTTCTTGCCCAGCGCGGCGACGCGCACCGCCTCGATCGCCGCCTCGTCGGCGGCCGATGCGATCTCGGCGAGCAGGCCGCTTTCAATGGTTGCGATATCAGTCATGTCTGTCTTCCTGAAGTGCTGCGGCGGCGCCGTGAGATGGCGGAGCAATCGCCGATTTGAGGAACTGCGTGCCCGCGACCAGCCGCTGGCCGTCGCTGCCGACAAATCGTCCGAGAAGTTTCGCCGGCCCGAGCAGGCGGGCGAAGAATCCGACCAGCGTCTCAAGTTCGGCGAGCGCCTGCGCCGGCGCGATCCGGCGGTAGGCGGCAAACGCATGTCCCCTGGTTTCGTCGGCGGCGGCGCGCGCGGCGATCTGCTGGAACAGCAGCCACACGTCGCGGGCCTGCGCCTGCGCCAGCGGCATCGCAGCTTCCGGCTCCTCCTCGAAATCGAGAAAGCCGATCAGGCCGGCGTCGATCAACATGTCGCGCGGATGCGGGCGCCCGTGAACGAGGCCGGCGGCGTGCGCCCGCCCAAGCGTTTCGGCGCAGCCTATCAGCAGCCTGTCGGCGGCGGCCGGATCGTCCTGCGCCAACCGGGCGATCTCGTCCTTCACGATCCGGCAGGCATTGCTGAACACCAGCACCTCGGGACCGCGGTAGAGGATGTCGAGCGCCGGGAAGCCCGCGGCCCTGAACGCATCGGTCTTGCGCGCCTCGCGGTCGGTGCGGCCGGCGGCGTCGACGCGCGGCGACGAACGCAGGAACGGGTAGGGCAAAAGCGGCGTCAGCGCGGCGTGCAGCGATTTTCCCGCCGACCGGTTGGCGGCGCCGAACCGCTTGATCCATACGGTGCGGCCGTCGACGACGGCCGGTCCGATCCGGCGCTGGTCGTCCGTCACCAGCAGGCGCAGCAGGGCGTTCAGCCCTTCGGGGCTGAGTTCGACGCGGCTCGTGTTCGCGTTTGTCGCCATTGTTCCAGTCACGGAAAAACCCGCGCCAGCCGTGCCAGCGCGGGTTTCCCAATCAGATTTCGAAAAGTCTGGGAAGGCGCTGGTCAGGCTACAGCGCGCTCAAACTCGTTCGGGTTGCCGTTCTTGAGATATTCGAGCGCCGTCTTGGCCTTGGCCACCAGCGCCACGAACGCCTGGGGCTCGTGGATCGCCAGATCGGACAGCACCTTGCGGTCGATCTCGATGCCGGATTTGTTGAGGCCGTCGATGAAGCGGCCATAGGTCAGGCCATGCTCGCGCACGGCGGCGTTGATGCGCTGCACCCACAGGGCGCGGAAATTGCGCTTGCGGTTCTTGCGGTCGCGATAAGCATATTGCAGCGACTTCTCGACTGCCTGCTTGGCGATGCGGATGGTGTTCTTGCGGCGGCCGCGGAACCCCTTGGCCTGATCCAGAACCTTCTTGTGCTTGGCGTGCGAGGTGACGCCTCTTTTTACACGTGCCATGTCATGATCTCCTTGATGTCTCGAGGTCCGCCGGGCTTACAGGCCGTTCGGCAGGAAGTTCTTGATGACCTTCTCGCCGTCGGGCTTGGCGAGGACCATCGTTCCGCGGGCGTCGCGGATGAACTTGTTCGAGCGCTTGATCATGCCGTGGCGCTTGCCGGCGGCTGCCGCCAGCACCTTGCCGGTGGCGGTGATCTTGAACCGCTTCTTGGCGGCCGATTTGGTCTTCATCTTGGGCATTTTGCTTCCTTTCTAGCGGCCTCATCGGTGAGGCTCTTGTTTTGCATCAGGCCGACCAAAGGCCTGAACAGCATAAAGACCGCCACGGCATGCCCTGCCGGGCGGCTTTTCAACGAGCGAGCAGATAGATTCAACTCTTGCAAGAGTCAAGCTGGCGTCTGGTCCTGACGCGGCCGAAGCCGGGTTCGGAGGACCAACAGCCCCACCAGGGTCATGAACGTGCATACCGCGCCGGCGAGGAAGGTTCCCCGCGGGCCAGCCAGATCCCAGAGCGCTCCCGCAACGACGCTTGCAAAGAGCAGGGCCAGGCCTGTGATCAGATTGAACATGCCGAAGGCAGTGCCGCGCAGTTCCGCAGGCGAGGTCTCGGCGACCAGTTTGGCGAACAGCCCCTGGGTGAAACCCATATGCAGACCCCAAAGAATGACGCCTACGGCGGTGGCGGCAATGCCCTGCGCGAAAGCCAGCGTAAGATCGGCGCACACAAGCAGCGACAATCCGATGACAAGAATGCCGACCTGATCGACCTTGTCGGAAAGCACGCCGACCGGATAGGCCGAGAGGGAATAGGCAATGCTCATCAGCACGAGTGCAAGCGGGACCAGCGCCACAGGCAAGCCGATCGACTGTGCCTTGAGGATGAGGAACGCCTCGCTGAAACGGGCGAGCGTAAACAATGTGGCGATGGCCACGACCCACCAATAGGGTTTGCCGAGACGGCGCAGGTCATCGCGTTGCAGCGGCATGCGAAGGCGGCGGAGTTGTTGCGGCCGCTCCGGTTCCTTGACCACGAACAGCAGCACGCCGACCGACAGAAATGCGGGGATGACCGCAACCCAGAACACAGTCTGGAAATTGCCGGCCGTCAGCCACATCAGGCCAATCGCCAGCAGCGGCCCGATAAAGGCGCCGACGGTGTCGAGGGATTGGCGCAGACCGAAGCTTGCGCCCCGCAGTTCCGGCGGGGAGATGTCCGCAACGAGGGCGTCTCGCGGCGCCCCTCGGATTCCCTTGCCGATACGATCTATGAATCGGGCGGCGACAAGCCATTCGAGATTGGTGGCGAGCGGGAAGATCGGCTTGGTGATTGCCGCGAGGCCATAGCCAAGGACCGCAAGGAACTTACGCTTGCCCAGCCAGTCGCTCAGCGCCCCCGAAAACACCTTCGTGATCGACGCCGTGGCCTCCGCGACGCCTTCGATCACGCCAACCGCGAGGGCAGACGCGCCCAGCGCCGAGACCATATAGAGCGGCAGCAGCGCATGGATCATCTCGGAGGAGACGTCCATCAGCATCGAGACAAAGCCGAGCGCCCAAATGCCGGTCGGAATGCCGCGATATGTCGCCGATCCTGCTGTTGGCTTGGTCGCGTCCCGGCTTGCCAATTCATCAGCTCCTGTGGTGGGCGTCGAAGCCCTTTCGGGCAAGCGTATCGAGACGTCTCTCGCGGACGCGCAATCGCCCTTCGGCGGTTTGGGGTGAAACCAGGCAGGTCATGGAACGATCAAGCAGTGAGGAAGATAAGGCCATCGTTCATCCATCTTGTAGCAGCCGCGACAAGTCAGGAGAACGCAGCAAATAGCCCTTGTTTGTGACCCGTAGATGGGGTCCAGGCGCAGGCGTGAAAAGGACCGGGCGGTCGCCCGCCCGGTCCATTTTCGCTGGGGTTGAAACCTCGACCCTATTTCTTGGGCGCGTGGTCGGCGGTGCCGTGATGCATGATGTCATCGTCCTCGGGCCCGTCGACGACAAGGTAGCCGGCCAGGCCGCGTTCGGCGCGCGACAGGGCGTGGTCGACAAGCACGAAGGTGCCCGCCCGGTCGAGCTTGAAGTCGACCACGGTCGTGCCGCCGGGCGGCACCGTCACCGTCTGAACATTGGTCAGCGGCGGCGAAGTGATCGAGCCGAGATTGTAGACATTGTCGAAAATCTCGCCGATGACGTGGAAGGACGAGGTGTAGTTGGGTCCGCCGACGCCGAAATAGATGCGCACCGTCTCGCCGACGCTGGCATAGAGAGGATGGCGCTTGGTCAGCGCGCCGACGGCGCCGTTGAACAGGAAATATTCCGGCCGTTCCGAGATCAGCTTGTCGTAGTCCATCTCCATCTCGCCCTGCGTGCCAAAGGGTTCGACGGTGTAGAGTTCGCCCTGCATCACGTAGAACTCGCGGTCGACCTGCGGCAGCCCGCCTTCCGGCTCGACGATGATGATGCCGTACATGCCGTTGGTGATGTGGTGGGCGACGCTCGGCGTGGCGCAGTGATAGACATAGACGCCGGGCTTGAGCGCCTTGAACGTCACGGTGTTGTGGGCGCCTGGATCCGTCTGCGTCGCATGCGCGCCGCCGCCGGGGCCGGTCGCGGCATGGAAGTCGACCGAATGCGCGACCATGCTGTCGGCGCTGTTGGTCAGCGTCACCTCGACCGTGTCGCCGACCCGCACACGCAGGGCGGGACCGGGCACCTTGCCGTTGAACGTCCAGTAGACATAGGTGGTGCCGTCGTCGAGCTTGCCTTTGACCTCGATGGTCTCCAGCGCCACCTTGACCACTTGCGGCGGGCGCTGGCCGATCGGAGGCGGCAGGTCGCCCGGGTCGCGCACGATGTCGGCGCCATCGGTTTCCGGCGCCGAACGGGAGCCCGCGACAACCCGGATCAGGCCTTCCATGCCGGCCTGTCTGTGCCCGGCGATGGTGCAGAAATAGGCGAATTCGCCCGGCTTCTTCGCCTCGAATGCGATCGTCGCCGATGCGTTCTTGCCGACAACGACGTTCGACCGGGCGTTGTACTGGTCGACAAAGATGTCGTGCTCCGCGCCTTCGCCGTTGATCAGGTTGATCTGGACCAGTTCGCCCTCATAGACGGTCAGTTCCGGATTGACCTTTCCGTCAATCGTTCCGCCGACGCCGACATAGACCATCCGCCCGCCCGCGATGCCGGTCCGCAGCGTGAAGACCAGCGGCGCGTGATAGCTGGTTGCCGGCATCGACATCGTGGTGGCGGCGGGTTCGGCGCTCGCGCCCGAATTGGCCTGCGCCGTCTGCATCGCCGGCATGGCGTGCGTCGCCTCCTGGGCATGTGCGTGGCCAAGCTGCACCATTGCGGCCAGAAGCATCGCGCTCAGGAAAAGAAAGGCGCGGATGAGCAGTGAGCCCGCCGCGCCTGGGGTTAATGTGCCGACCCGCGATCTGGCCGGATCGATGCCTGGAACAGACATGTCGCTATCTCCACTCGTTTGCAAAAGCCCCAACGGGACCTGTCACGGCGTGATAGCGAGGCCTGACCGGCCACTCTTTGTTGCGGCGCAAACAGTCCTATTTCGCGGCTTCGGCGAGCAGGTCGGCGAACACTTTTTTCGCCTTGCCCGGATGCTTGACCTGGGATGCGGCTTCAAGGTTGACCGGCTTGCCGACAACGATCAGCGCCACCATGCCCATGCCGTAGTGCGGCAGGCACTTGACGCCGTAGACGCCTTCGGCGGTCACGGTGTATTTGACCTCCTGGCTCATCTTGCCTTTGAAGCCTTCCACGCCGTCGGGGAGCATGCCGTCGATCGACTGGGCGTCGTGGCCCTTGTCGACCGGTACGAATGTGATCGTGTCGCCGGGAGCGGCCTTGATGAAATCCGGTTCGAAGACCATCGCGCCCTTCTCACCCTTGTTCAGCATCTTCACCTCGTAGTCCGCAGCTTGTGCGGAGGCTGCGAACAGGCACAGTCCGGCGGCAATCGTTGCGATCAGCTTCATTCTAGTCTCCATTCGGTTGAAGCTGCGCTATACAGCCGTTCGACGCGCAGCGATTTGATCTGGAGCAAACATTCGCGTTCCGTGGCAAGTGGGCCTGGAAGACATTGAGAGGTTCAAGTGCTGAAAAGGCCATTGCTGCACGAATTGCTCGCGGATTACGAACCGTTCGCGGGCATGAAACCCGATGAGGTGGCGGCAATCGTGTCGCGCGGCCGGGTGTCGAACGTCGCCGAGGGCCGCGCGGTGTTCGAGCAGGGGTTCGAGGCGCGCAATTTCTACCTGCTGACCGAAGGCTACGTGAGGGCAGTCAAGAGCCAGCCAGACGGGCAGCAGGTCATCATCCGCTATTTCCCCGCCGGCCATCTGATCGGCATCGCTCAGGCGATGAACCTCGACGTCTACCCCGCCTCGGCGATTGCGGTGGTCGATTGCGTCCTCCTCGCATGGCCTTCGCATCTGTGGGCGCTGTTCAGCGCGTCCTATCCGCGCTTTGCGGCCAATTCGCTGGCGATGGTCGGCCAGCGGTTGCAGGAGACCCAGGAGAGGCTGATCGAGATCTCGACCCAGCGCGCCGAGCAGCGGATCGCACTCGCCCTGCTGCATGTCGGCGACGCCATCGGCAGGCCGTCCGGCGAGGGGTTTGAAATCGATATTCCGCTGTCGCGCCAGGACCTGGCGGAAATGACCGCGACGACGCTGCACACGGTCAGCCGACTGCTGGCTTCATGGGAGCGCGAAGGACTGGTTCGGCTTGGACGCCAGAAGGTCGCCGTCCTGTCCAGGAAGGCGCTGTCGCGCCACGCCGCCGGGCGGGATTAGAGCGCGACCGCCTTGGCCGTTACTGCAGCAGCGGCTTGCGCAGGAAATCGCCGCGATCGGCGGATCTGATCCGTAGCCAGAGTTCGCGGCCGTCGCGCACGATGCGAACCGGGATCTCCGCGCCTGGCGTGCCGCTCGCCCAGACCTCGCGATAGAATTCCGCCAGCGAATCGACCGCCTGGTCGCGCACGTCGCGGACAATGTCGCCGGCCTGCACGCCGGCGGCCGCAGCCGGTCCGCGCGGGTCGACATTGATCACCGCGACATGGCCGTCATGGTCGGCCGAATAGAGGCCGAGCCAGGGCCGCGCCGCGTGACCGCTGTGCCCGGTCGACACCAGCCGATCGAGGATCGGCGCAAGCAGGCTGATAGGAACGATCATGTTGATGTCCTGTGCGCCGCCAGTGGTCGCCGCCTGCAATTGCAGCGAACCGATGCCGAGCAGCCGGCCGTCGGCGCCGATCAGTCCCGCGCCGCCCCATGACGGATGCACAGGCGCGGTGAACAGCGCCTCGTCGAGGAGATATTCCCAATAGCCGGCGAATTCCTGCCGCGCCAGCAACTGTCCCTCGATCACCTCGCCGACGCCGGCGACGAAGACGTCGTCCCCCGGTCGCAGCGAGTCGGAATCTCCGAGGCCGATGGCCGGAAGGTCGAGCGGCGACAGCGCCTGCACCAGGCCGAAGCCGGTTTCCTGGTCGTAGGCGAGCGGGTGCGCCTCGATCTTGCGGCCCGACGATGTCGTCAGCCGCACGCTTTCCGCCTCGGCGATGATGTAGCCGATGGTCAGGACCAGGCCGTTCTCGTTGATCACGACGCCGCTGCCCGACCGCTCGGAACCGAGCATCGGGGCGGTAAAACTGTCCTCGGGAATCGTCGCCTCGACCAGCACGACCGAACGCAGCAGGTCCTGGGGGTTCAGTTTCCGATCTTGATGGATGCTCTTTGCCATGAGCCATCATATAGGGACGAGACGGCCTGCAACAACCTTGCCGGCCGACGCCGGTCTCCCGCCGGGATCGGGGCGCCGGCGGGCGGGTTGCTCGACGGCATCGACGCCGGGGCTATCCGCCACGGCGCGATGGCTTGCAAAACGACGGACGCGATGCTCAGCGCGGCGACAGCACCATCATCATCTGCCGGCCTTCCAGCTTCGGCTCGGCCTCGACCTTGGCGATGCCTTCGACCTCGGCCTTTACCCGGTTGAGCAGTTCCATGCCCAGTTCCAGGTGCGCCATCTCGCGGCCACGGAAGCGCAGGGTCAGCTTGACCTTGTCGCCGTCCTCGAAGAAGCGGCGTACCGCCTTCATCTTGGTCTCGTAGTCATGATCGTCGATATTGGGGCGCATCTTGATCTCCTTGATCTCGATGACCCGCTGGTTCTTGCGCGCTTCGGCGGCCTTTTTCTGGCTCTGGTATTTCATCTTGCCGAGGTCGGTGATCTTGCACACCGGCGGATCGGCGTTGGGGGAGATTTCGACAAGGTCCAGGCCCGCTTCCTCGGCGATCGCCAGCGCGTCCTGAATGCTTACATTGCCACGGTTGAGACCGTTCTCGTCGATCAGTTGAACCCGGGGAACCCGGATGTCGCGGTTGGAACGCGGCCCTTCCTTGGTCGGTGCGGCCGCCCTGTGTGGTCTGCGAATGGTCGTGATCTCCTGGATCGTTGATGATGTCGCGTCATTTAGTCGGCGATGGCGTCGCCGCCAAACCGGAAACGCAGCAGATGTGCGAAGCGTTCCGCGCCGTCAATAGCATGGCGGCGCAAAAAATGCACCAGTTGCGGTGTCCAACTTGAAGGATCGGTGTATTGACCGTGAACCTGCCGGCCCGGGCGGCCGGCGCCGGACATCGAGGAGGATCGACCGTGGCCGATGTTGGACGCGAGACCATCGACGTGGACGGCGATGCCATCGCCGTGCTTGCGCGGCCGGGCGCGTCGCCCGGAATTGTCTGGCTCGGCGGTTACCGCTCCGACATGACCGGAACCAAGGCCGAGGCGCTCGACCGGTGGGCCGCCGCGACCGGCCACGCCTGCCTACGCCATGACTATTCCGGCCATGGCGCGTCCGGCGGCGCGTTTGCCGACGGCACGATCTCGAAATGGCTGCGCCAGAGCCTGGTCGTGTTCGAGCGGTTTTCGACCAGCCCGCAAATCCTGGTCGGCTCGTCGATGGGGGCGTGGATCGCGCTGCGCATGGTGCAGGAACTGCGCCAGGCCGGTGAGGGCGACCGGGTCGCCGGACTGGCGCTGGTCGCGCCCGCCCCCGATTTCACCGTCGAGCTGATGGAGCCGGCGCTGTCCGAAGAACACAAACGCCAGCTCGCCGAACGAGGCTATATGGAGGAGCATTCGGACTATTCGCCCGAACCCAACATCTACACCCGGGCGCTGTTTGAGGACGGGCGCAACAACCGGGTGATGGAGGGCCTGATAGAGACCGGATGCCCGGTGCACATCCTGCAGGGCATGGCGGACCCGGACGTGCCCTATACCCATGCCGAGAAGCTGATGCGGCATCTGCCGATGTCCGACGTGACGCTGTCGCTGATCCGCGATGGCGACCACCGCCTGTCGCGGCCGCAGGACATCGCCATGCTGATCTCGGCGGTCGAGGGGCTGGTCGGGTTGGCGAAACCGTCGCCGGCCGGTCGGTAGCCGCCCCGGCTACGAACCCTGACCCTAATGCGGCCGTCGATCATTGCGCCCGCCTTCGTCGCCCCGGTTGCCGGATTTGGCGTCGCGCCGGCGCGGCAGAGGCGACGCCGCCGCGAAAGGCCGGCATGGCGACGGCGCTCGACTTTACATAACTTTACGCGGCGACTTCTTGAATCGACCGGTTTTTGGGGCCATCTCGATGCAAGGCGGCCACGATGGGTCCGCCGCAATTGGAAGGAACTGAAACTGATGAACGCGACTGCTTTGATCCGCCCGGCCTGGACGCCGGCGACCATTGCTCTCACGGTGATCGGCTTCATGGTGTTCTGGCCGCTGGGGCTTGCCATGATCGCCTACATCATCTGGGGCGACCGGCTTGACGGTTTCAAGCGCGACGTCAATGGCGCAACCGACCGTGTGTTTTCCGGCTTTGGCGGCTGCCGCAAACGCGGCCTGCGCCGCGCGGCCCGCACCGGCAACGTCGCCTTCGACGACTGGCGCGACAAGGAACTGGATCGCCTGGCCGAGGAACGCCGCAAGCTGGACGAGACGCTGGCCGAGTTCGACACTTATGCGTCGGAGCTGCGCCGCGCCAAGGACCAGCAGGAGTTCGACCGCTTCATGGCCGAACGCTCGAAGTCGACGCCCGCCAAGGCTGCGCCCAAGCGCGGCAAGGGCTCTGAAGGTCTGCTCGACGACGTCTGATCCTCGCCTGAGCGACAAGTACGACGGCGCCGCATCACGCGGCGCCGTTTTTCGTGGAAATCTCGATTCCGTCCGAAACCGCTTCGCTCAGCGCCCGGCATTGGACGGCCCCGACCTGTCGAGCCGCGCCAGCAGGTCGGCGAAGCGGTCCGCGCTGCGGTCGTCGAGCCTGAACAGCGGCATCCTGTTGAGGAAACGGCGAACTTCAACAAAGCGAAGCTGCTCGTTCGCGAGTCCGTTCATCTCATTCCGCTCCGCATTGCTCATCTTTTCGGTCATGGCAGCACTGGTTATCATCAGTTGGCCAGATAACTGGCTCGCCCCGCAATTGTTCCCGATTTTTGCAAGATCGGGAACGCGGCGACCCAAAGATGGTAAATTTTGAATTAAATCGGAGACTTGTGTGGCGCGACGGGCTTTAGCCGCCGATGTCGATCGTTTCGGTCGTGCCCTCGACGCAGATCCGGCAGCAGTCGGCGCAGGTCCTGTCGTCGTCCGGACCGACGCCGAAACTGATCCGGTCATTGCCGTTCGCCCAGCCGCCATAGCAGACATTTTCGCCCGGCTGGCAGCCGATGGTGACGGATTTCCGTTCGCCCTTGGCCAGCAGATAGACCTTGCCCTTGCCGGGCCATACCGCGCGCGACTGGCGGCCGCGAAACTCCAGCACGACCGCATGCGGCTGCGGGTTGCGCACAAACATCGTCATGCCCTTTTCCGCCCCCGGCGCGGATGCAGGCGCCAGCGCGGCTGATCCGGCCAGCAGAGCGGCAAGGATGTATCGGCGCATTGCGCTCTCCTTTGAGACAAAACCTTAATCTTTCGGGCTTGCGCGAAGATGACCGCGCCGCCGCAGCGGCGGACATCTGGGTCTAGGCGACCGGCGTTTCCAGCAAACGCGCCGCTGCGGCTTCCTCGAGCGGTCTTGCGAATAGCCACCCTGGCCGAAGCCGCAGCCGAACTGGCGCAGCCGGTTGGCCTGTTCGGCGGTTTCGACGCCTACGGCGACGACCGGCGCGATGATCCCGTCGTCGGAACAACTGCCGAACGACGATTGACACGGGCGCGTCTGTCGTGCCACCCATTTATGCGCAATTGGCACATAGTGCATATTACGCATAAATGGGTGGCGCTTGCCGGGTGAATCGCTGAAGCGCAGGGCAGAGGAGGCGATCCGCGCGCTTGCGCCGGAACTGATCGTGGTCGCGCGCGAGATCCACGCCAATCCAGAACTGGCGTTTGCCGAATACTTTGCGGTCGACAGACTGTGCCGCTCGCTGAATCTGCACGGCTTGGCGCCGCGGACCGCCGCCTATGGCCCCGGCACAAGCTTCGATGTCGAGTTCGGCGCCGCCAGCGGACCGGTGGTCTGCATCATCTCGGAATACGACGCCTTGCCGCAGGTGGGCCACGCCTGCGGCCACAACATTATTGCAAGCGCCGGGTTGGGCGCGGCGTTGGGACTGTCGATGCTTGCATCGGCATTGCCGGGGCGTGTGCGCTATCTCGGCGCGCCTGCCGAAGAATCCGGCGGCGGCAAGGAGATCATGGCGCGGGCCGGCGCCTTCGAAGGCGTCGACTGCGCCATGATGGTGCACCCGGCTACACAGAACCTGCCGGCGATGCCGCTGATTGCAGCGACCGGGGCGACGGTAAGATATCGCGGCCGGTCGGCGCACGCGTCTTCCGCTCCAGAACACGGCGTCAATGCGCTGGATGCGCTCGTGATTTCGTATCAGGCGATAGCGGCGCTTCGCCAGCATCTGCCGGTCGGACAGCGTGTCCATGGCGTCATCACGGCGGGTGGCGATGCGCCAAACACGATACCTGAACTTGCCGCGGCGCGGTATCAGATCCGCGCGCCGAAACTGCAACAGCTGCTGGAACTGCAGAAGCGGGTCGAGGCGGCCTTCCAGGCGGGCGCGCTTGCCGCCGGCGCCACCGTCGACGTCGCCTGGGACGACGTCGTCTATGCCGACATGCAGACCAATTGGGCGCTGGCTCGCGCCTACCAGGCGAATGCCGAATTGCTTGGCCGCGCCTTCGATAGCTACGAAGACATTCCGTTGAGCGCGGCGGCGAGCTCCGACATGGGAAATGTCAGCCTGCGAGTACCGTCAATTCACCCGATGATCGCCATGGCTCCCGCTGGAGTGAAACACCACCATCCAGATTTTGCAGAATGGTCGAACAGCGACCTCGGCATGGTGGCGGTCGTAGATGGCGCGATCGCGATGGCGCAAACGGCGATCGACTTCATGATGAATGAGGACCTTCGCCTGCGTGTCGAAGCCGAATTCCAGGCGACGATGGCGGAGCGTCGATTGATCTCGCCATGAAACGGTCTAATCCGCCAGCTTCGGCTCCCACTGCGCCAGCCGGTCCAAGCATGATGCGACCTGCTCGATTTCGCTGTGGGTGAGCAGCGCGCGAAAATCCTGGTCCAGCGCGTCGCCGATCCTGTTCGCCTGCCTCAGCAGCTTGGCGCCCTTGGCGGTCAGGCGCGGCACCAGGCTCCTGGCGTCCTTGGCGGAAACTTCGCGCACGATCAGATCGGCCTCCACGAGACTGCCGAGAAGTCGCGAGACGCGCGTCCTTTCGAGCCGCGATTCCTGTGTGATGTCGCCGACCGACGACAGCGAGTCCGCCGCGACCAGACGAAGCACGCGCAATTGCTCGATGCTCAGCCCGACCTTGTCCTGGTAGATCTGGTCGGCGATATCGCGCGTCCGCTTGGCGACGACTTCGATCCGCCAGTTGAAATAGTCCTGGATTCGCCGAGTCATGTCCCCCACGCGCACATTCCTCATTTTGATGTTGCATTTATGTGCAGACTGCGCATATTGCTATTTACACATAATGAGCTGGCTTTACCACGGCGGCCTCGGAATGGGCAAGCGAATGCTGGCGAGATGACCGGCCGCAAGACAGTCGGCTGAACTTTGCCGGAGCAAGAAGGGAAACAGGAATTTCATCGTCGACACAGGCGCCTCCACAATCCGCCAAGAAGATACTGGAGCGCCGCAAAAATGGGGAACTACCGACATGAATTATTACAGCGTCAAATCTTTTATCAAGATGACAGTGGCGATGCCTGTTCTGGCGTCGCTTGGCCTCGGCCTGTCCTTATCGTCCGCTTCGGCCGAGACCGCGGCTGAGATCGTGGCGAAGGCGTCGCTGCCGATCAGTGCGGCGCCGATCGTTCCCGTCGCCAAGAACGCGGTGGATCTCAAAGGCGCCAAGGTTCATTACATTTCGGCCGGCCTTGTATTTCCATTCAGCCAGCAGGTTCTGAAGGGCGTCCAGGACGCTTCGGCGCTGCTTGGAATGGAGGTCGTCGTCACCGATGCGGCCGGCGATGCGTCGAAGGCGTCGAGTTTCATCGATCGCGCCATCGGTCAGAAGGCCTCGGCGATCGTCTTGCAGGGCGTCGATCCCTATACGGTCGAGGCGTCGGTGCGCGACGCAAAGGCGGCGGGCATTCCCGTCATTTCCATGGCCGGGCTGCTGTCGGGTCCGATCCCGGCAGACATTGCCGAGGCGGGCGTCGTGGCGAATGTGGCGTTTTCATCCGCCGAGGCCGGTCGACTGCTGGCCGCCTATGTCGCGGCGAACTCGGCCGCGGACGCGCATGTCGGCGTCATCGGCTCCTCGACCTTCCGCATCGACGGACCTTTCATCGCGACCTTCGAATCCTCGCTGAAAGAATTCTGCGCAGGGTGCGTGCTCACCAAACAGGACTCGCCGTTGCCGCAATGGCAGACGACCCTGTCGTCGCTGGCGCGCACCATGGTCACTGTCGACCCCAAGATCACCTATGTCGTGCCGATCGTGGATGCGATGGCGCCGACCGTCAAATCGGCCATCGCGGCCGCCGGCGCCGAGGACCGGGTGAAGATCGCCTCGCACAATGCGTCGCTGCCGGACATGCAGGCCATCGCCAGCAAGACCGACATGGAGGTGGCCAATGTGGGCGTCTCCAACGAGCGCCTTGGCTGGGCGACGGTCGACCAGATCGTCCGCCTCAAGAACGGCATCGAGCCAGTCGTCGAGGACCAGCCGTTCCGGATGTTCACGCGGGACAATATCGACCAGATCGACCTGAAGACGGAAGGGGCCGACTGGTTCGGCTTCGACTACCGCAAGTTTTACGCCGGGTTGTGGGGCGTCAACTAGTCGCCGTCCCTGCGCGGGAGCGGCGCGCCGCTCCCGCCGTCAACGCTATCGATCGATTTCACCGGACTACAAGCGATACGGCACGCGCCGGCCGCGTTGTTTCGCTGACGGGAGAACCTTCATGACGTCCGATTCCGACAACAACTCCAGGCCGGCAAAGGCGCGGATCAGGGCTGCGACAGACGTCGGCGGAACCTTCACCGACCTGGTCTACTACAGTGTCGATCCCGTCACCGGCGAGGCCGGCCAGGTGCGCATCGAAAAATCGGGAACGACGCCGCCGCATTTCGAGAAGGGCGTGGAGGATGTCCTGGGCCGCGCCGGCGTCGATCCCATCAGCCTCGAGGCGTTCGTGCACGGCAGCACCGTGGTCATCAACGACATCACCGAACGCAAGGGCGTCAAGGTTGCGCTGATCACGACCGCCGGCTTCCGCGATGTGCTCGAGATCGGACGGGGAAATCGTCCCGACCTGTTCAATTTCAATTTCCAGAAGCCGAAGCCGTTCGTCGAGCGCTACCTCCGCTTCGAACTCGACGAGCGGACCAATCACAAGGGCGAGATCCAGAAACCGGTGCATGCGGCGGAGTTGGAGCCGCTTCTGGCGCAGATGCGCGCCGACGGGGTCCAGGCGATCGCCATCTCGTTCCTGCATGCCTATCTCAACCCGGAAAACGAACAGAAGGCCGTCGCCGAGATCAAGCGACTGTGGCCCCAGATATCCGTCGTCGCGTCACATGAACTGAGCCGGGAATGGGGCGAATACGAGCGGACCAACACCGCCGTACTGGCGGCCTACGTTCACCCGAAAGTCAGCCGCTATCTGAGCACGCTCGAAAGCCGCATGCGGCCGCCGGGCGGCGCGACGTCGTTTTACGTCATGCAGTCGAATGGCGGCGTTGCGACGGTCGCCGCCGCGCAGCGCAATCCCCTTTCGATCATGGAGTCCGGCCCTGCCGGTGGCATCAAGGCCGCCGCCTTCGTCGGTCGGCAGATCGGCGTCAACAACATCCTGGCGCTCGATATCGGCGGGACCACCGCCAAGTGCGCCCTGATCCACAATGGCGACGTCAACGTCACCACCGAATATCACATCGAGCGGACAAGGAAGTTCCCAGGATATCCGATCCGCACGCCGGTCGTTGATATCGTCGAGATTGGAACCGGCGGCGGCAGCATCTCCTGGTTCGATGACGGCGGCAAGCTGCACGTCGGCCCGCAATCGGCGGGCGCCGTTCCTGGGCCGGCCGCCTACGGAAAGGGCGGCGGCAACATGACGACGACGGATGCGCACCTTGTCCTTGGCGTCATCGACCCCGCAAATTTCCTCGGCGGCGAGGTCGTGCCCGACGCCGCCGCAATCGAGGCGGCGAGCAAGCCGCTTTGCGACCGTTTGGGCGTCTCAAAACAGGAACTGGCGCGCGGCATCGTGAAGATCGCCAATGCAAACATGACCAATGCGCTGCGCCAGGTGTCCAGCAACAAGGGTTACGACCCGCGCGACTTCGTGCTGATGGCGTTCGGCGGCGGCGGGCCGATGCATGCCGTGGCCCTGGCCGAGGAACTGCAGATTTCGCACGTCATCGTTCCCGCCAACTCGTCGGTGTTCGCGGCGTGGGGGATGCTGCTGACCGATCTGCGCCGGGACTATGTGAAGACCGACTATCTGGCATTCGGCGACGGTGCGGCGTCGAAAATCGCCGAGGCGTTTGCCGAGTTGAAGTTGCTCGCACACGACGATTTCGAAAGCGACCGCACCGGCATTTCCCTGTCCAGCATTCAGTACGACCACCGGCTGCGCATGCGATATGCCGGCCAGGAGCATTCGGTCGAGGTCGCGGCCGTCGTCGATGCGAATGGCGCAATCGCGGTGGAACGGCTCGTCGACGACTTCCACCGGACCTACGAACAGCATTTCAGCTATCGCCTGCCCGCTGCGATCGAGATCGTCGGCTTCCATCTGGTGGCGACGCTGCCGGTGGAGAAGCCGCCGCTGCCGCGACGCGAAGGAACCGGCGCGTCGGCGCAGTTGCGCAAGCGCGCGGTCGATTTCGGCCGGGGCGCCATCGAGGACGTTCCGGTGTTCGATGGGCGCGCGCTGGCGCCGGGGCAAGCGTCCGGGCTCGCCGGACCCGTCGTGATCCAGGAGCCGACCGTCACATTGCCCGTACCGGCCGGCTACGCCGTCTCGGTCGACGATTTCGGCAACTACCACATTCGCGCGATACGCTGAGGGAGGCCGCAATGGACTATTTTACCAGAGAGGTCATCCGCGACGCGCTCGTCGACATCGGTGACATGATGTTCAACGCCATGGTTCGCACCTCCATGAGCCCGATCGTCTACGAGGCCAAGGATTTCGCCGTCGGCGCCACCAACGCCGGCGGTGAGCTGCTTGCGCAGGGCAACGGCCTGGCGGCTTTCCTCGCCACGCTGGACAGCGCCGTGACGGGAACCATCGAGCACTGGAAGGGTCGCGGGGCGATCAATCCGGGTGATGTGTTCATCTCCAATAGCCCCTATGAGGGCGGCGGCACGCATCTGTCGGATGTGAGCATCATCCTGCCGGTGTTCTTCGAGGGCGAACTGGTTGCCTGGACCGTCAACAAGGCGCACTGGATCGACATTGGAGGCACCAATGCCGGCAGCGTCGCCACCAACGCCACCAGCATCTACCAGGAAGGCCTGCATCTGCGCTTCCTGAAAGTGCTGGACCGCGGACAGCCCAACGACGCGATCTTCCAGTTCATTCGCGACAATGTCCGGCTGCCCGAAAACGCCATCGGCGACATGCAGGCCGGCATCGCCGCCGCGCGGGTCGGCGAACGCCGCCTGCTCGAACTGTTCACGAAATACGGCACGTCGGACGTCCTCGAAACGATGGATGCGCTCTTGGAATACGGGCGCGTCATGACGCAGAAGGCGCTCGCCGCGCTGCCGCACGGCACATATGAGGCCGAGGACGTGCTTGAAGATGACGGGCTCGGCACCGGGCCGCTGGTCTTGCGCGTGAAGGTGACGGTAACGGCCGAAAAGGTGATCGCCGATTTCACCGGCACCAGCGCGCAGATGCCCGGCCCGGTCAACTGCAGCTACGCCTGCCTGGTCACGGCGGCGCGCTGCATTCTCAAATCGATCACCAATCCGGACGTCATGGCGAATGGCGGATCGTTTCAGCCGCTCGAGGTGATCGCGCCGGAAGGCTCAGCCGTCAACGCGACCGCGCCTGCGCCGGTCTCGGTCTACTACGAGACGCTGGTCGCAGCGATGGACGTGATGTGGAAGGCGCTGGCGCCGGTCCTCGCCGACCGTCTGCCGGCGGGCCACATGCGCACCGTCAGCGGCAACTACATCAGCGGTCCCCACGCCGACACCGGCAATTTCATCATTCTCGGGCAGCCGCTCGCCGGGGGCTGGGGCGCCACGTCGGAACGCGACGGCGACCACGGTCAATTCAGCTGCGGCAATGGCGACACTTTCAACATACCGATCGAGCTGACCGAGGCGCGGTTCGGGGTGAAGGTTCACCGCTACGCATTCCACAACGAGGACGGCGGCATGGGCCGTCATCTCGGCGGCAAGGGCATGGTGCTCGAATACGAGGTGCGCGGACCGGAACTGTTCGTGACCTATATGGCGACCCGCACGGAACGGCGTCCCTGGGCGGTCGACGGGGGGCAGGAAGGCTCGACCAACTACATGGAGATCGTCTCCCCGTCGGGCGTAAGCCGCCGCCTCGAGATGTGCACCAATGAACGCGTCGTGCGCGGCGAGATCATCAGGCTCGTCACAGCGACCGGCGGCGGCAACGGGGATCCGAAGCTGAGACCGGCGGAACAGGTCGCCCGCGACATCAGGAACGGCTTTGTGACGCCTGAGCAGGCGCAACGCCACTTTGGCGTCGGCGCATAGCATGGGCGCGCTGAGAAAGCCGGCGGCGCATACATGCTGCGCGTCGTGCGATTGCCTGCCGCATCCCAAGGCCGTCGCCACGGCGGCCGACGAGAACGCCAGCGGCCGGTTGCAGGCAGGCGAAGAGGTCATCCACGGCTTCCACCTCATCGGGCTCGATTCGATCGAGACGGCTGAAGAGCGCAGATTCGGCGAGGGTCCGTTCGATGAACTGATCATCCGCGGCGCCACGATCATCGACGGAACCGGCGCGCCGGCCATCGGCAACGGCGTCGTCGTCGTGCGCGGCAACCGCATCGTCAGCGTCGAAAACGGCGACGCGGCCGGCATACCGCTCGATTCGAACCACGATGCCGGCCGGCCCGGGGTAAAGGTCATCGACGCCAGGGGCAAATACCTGCTGCCGGGCTTCATCGATTGCCACGCCCATATCGGCTACCCGCAGCAGGGCGTGGTCGGCAAGCCGGTCACCGCCGACTATGTGTTCCAGCTCTGGCTGGCGCATGGGGTGACGACAGTCCGCGACACCGGTTCGCTTAACGGTTTGACCTGGACGCTCGATCACATGCGCAAGAGCGAGCGCAACGAGATCGCCGCGCCGCGTATCCGGCCGCACGCAGTAGTGCCGTTTCTGGACGCCCGCAAGAAGGTCGACGACGCCCGCGCGCGGGACTGGGTCTTCGAAATCGCCGAGCGCGGGGCGGTCGGCCTGAAGTTTTTCGGCGCGCATCCGCACACCTTCGACGTCATACTGGACGCGTGCGGGCAAAAAGGGCTGCGCACCGCATTCCACCACTCCCAGCAGACGGTGCGGGAACTCAACGCCATCACCTCGGCGCGCAAGGGTTTGACGAGCCTAGAGCACTGGTACGGCCTGCCGGAGTCGATGTTCGAGGATCGCACCGTCGCCGACTTTTCCGCCGACTACGACTATAATGACGAATATATGCGCTTCTCGCAGGCCGGGCGGCTGTGGAAGCAGGCCGCTACGCCGTACAGCCAAAAATGGCGCGATGTCCGCGACGAACTGATTGCGCGCGGGCTGACGCTTGTCCCCACCATGACCTGCTACGAGGCGACGCGCGACGTCATGGCTGCCCGCGAAGCCGAGTGGCATGACGACTACACCTGGCCGACGCTGTGGCGCTACTTCCAGCCGAACCAGAACGTGCACGGCTCGTACTGGTACGACTGGACGACGGCCAATGAGATCGACTGGAAAGAGAATTACCGGCTCTGGATGTCGTTCATCAACGACTACAAGAACCACGGCGGCCGGGTCGTGGCCGGCAGCGATTCCGGCTTCATGTACAAGGTCTACGGCTTCGGCTACATCCGGGAACTCGAACTGCTGCAGGAAGCCGGGTTTCATCCGCTCGAGGTGATCCGCAGCGCCACCAGCCTCGGATCGGAACTCCTCGAAATGGATGACGAGATCGGATCGATCCAGGAAGGCAAGCTGGCCGACATCATCATCCTGGATCACAACCCGATGCAGAATCTGAAGACGTTGTACGCGACGGGTTCTCCTTACCTCGATCGGGAGACCAACGAGGTCAGCCGCCGCGGCGGCGTCGTTTGGACGATCAAGGACGGCATTGTCTATGACGCGCAACAGCTCAGGGACAATGTCCGGGACATGGTCGAACGCCAGAAGGCGGCCGATCGGGAAGCGGGGCTGCTGGCATGAGGATGAAGACGGTGACCGCTCAGGTCAAATGTGAGCAGCGCGCCGGAGACGAAGCGTGAACGGCTCCGGTTCGAAGTCGCCCGGCCCGGCCCGGGACTCGACTGCCGCCGCGCCGCTGCCCGCAAGCCGGCGCTTCGACGCGGGAGAGTTCGTCAACCGTTACGGGCTGGTCTGCGCCTGGATGCTGCTGATCGCCGGCTTCTCGATCGCCAGCCCGGACATCTTCATGAGCTGGGCGAATTTCACCAACATCTTTGGGTCGCAGGCGATCCTCGTCGTGCTGACGATGGGCATGATCGCGCCGCTGATCGTCGGCGAGTTCGACCTGTCGATGGCCGGATTGGTCTCGGTCTGTCTCATGTTGATCGGCGTGCTCAATGTCCAGCATGGCTGGCCGATCGGCTGGGTCGTCCTGGCGGTTGTGGGCGTATCCGTGCTGGTCGGGGCCGTGAACGCCTTCACGATTGTCCGCATCGGTGTCAATTCACTGGTGGCGACGCTGGGCATGGGCACGCTGCTGATGGGCGCCGCCTACGGGATCAGCGGACTGAGCATCGTCGGACTTGCGTCGGAACTGACTGCATTCGCCCGCACCCGGGTGTTCGGCATCCAGGCGGCGTTCTACTACGGCCTCGCGCTCACCATCGTCTGGTGGTACGTCCAGCGCTGGACGCCTCTTGGCCGAAACCTGCTGTTCACCGGCGCCAACCGCCAGGTGGCGCGGCTGTCGGGCGTGCCCGTCGACCGATTGCGCGCCGGTTCGCTGATGACGTCGAGCCTTGTCAGCGGTTTTGCCGCCATACTGCTCGCAGGCGTGCTGGGGTCGGCTGACCCGAGCGCCGCCAGCGGCTTTCTGCTGCCGCCCTTTGCCGCGGCGTTTCTCGGCGCGACCGCAATCAGTCCGGGGCGCTTCAATCCATGGGGCGCATTCATCGCCGTCTATTTCCTCGTCACCGGCATCGTCGGCCTTCAGATCCTCGGCTTCTCCGGCTGGATCGAGCAGGTCTTCTACGGCGGCGCCCTGGTGCTCGCGGTGACACTGTCGAGGATCGCCGCCGACAGGCTGCGCGGGAGTTAGCCAACATGGCGGCGCCGTCTCGACCAACTGTCCTGTCGCTGCGGAACATCTCGAAGTCGTTCGGATCGCGCAGGGTGATCGACGACGTCGACCTCGATGTGGAGAGCGGTGAGGTTCACGCCCTGCTCGGACAGAACGGATCGGGCAAGTCGACGCTGATCAAGATCCTGTCGGGCGTTTATGAACCCGACCCGGCCGGCGGCGGCCCCTTCATGAGCCTGCGCGGCGAAGCCCTCGCGCTGCCGCTTGATCCGAGCGAAGCCGTGGCCGCGGGCATTGTCGCCGTGCACCAGGACCTAGCCCTGGTCGGCGAAGCGACCGTTCTCGAAAATCTCAGGATCGGCCGGTTCGCGACCAAGCCGGGCTGGCGGATCGACTGGCGACGCGAAAGGCAGGCGGCGGCGTCCGCCCTCGCCGCGTTCGGCATCGACGCCTCACCTGACCGGAGGACCATCGATCTGGACGAGGTTGACCGGGCGATGCTGGCGATCCTGCGGGGGTTGCAGGGTCTACCCGGCGACAGACCCGGAATCCTCGTCCTGGACGAGCCGACCGCGCATCTGCCGCGTGATGGCGTCGAGCGCGTCTTTGCCGCGATCCGGCGCGTCGCCGCAGACGGTCACGGCGTCATGCTGGTGACCCACCGCCTCGATGAAGTGATGGCCATCACCGATCGCGTTTCGGTCATCCGCGACGGCAGAATCCGCTACGTCGCCGCCACCAGGGACTCGACGGAACGCGCGCTGGTGAACGCCATCCTGGGGTTCGAACTCGGCGATCTCTACCCGCAACGCGAGGAGGCCCGGGGTGATGTGGCGCTGGTTGCCAACGGCCTGTCCGGGCGGCGGGTCAGCGAACTTTCGCTGACGGCGCACAGAGGGGAAATTCTCGGCGTCACCGGGCTGGTCGGGGCCGGCCAGGAGGAAGCGCCCTATCTGATTTTCGGCGGTCGCCAGGGGGGCGGTTCGATCGCCGTCGGCGACGCCGCGATCCCGCAGCGCGAGATGACGCCGGCGCGCGCCATCGAGGCCGGAATTGCGCTTCTGCCGGCCGACCGGCGCGAAGCGTCCGGGATCGGCGCGCTTTCGGTGCGCGAGAACGTCAGTTTCCCGGCGCTCCGCCGCTTCTTCAGGCGAGGGGCCCTCGACGAGGGTTCCGAGCGCACGCACGTTCAGCAGTTGCTGGGCACGTTCGACGTCCGGCCGCGCGATCCGGAGTTACTATTGTCGTCCCTCAGCGGCGGCAACCAGCAGAAGGCGCTGCTGGCGAAGTGGTTCCAAACCAGGCCGAAAGTGCTTTTGCTGCATGAGCCGACGCATGGAATCGACATCGGTTCCCGCCGCACCATCTTCAAGCTCATCCGCGAAGCGGCCGACGCCGGATCCGCGATCATCCTGTTCAGCGCCGAATATGCCGACCTCGCGCATCTGTGCAATCGCGTCATCGTCATGCAACATGGGCGCCAGGTGGCGGAGTTGAACGGCGCATCGCTGAGTGAGGAGCGCATCATTGCGACATGCATGATGAACGAACCGGCCACGTGACGCGCGGCCGATCGGCCTGCCGGCTATCTACACGGGGTCTTTGGCAGCCGTTTCGGACGACAGAACAGAAAGAAAGAGATCTGCCCCCTGAGTTGCGATCCGGGCGGCGAATATCGCCAGCGCCGCGACGGGCAGTTCCTGTTTCAGGCGGGCGACCCGCTCGGCGGTGAAATGTCCGGCGACGTCCATCAGGTTGAGCAGGCCGACCGTCGCGCCATGGACCACCACCGGCACGTTTGCGAGCGATCCGTAACCCTGGTCGACATAGGCGTCGAAGCCCGGCAGCCAGTTGTCGATCTCCACGGAGTCGTTGGCGACAATGGCTTCGCCGTCGGAAAACAGCCGCCGGAACCAGATCGTGTCCTCGATCGGGTCGGCGGCGCCGAGCGGATATTGCGTCTCATTGGTGGAGAACACCCGCGACAGGCACGGCGCGTTCGGCTCCGACACCAGGATCGTCAGCAGCCTGTAGCCGACATTGCGGGCGAGATTGTCCGCCAGCAGTTCAAACATCGCGCCGGACCCCAGGGCGAGCGCATCGGGCAGGCTGGTCGACGCCGCCGGCGCCTGGATGGTCATGCCTTGCCCCCGATAACCGTGAGTTCGCGCGGAAAACTGGTCAGCGAACGGCTTCCCTGTTCGGTGACCAGCACGTCGTCCTCGATGCGCACGCCGACGACGCCCGTCTGATAGAGGCCGGGCTCGATGGTGATCACCATGCCCGCTTCCGCCGCCTGCCGGTTGCCGATCATGACCTGCGGCGCCTCGTGCACGTCCATGCCGAGCCCGTGCCCGGTCTTGTGAACGATCAGCTCGCCGAAGCCGGCGTCCCGCATTACGCCGGTCACCGTCCGGTCGATCGTGTCCATGGTCACGCCCGGCCTGGTGATCTCGCGACCTTTCGCGTTCGCCGCCAGAACCGCGTTGTAGATGTCGCGGTCGCGGTCGCTCGCCTCGCCGACGAAGAAGGTGCGCGTGATGTCCGCATTGTAGCCGCCCCAGGTCGCGCCGAAATCGATCAGCAGCGCATCGCCGTGGGCCAGGATCCGGTCCTCGCTCGGCGAACCGTGCGGATCGGCCGCGGCCGCGCCGGCAAGCACGATCGGGTCGAACGCCATGCCGTCCGCGCCCTCGTCCAGCATCGCCTGGACCAGCCGGCCGCGCACCGCCCATTCGCTGACGCCGGGCCGCACCGCCTCGACGGTCTTTTGCAGGGCGGTCTCGCTGATCGAGATCGCCCGCTGCATCGCGGCGATTTCGGCGTCGTCCTTGTGCAGCCGCATCGCCGACACCGCGGCGTGAACGTCAACGACCGGGGTGTCGCGGAAGGCGCGGCGCAGCGCCTCGGTCTCGAAGAAACGCATGCGCTGCCCCTCGACGCCGATGCGCGAGGTGTTGAGCCGCCGCGCCACGGCGGCGAAGGCGCTGTCAAAACCGTCGGAGTCCTGCCAGTAGGCGGTCTCGACGTCGCCGGCGAGCGCCGACCAGCGCGCCCGCTCCAGTTCGGGAATGACCGCGTGCATGACGCCCGTGCCGGTGACGAACAGCACGGTCGGCCGCTCCATCAGGTGGAAGTGAACGCCGGTCAGGTGATAGAAGTTCGCGCCGGGCACGATCGCGACGGCTTCGGTGTCGCCGGCGGCCATCGCCGCGAGCAGCTTCTGCTTCCTGGCTTGCCTGATCTGAGGGTCGATCAATTTGAATCTCCGCTTCGTAGTGAGAATTTGATGCCGACCTTGGGTTCCAGCGATCGCTGGACCACCCGCAGTTCGGACATGACGTGTTCGCTCGCCAGTTCCTCGGCGCTGGCCGCGTCGCCGGCCTCGATCGCATCGAGGAGGGCGGCATGCTGGGCGATGCACAAGGCGCCCTCGGCCTCGTCGAACAGTGGGTAGTAGTGCAGCAGGTGCATGCGCCGCCCGTAGTCGAGCGCCAGCCGGTAGAAATTTCCGAGGAAAGTGTTGCCGCTCGCGTCCGAGATCGCGCCATGAAAACCGATGTCGCCGGCGACGATCGCGGCAATGTCGCCCTGGCGCACCGCCTCGACATAGGCGTGCTGGTTGTCCTTGATCGCCTCGACCGCCGCCGGCGTCCGCATCTCCGCCGCCAGGCGGCTGAGCGCGCGCGACAGCAGCATCAGCGTATCCATATATTCATGGGCGTTGCTCATCGTGTGCGGCGTCACGATGGCGCTGCGGCTCGGCAGGAACGTCACCAGATCCTCGCGCGACAGCATCAGCAGCGCCTCGCGCACTGGTGTGCGCGACAGGCCGAACCGGCCAGCCAGCGCCACCTCGTCGAGCGCCGACCCCGGTTTGATGCGCAGCGACAGGATGTCCTCGCGAAGCTCCTCGTAGATCGCGGTCGAGCCGCGCCCGCGCCGCGGAGAATCGGCCGCCGTGTCGTCGCCCCCCTTGGAGGCCTTTCCGCCTTTTCCTGTTGCCAATCCGGCCTCCCGCGTCCCGCGCTACTCCTGCTCTTTGCCGGAAACATAGGGCAGAGGCAATCGGATTGCATCTGAAAATTTTATTTGCATAAAGTTTGCATTATGGAATATGGTTTTGGCGTCTAGGGGGAGGGGCGATAAGCGCCCACAGGAGGAACAACGTCATGCTGAAATCGATTCTTAGTCTTGCGGCGTCGACCGCATTGGCTGCCGCGACGCTGACCGGCGCGGCCCATGCAAAGGACTGGAAGGTCGCCCTGTTCGCGTCGTCGGCGCAGAACGGCTTCAACCAGGCCATCTATGAAGGCATGCAGCGCAAGGCCAAGGAACTCGGCAATGTCGAGACCGCGATCTATGACGGCCAGTTCGACGCCGCCCGGCAGTACAGCCAGATCGAGGACGTGCTCGCTGGTGGCCAGTTCGACGCCTTCATCGTGGTGCCCAACGATACTGTCGGCATCGCCGGCGCCGTGGCCGAAGTCGGCAAGGCCGGCAAGCCGCTCGCCACAGCTCTTTTCCCGATCGGTCCGGATCTTTCCAAGCTCGAGCCGCAGGTTCCCGGCGTGACCACGACGGTCGCCTCGCCGCCTGCCGACGGCGCGCGCGCCCAGGCCGAGGACGTCGTCAAGTTCTGTGCCGACAAGGATCCGTGCAACGTCGTCATCATGATCGGCCAGCGCATTTATCCCTTCGACAACCTCCGCTACGAGGTCTACACCAAGGTCCTGGGCGAACACGCCAACATCAAGGTTGTGGCGACGGGCGAGGGTAATTACGACCCCGACAAGTCGCTGACGGTGATGCAGGACATCCTGCAGGCCAACAAGGACATCAACGTGGTTCTCTCCAACGCCGACCAGCATCTGGTCGGGGTGGAAATCGCGCTCGAATCGGCCGGCCGCGACGTCAAGGCGATGTATCTGTCGGGCGGCGGCGCCGCCTCTGTGGCGATCGATGCGATCCGCGAAGGGCGCTGGGACGTGACGCTGGCGCACTTCCCCCGCTCGATGGGCGAATATGCGCTCGACGCCATGGTCAAGAAGCTCGAGGGCAAGGACGCCCCCGCCGTCATCGACATGGACAAGGTTGGCCCGCTCCCGCCCCTCATCAACGCCGAGGTGCTCGCCAAATTCCCCGACTTCAAGGGCGAGTGGGCGCAGTAAGCCTCGCGATATTCGCCGGCCCCGCCAGGCGGGGCCGGCCCGTTTCGACGCACAATCACATCTGGGAGAGTTGACGTGACAGGCAGGTCCTATCGCGTGTCGGCCGATATTGGCGGCACGTTCACAGACATCGTGTTCCAGGACGCCTCGAGCGGCGCCTGCGAGGCGTTCAAGGTTCTGTCGACGCCGGAGAACCCGGCCCTTGCAGTGATCGAAGGCGTCGACCGCCATCTCCCGGGCGACGCCAACGCCGCCTTCTTCGTTCACGGAACCACCGTCGGACTGAATGCGGTGCTGACCCGGCGCGGCGCCCGGGTCGCGCTCATCACCACCAAGAACTACCGCGACATCTATACGATCCAGGGCAACGACCGCGGCGAGATCTTCTCGATCCACTGGCGCAAGCCGCGCCCCCTCGTCGAGATTCCCGACACCTATACCGTCGCCGAGCGCGTCAACGCCCGCGGCGAGATCGAGACGGCGATCGACGAGGCCGAGCTTGAGGCGGTCGTCGAGGCGGTGCGCCGCAAGAATTACGAGGCCGTCGCCGTGTGCCTGCTGTTCTCCTTCAAGAACCCGGCGCATGAGCTTCAGGTCGAAGCCTATCTCAAGAAGAAGCTGCCCGGCGTCCCGGTGACGCTGTCGCACCGCGTCTCGCCCGAATGGCGCGAATATGCCCGAACCTCGACCACCGCGATGGACGCTTATGCCGCGCCGGTGGTGCGGCGTTATCTCGACACGCTGGTCAGCCAGCTGTCCGCCCGTGTGCCCGCGGGGCGGCAACTGCATGTGATGAAGTCGAACGGCGGCGCGATGACCGCCGGCGCGGCCACTGAAATGCCGCTGCAGACGCTGCTGTCGGGGCCCGTCGGCGGCACGATCGGCGGCCAGACGCTAGCCGAACAGATCGACCGGCCGAACCTGATCTGCGTCGACATGGGCGGCACCTCGTTCGACGCCAGCCTGATCATCGACGGAAAGCCCTCGACCTCCAACGAGGCCGAACTGGAAGGCCTGCCGATCCAGATGTCTGTCGTCGACATCCATGTCATCGGCGCCGGCGGCGGATCGATCGCCTGGGAAGAAGCCGGCGCGGTGCGTGTCGGGCCGCAATCGGCCGGCTCGGTGCCAGGTCCCGCCTGCTACGGCCGCGGCGGCAAGCAGCCGACGGTCAGCGACGCCAATGTGGTGCTGGGACGGCTCGATTCATCCAACTTCGCCGGCGGGTCGATGACGCTCGACGTCGACAAGGCGCGCGAGGCGGTCGGCTCGTTCGGCAAGCGCTTCAACATGTCGACCGAGACGATGGCGCAGGGCATCATCGACATCATCAACGCCAAGATGGCCGACGCCATCCGCACCATCACCATCCGACGCGGCATCGATCCGCGCGACTTCGCACTGGTCGCCTATGGCGGCGCGGGGCCGGCCCAGGCGGTGGCGCTGGCGCAGCAGCTCGACATCAGGGAAGTCGTCATTCCAGTGATGCCGGGCGCGTTCTCGGCCTGGGGCATGCTGCAGACCGACGTGCGTCACGATTTCAAGATGACCTATTACGGCTACTGGGATCAGGTCGACGCCGGCGACCTGGCCGAGAAGTTCGCGCAGCTTGAGGCGGAAGGGCGCGACTATCTGCGCAAGGAAGGTTTCGCGACGCAGGACATCGCGTTCGAGCGCTTCGGCGATTTCCGCTATCACGGCCAGGAATACGTGCTCACCATCCCGGTCCCGCCGGGCGCGGTCGACCTTGCCGCGGTGCGCGCCTCCTTCGACGAGGCCTACGACCGCCAGTACGGGCATTCGAGCCCTGAGGCCCAGGTCGAGGTCGCCAATCTGCGCGTCGTCGCCATCGGCGCGCTCGAACGGCCGGGCATTCCCGATCCGGCGGTAACGGGGCGAACCGCGGCGCGCACCCGAAAAGTCTATTTCGACGGCCGCGAGCACGAGACCAGGATCGTCAATCGCAGCGAACTGGCCAGAAACGAGACGGTCGACGGGCCTGCGATCATCGAGGAATCCACGGCGACGACGCTGCTGCCGCCGCACTGGCGCGCCGAAGTCGTCAATGGCGGCCAGCTGATGCTGACGCGCCACGCAAGCTGAGACGGGAGAGACATCATGGCGCACGCCGATCCGATCACGACTGAAGTCGTCCGCAACTTCGTCATCTCCTGCGCGAAGGACATGAACGCCGCACTCTGGCGCTCGGCCTTCTCCGCCATCATCTATGAGGGACGCGACAGCGCCGTCGCGCTGCTCGACGAAAAGGGGAACATGCTCGGCCAGTCGACCGGCGTGCCGCTGTTTGTCGGCGCCATCGACGCCTGCGTCAAGCTGGTGCTTGAGCGCTACGGCGACGACATCCATCCAGGCGACGTCTTCATCCTCAACGATTCTTACCTCCAGGGCACCCATCTGCACGACGTTACGGCGATCGGTCCGCTGTTCTACAAGGACGAACTGGTGGGCTTCGGCGCGGCCCGCGCCCACTGGCAGGACATCGGCGCCATCGATCCGGGGTCGACGATGGGTTCTACCTCGATCTTCCACGAGGGCCTGCGGCTGGGGCCGACGCGCATCGTGTCGAGATTCAAGCGCATTCCCGAATGGTACGATCTGTTGATGCGCAACACCCGTCTCAAGGACATGACGGTCGGAGACCTGAACGCGCAGATCACCTCGATCCGCACCGGCGAGAAGCGGCTTGGCCAGATTCTCGACCGGATCGGGCCAGACACCTATCGCAGCGCCTGTGCCAACATTTTCGAGCAGGCGCGGCTTCTCGACCGGGAGGCGATCGGCCGGCTGAAGGACGGCAGCTACTACCGCGACGGCTATCTCGACAATGACGGCGTCGGTGTTGAGCCGGTCAAGGTGGCGCTGCGGCTCACCATCGACGGCGAACGCATGATCATCGACCTCGAAGGCTCGTCGGGGCCGGTCGCGGGGTCGATCAACTGCGGCGCGGTGCAGACCGAATCGCTGCTGCGTCTGGCCTACAAGACGATGATCAATCCCGACCGCGCGATCACCGGCGGTTCGTTCTCCACCATGGAGGTGCGCATTCCCGACAAGTGCATCTTCAACGCCCGCGAGCCCGCCGCCTGCGAGTGGTATTTCACCGGCCTCGGCCTGCTGGCGGACCTTATGATCTCCTGCCTTGGAGAGGCAATGCCCGAAAAGGCGACGGCGGCGCATTACGGCGACTCGATGGTCGCCGCCTTCTTCGACATGGACCCCGACCGGGGACAGTGGATCTCGGTCGAGCCGACGGCCGGCGGCTGGGGCGGCGCCAATGGCAGCGACGGCGAGAGCGCCCTGATCAACCTGGTGAACGGCGGTTTCCGCAACATGCCGGCGGAAGTCTACGAGACCAAGTTCCCGGTGCGTGTCGAGGAATTCTCGCTGCGCGGGGATTCCGGCGGCGCCGGCCGCTGGCGCGGCGGACTGGGCGTGGTGCGCAGCTATCGCCTGCTGCAGGACTGCTACGGCGCGCTGTGGTTCGAGCGCTCGAAGACGCCCGCCTGGGGCGTCAAGGGCGGCGCCGACGGCAAGGGCCCCGACAATGAGATCGTCCTCCCAGACGGAACCACCGAAAAGCCTCTCAAGATGCGCGCCAAGCGTTTCCCGAAAGGCACGCTGGTGGTGACCCGCACCGGCGGCGGCGGCGGCTACGGCGATCCAAGGTCGCGGCCGGTGGAGGAGGTGCTCCACGACGTCGTCACCGGTGCGGTCTCGCGTGAGGCGGCGCTGGCACTGTATGGTGTGGCTGTCAACGAGGACCTGACCCTCGACAGCGCGCGAACCGCGGCCCGCGCCTGACGACGGCGCAGGACGTCGAGCGAAGGATCAAGATGACAGCTGCGCCAGCGCCAACTGAGCATCGCACGAACGGGCCGGGCTCGACCGGCCAGCCATGCGTCCGGCTGTCGGGCATCTCGAAGTCGTTTTCCGGCGTCGAGGTGCTGCGCGGCGTCGACATCGACTTCATGCCCGGCCGGATCCACGGACTTGTCGGCGAGAACGGCGCCGGAAAATCCACCGTCGGCAAGATCGTCGGCGGCTATTATTCGCGTTCCACAGGCGAGATCGCCGTCTTCGGCGACGAGATCCGGCAATGGAGCCCGCCGCTGGCGCTCGAGCGCGGCATCGCGATGATGCATCAGGAACTGCAGCTGGTGCCGAAACTGTCGGTGGCGCAGAACGTCTTCCTCGGCATCGAACACAGCCGCGCCGGGCTTCTGGCCGGCGACGAGGATCGCCGCCTTGCCGAGATCGCTGCCTTCGCCGGCTTCGACCTCGATCCGGCGGCGATAGCGGAATCGCTCAGCATCGCCGACCAGCAGAAAGTCGAGATCATGCGGGCGCTGGCCCGCAATGCGCGGGTCATCGTCATGGACGAGCCGACATCGTCGCTGACCCATGACGAGGCCGAGCGGCTGCATGTGGTGATGCGCAAGCTGCGCGACCGCGGATGCGCGATCATCTATGTGTCGCACTTTCTCGACCACGTGCTGGACGTCTGCGATACGATCACCGTGATGCGCGACGGCGCGGTCATCCGCACGTCGCCTGCCGTCAGCGAGACCAAGGCGTCGCTGATCGCGGCGATGATCGGCCGTCCCGCGTCCGAGGTCGCCTATCCCGAGAGGCCGCCGGTTCCCGACCGGACCGCCCCGCCGCTGCTGTCGGTGCGAAATTTAGCGACCGCGACCGGCGTCGCCGGCGTCAGCTTCGACCTATTCCCCGGTGAAATCCTCGGCCTGGTCGGCCTGGTCGGCAGCGGCCGCACCGAGATCGTGCGCGCTGTCTTCGGCGCCGATCCGGCGATCTCGGGAGCCGTGGCGATCGCCGGCCACGACTATGCCGAACGCTCGCCGCGCGCGTCGATCGGGCGCGGCCTCGCCATGGTGCCGGAGGACCGGCGCAAGCAAGGACTGGTGCTGACCCAGCCGGTGCGGCCCAACATGTCGCTGCCGCATCTTGGCCGCTTCAGCCGTTTCGGCCTCATCCGCGACCGGGCCGAGCGCGGCGAGGCGCGGCGGCTGATCGACTATTTCGGCGTCAACCCGCCGCATGTCGACGGCGAGGTCGCCAATTATTCGGGCGGCAACCAGCAGAAGGTGGTGCTGGGCAAATGGATCCTCGGCGAACCGCAGGTCGTCATCCTCGACGAGCCGAGCCGCGGCGTCGATATCGGCGCGCGCCGCCGCATCCACGAATTCGTCGGCGAAATGGCGCGCAACGGCAAGGGCGTGCTGCTGATCTCCTCCGAGATCGAAGAGGTGATGGGGCTCGCGCACCGCGTCTGCGCGGTCTCGGATGGCCGGATCACCGGTGAGTTCATGACCGACGAGACCAGCGTCGACGACATCATGTGGCGCCTGTTCCACGAACAGGGCCGACAGAAACTGGAAGGGCATCGCCAATGAGCCTCACGCAACGCGGGCCGAGGCCCGCCGCCAAGTTCGATGGGCCGACCCTGTTGCGGCTGCTGCAACGCTACGCCGTGGCGGCAATGATCCTGATCCTGATGATCCTGCTCACGGCGATGAGCGATTCCTTCCTCACCGCCCAGAACCTGATGAACATCCTCAACCAGAACACGCCGCTGGCGATCATGGCTGCGGCGATGACGCTGGTCATCATCTGCGGCGGGTTCGACCTGTCGGTCGGCGCGATCTTCGCCGTGGCGAGCGTGGTGGCCGCGTCGCTGGCCGTCAACGTCAATCCCTATCTGGGGCTGATCGCCGCGCCGCTTGTCGGCATGGCGCTCGGTTTCGTCAACGGCGTCACCATCACCACGCTGAACATCCATTCCTTCCTGGCGACGCTGGCCACGGGGCTGGTCTATCGCGGCATCGCCATCCTGGTCACCGGCGGAACGCTCATCGCCGTGCGGCTCGACGACTTCACCTGGCTGGGAAGGGGGCGGATCGGCGCGGTCTACTACGCGGTCATCATTCTCGTCGTCTTCGCCGTGCTTCTGACCGTGCTGTTGAACCGGTCGACGCTCGGCCGGCGCATCCTCGCTGTCGGCGGCAATGAGGAAGCCGCCATCCTGTCGGGCATCCGCACCGACCGGGTGAAGATCATCGCCTTCACCATCAACGGGTTCGCCGCCGGACTGGCGGCGGCCATCGCGACCTCCCGGGTTTCGCTGGGGCAGGCGACTGCCGGCGCCGGCATGGAACTCGAGGCGATCGCAGCGGTCATCATCGGCGGCACCAGCATCTATGGCGGGCAGGGCGCGGTGTGGCGCTCGATCGCCGGCGTGATCATGCTGGCGCTGATCAACAACGGCTTCAACATCCTCAACGCCGATCCCTTCTACAAGGACCTGACGACGGGACTGATCATCGTCGCGGCGGTGGCGATCAGCGCGGCGGGGCGCAAACGGTAGCATCCGCCGGGCAGACCGGGCGACTGCGATCGTGCCGACCATCCGGCGGATGAGCGGGGGTTTCGCCGCGTTATTATTTTCCAAGAACTGAACCGCTCGCGTCGCCAGCTTGATCGACGATGGGCGCATTGCGCGCGCCCGGGCCTTGCGACGACCGCAAGATGGGGATTGCGTCCTGAGCGCAATGTTGTACAGTTGACTGGACAAGAGGATTCTCCATGAACGCAAAAGGCATCCGGCGCGCTGATCCGCTCTATGTGCAGATTGCCGACAGCCTGCGGGCCAGGGTCGGGGAACTGGACAGCGGCAGCCGGATCCCAAGCGAACCGGAACTGGCGAAAGACTGGGGCGTCAGCCGCTTCACCGTCGCCAAGGCCGTCGAGCAACTGGTGGACGAGGGCCTGATCGTCCGCAAGCAGGGCAGCGGAACCTTCGTGGCGGAAGCGCCCCTGCGCCGCGCGCCGGGTTATCTGTTGAGCTTCACCGAAGCGGTCGAGGCCGCCGGCCACAAATCGTCCCACCGCCTGCTGTCGTTCGAGCCGGCAAAGTGGCGCCCGGGACTTCCCTACCCCGAAGCAAGCCGGCTCATTCTGGTCGACCGCCTGCGTTTCGTCGACGGTCAGGCCGTCGCCCGGCACCGCTCCGTTCTCTCGGCCGACCTCATGGATGAGATCGGCCTGACGCAAGCCGTCATGCAGGCCGCGGACTTCTCGCTCTATGGCTTCCTCGAGCGCAACGGGCTTCAGGTGAGCCATGCCGAGGAGCGTCTCGTCGCCTGTCTCGCCGGCGCCGACGATCGCGCCAGGCTCAACCTTGCCGCCGACGCGGTCGTCGTTGCGGTCACCCGCCATTCTTTCGCAGCCGACGGCACGGTGCTCGACGCAGTCGAGGCCGTCTACGACGCGCGCCGATATTCGTACGAGGCCCGTCTCGTGCGCCAACGCCAGGACAGACTGGATCATCCGGAGGAGAACAGCAGTGAAAACGACAACGACATTCGGCGCGGCCACCTTGGCCCTCGTCTCGGCCCTTGGGGCGGCGTCCGCGACGGCGGCTGAAAAGCCTGCCGCCATCATCATCGCGCAGGGCGGCCTTGGCGACCAGTCCTACAACGATCTCGCCTATTCCGGTTTCCAGAAGGCGGTCGCCGAGGCCGGCATCGAAGGCAAGCCGGTTGAATCCAAGGACGTCGTCGCCCAGGCCGCGGACATTCTGAGGCGCGCATCCGACGCCGGTTTCGGCCTGATCGTCGACCTCGAATATTCGCATGGCGAGCCTATGGTCGAGGTCGCCAAGGACTATCCCGACACCAATTACGTGATCCTGAACCAGGTGCAGCCCGGCGCGAACATCGCATCCGTGCTGTTCCAGGAACAGGAAGGCTCCTACCTCGCCGGCACGCTTGCCGCGCTGGTGACCACGGACACTTCGATCAAGGGCATCAACGCCGAGCCGATCATCGGCGTGATCGGCGGCACCAAGTCGGCCGGCATCGACAAGTTCATCGCCGGCTATATCGAAGGCGCCAAGGCGGCCAATCCGAACGTCCAGGTCAAGGTCGCCTATTCCAACAATTTCGGCGACCCGGCGATCGGGTTGCAGATGACCAAGGCGATGTTCGAGGAAGGCGCCGACATTGTTTATCAGGTCGCCGGCGGCACCGGCATGGGCGTCATCCAGGCGGCGAAGGAAGCCGGCCACTACGCCATCGGCGTCGACACCGACCAGGACGGCATCGCGCCGGGCGCGGTTCTGACCAGCATGGTCAAGCGCACCGACGTCGCGGTCGAGGCGGTCGTCAAGGATTATGCCGGCGGCAAGTTCCCCGGCGGCAAGACGGTCACGTTCGGTTTGAAGGACAATGGCGTCGGACTGTCGGAGATGAAGCACACCAAGGACCTGATCCCGGCGGCCATTCTTGAAAAGGTCGAAGCGGCCAAGCAGGGCATCCTGTCGGGCCAGATCAAGGTCTGGAACGTCGTCGACCAGGGCTATCCGGACTATTTGAAATAGTCGGACCTGCCTTGAGCGAAATGTCCGTTTCATCGAGCAAGCTCGATCCGTCGATACGGCTGGGGGCGCAGGGCGTCACCCGCCGCTTCGGCGCGCTGGTCGCCAATGACCGGATCGACTTCCGCGTCACGCGCGGCTCGATCCACGCCATTGTCGGCGGCAATGGCGCGGGCAAATCCACGCTGATGCGCATTCTGCAGGGCATGGACAGGCCCGACGAAGGCATGGTGATCGTCGACGGCGCGCCGGCCGTGTTTCTCGGTCCGGCCGACGCCTTCGACAAGGGCGTCGGCATGGTGCACCAGGAGTTCATGCTGGTTCCGGGGCTGACGCTGCTGGAAAACCTGGTTCTGGCGCATGAACCGACAGGCGCGTTCGGCGCGATCGACCGGCAGGCGGCGCTGGCGGCCGCCAGCGATCTCGAGCGCCAGGCGGGCGTCAGGCTCGACTGGGACCTGGCGGAGGAAGACGCGCCGATCCACGTCCGCCAGATCGTCGAGATCCTGCGGCTGCTCTATCGCGGCGCCGATGTGCTCATCCTTGACGAACCGACCGCCGTCCTGGCGCCGGCTCAGGTGAAGGAGTTGATCGCGCTGCTGAAGAAACTGCGCGACGAGGGCCGCACCATCCTGTTCATCAGCCACAAGCTGGACGAGGTGCTGGCGCTCGCCGACCAGATTACCGTGCTGCGCAACGGCAAGGTTGTCGCAAGCCTGCCGCGCGGCGAAGCCGACAAGGCCGAGCTTGCGCGGCTGATGATCGGCGAGATCCTGGTCAGGCCGGAGCTTCGCGAGGCGAGCGCCGGCGAAACCGTTCTGGCGGCCGAAGGCCTGACGGTGCGCGACGCCCGTGGCCGCGTCGGCCTGTCGGAGGTCGACTTGGCAGTGCGCAAGGGAGAGATCGTCGGCATTGCCGGCGTCGCCGGCAACGGACAGGACGAGCTGGCGTCCGCGCTGATCGGCCTCGGCCGCCTTTCCGCCGGGCGGATTACGCTCGCCGGCGTCGACATCACGAGCGTCGATCTGGCGCGCCGTCGTTCGCTCGGCCTCAGCTATCTGTCGCCGGACCGGGCGGCCGAAGGGCTCTGCCTCGCCGCCTCTATCGCCGACAATACGATCGCCGGCCATCATCGCCGGGCCGACCTGTGCAAGCACGGCGTGCTCAGGCGCAACGCCATCCGCCAGCATGTCGACGCCCTGCTCGACCGATACATGGTCAAGCGCTCATCTTCGTCGCTGCCGGCCGCAAGCCTCTCCGGCGGAAATCAGCAAAAGGTCGCGGTGGCGCGCGAACTCGACGGCGATCCGACGTTCCTGCTGGCCTGCCAGCCGACCCGCGGCGTCGACATTCTCGGCATCGCCTTCATCCATCAGTGCCTGATCGATTTTCGCGACCGGGGCGGCGCGGTTCTGCTGATCTCCGAAGAGCTGGACGAACTGCTCACGCTGTCGGATCGCATCGTCGTGCTCTATGACGGCAAGGTCACCGGCGAGGTCGCGCGCGGCGACGCCGGCGTCGAACAGATCGGCCGGCTGATGCTGGGAGGCGGGCGAGCATGAGCGATCACGCCGCCTCTGCCGCACCGCCGACGAGGTTTCCCTGGGCGAACCTGGCGGAGATTCTGACGCCGCTGCTGCTGGCGCTCGCCGCGGCCGGCGTCGTGCTGGCGGTCGCCGGTCACAATCCGTTCGAAGTCTACTGGCTGCTGGCGGTGGAATCCTTCGGCGGAACCCGCCGCATCGCCGCGACGCTGGCCGCGTCGACGCCCTTGATCCTGACGGGACTGGCCACCGCCGTCGCCTTCCGCGCCGGCGCGTTCAATGTCGGCGTCGAAGGCTGCGTCTTCGTCGGCGGCCTTGCCGCCGCCTGGGTCGGCTTCAGCTTCACCGGCCTGCCGGCCGTCGCGCTCGTGCCTTTGGCGCTCGCCGCGGCCGTGGTCGTTGGCGCATTCTGGATGCTGGTTCCGGGCCTCCTCAAGGCGCGGCTCGACGTCGACGAGGTCGTCACGACGCTGATGCTGAACTTCATCGCGATCAGCCTGACCGCCTATCTGGTCAATGGGCCGCTGCTTGCGCCCGGCTCCGCAAATTCCGCGACGCCGATGGTGGCCGAGGCCGCACGCCTGCCCAAACTGATGCCGCCCTCGACGCTCAACGCCGGCTTCCTGATCGCCATCGCGCTGCTGGTCCTCTACTGGTGGTGGAGCAACCGCACGGCGCTCGGCTTCGAGACGCGCATCGCCGGCACGAACCCGCGCTTCGCCACCGCGTCGGGCATCGATGTGCCGTCTCTGATCATCCGCATGATGCTGCTGTCGGGCGCGATTGGCGGCGTCGCCGGCGGCATCCACGCGCTGGGCACGGTCGGTCGTTTCGTATCCGGCTTCTCGCCCGGCTACGGCTTCACCGGCATCGCGGTCGCACTTCTCGGACGCGGTTCGGCCATCGGCATCCTGCTCGCCGCCCTGCTGTTCGGTGCGCTGACGACATCGGGCGCGACGATCCAGTTGTTCAGCGATGTGCCGATCGAGATCGTCAATATCCTGCAGGGCATGGTGATGATCTTCGCCGTCGCCCGCTTTGGCTGGATCTTCGCGCGGAGGCGTCGCGCATGATCGACAATATCATCCACGCCGCGGTGGTGATGACGACGCCGGTGCTTCTCGCGGCGCTGGGCGGCCTCGTCAACCGCGTCGCCGGACTGGTCAATATCGGTCTCGATTCGATGATGCTGGCGGGCGCGCTGGTCGGCCTGATCGTGGCGGCCGGCGCCGGAAGCTGGTCCGTCGCGCTGGTCGCCGCCGCGCTGGCCGGCGCGGTGTTCGGCCTGCTGATGTCGCTCACCGTGACGCGGCTTGACGCCAACGAGATCATCGTCGGCCTTGGCTTCAATATCGCCGTCGCCGGGCTGGTGCGCTTCTTCCTCAAGACCGTCTATGGAAGTTCCGGCACGCTGAACCTGCCCGACGTCGCGCGCCTGCCGCGCTTCGACATTCCGGTCATCCAGGACATGCCCGTTCTGGGCGCATTGCTTTCCGGCCACGATCCGTTGACCTGGGCCGCGTGGCTGCTGGTGCCGCTGACCGCCTGGGTACTGAAAAGAACGCGTCTCGGCCTGCGTTTGCGGGCTGCCGGGGCGGCGCCGCAGGCCGCGCGCGCGCTCGGTTTGAGCCCGCTGACGCTGCGCGACGCATCGACGGTCTTCGCCGGCCTGATGGCGGGGCTGGCCGGCGCCTATCTGTCGATCGGCGTCGTCGGCATCTTCAACGAGGGCATCACCGCCGGGCGCGGCTTCATTGCGCTCGCCGCCTTCTATTTCGGCCGCAACCGGCCGTGGCTCACGGCGGCCTGTGCGCTGCTGTTCGGCTTTTTCGACGCGCTCCAGATTCGCCTTCAGGGGCGCGGCGTCCCGGCGGAACTTGTGCAGACGCTGCCCTATGTCATGGTCATCGTCGTGCTCACCGTGATGGCGCTGGCGGTGCGGCGTTCGCGGACCAAGGGGACCTGATCATGACCGAAACCAAGAAGACCGCGCTGATCCTCGTCGACGTCATCAATTCCTTCTTCAAGCCGGGTTTGCCGAACTACTACGACACGGTCGTCGAGGTCATACCGGCGATGCAGGCGTTGCTCGACGCTGCGCGCAGGTCCGGCGCGGTGATCGTACACGCGGTCGAACGGCACCGGCCCGAACCGTTCGACGATTTCGAATGGCGCAAGCTGCCGGCGCACCATCTGGAAAACGCCGACGACCAGGCCTTTTTCGGCGATTTCCGTCCCAAGCTCGCCAATGAGACGGTCGTCGCCAAGCGGCGTTTCAGCGCCTTCTTCGCCACCGACCTGGCGCTGTTGCTGACCGAGCAGCGCGTCAGCCGCGTCATCATTGCCGGCGTCAAGACCAATGTCTGCATTCGCGCCACGGCGCAGGACGCATTCGCCAATGGTTTCGAGCCGGTCATCGCGCGCGAGGCGACGAATTCGAACCGGCCGCATCTCGCCGCCGCGTCGCTCGAGGACATCGACCGCTATATGGGCCGCGTCGTCCCGCTGCGCGAGGCGCTGGACATGCTGGCATGAGCGGGATCGCCGTCATCGGCTACGCCAGCCTCGACCACGTCGCCATGCTTGACGGCGCGCCGAAGGCCGGCCGCACGACGACCATTGTCGACCGTCCGGACGGCGCATGGCCGAGACTCGGCGGAAGTCCGGCCTTTGTCGCCGGCGCGCTGGTCGCCAACGGGGTGGCCAACGCCTTTCCCGTCAGCTGGATCGGCGCGGACGCGGGCGGCGGCATCTATCGCGCGCAACTGGCGGCGCGCGGGATTCCCGACGCCGGCGTCGAAGCGATTTCGGGCAGCCGCACGCCGATCGCGATCATGGCCTATCTGCCCGACGGCGGCTGCGCCTGCCTCTACGATCCGGGATTGTCGGACGCGCCGGGCCTCACCCTGTCGCAGACGACGCTGATCGGCGCGGCCGACTGGCTGTGCGTCACCATCGGCCCGGCCGCCGCCACCGAGGCGGCGCTGGCCGCGATGTCGCCGCGGGCCAGGCTTTGCTGGGTTGTGAAACACGATCCCCGCGCCATGCCGCCGCATCTCGCCGCCCGCATGGCCGCCCGGTCCGACCTGATCTTCTGCAGCCAGGCCGAGCGGCCGTTCGTGGACGCCGCGCTTGCCGGCAAGACGCCGCGCGCCGGCCAGACACTCGTCGAAACCCGGGGCGGCGCGGNNGGCGACGGGCGCGAATGGTTTGCCGCCGAGTCGGCTCTCGCGCTCTCCGATCCGACCGGCGCCGGCGACAGCTTTGCCGGCGGCGCGCTGGCCGCGATCGCCAAGGGCGAGACCGGGCCGGTCGCGATCCTCGAGGCGGGTCACNNCATGCGGTGCTTGCCGCCCGCACCACCAGACCAATGGAATGATTGCAATGGCCAGACAGGACGAAACCACAGCCAGCGCCTGGTATATCGGGGCGACGCGCGACGAGGTCGGCGAAGCCGCGATCCTGATCGGCGATCCCGGCCGGGTCGACCGCATCGCCCTTCGCATGACCGACGTCCATCGCGTCGCCGAGAATCGCGGCCTGCGCACCGTCACCGGCACCCACGCCGGCAAGCGGGTGACGGTCAGCGCATTCGGCATGGGCGCGCCGATCGCCGCCATCGTGCTGCACGAACTGTTTGCGCTGGGCATCCGCCGCTTCCTGCGCATCGGCACCGCGATGGCGGTGCCGCCGGCGAGACTCGGCGATTTTGTCCTCGCCGACGGCGCCCTGCGCGCCGAAGGCACGTCGAACAGCTATGCACCGCTCGGCTTTCCCGCGATTGCCGATTTTGCTCTCAACACCGCGCTGCGCAACCGCCTGGCGCAATCGAAACGGCCCTGGCATGCCGGCATCTTCGGCACCTGGGACGGATTTTACACCGACATGTTCGGCCTGTCCGGCGAGCGGCGCGAAATGATCGGTGAGCTGAAGAAGAAGATCGAGGCGCTCGGCCTCATCGGCACCGACATGGAGACGTCGGCGCTGCTTGTCGCGGCGCGGGTTCTGGGCGCGCGCGCCTCGACGCTGTGTGTCGCCACCGTCGACGCCTTCGCCCAGAAGAAGATCGGCGACGACGAAATGGCGATCGCCGAGGCCGAACTGTTCGACGTGGCGCTCGACGCCATCACCGCAACGCCGGCCTGACCGCAGCCTGACGGAGACGATCCATGACCTCGCTTATCGACCGCTATTTCTCGACGCTTGCCGAACGCCTCGAACGCGTGCGCGCGACCCAGGCTGCTTCCATCGACAAGGCGGCCGAACTGTGCGCGAGAAGCATCGCCGCCGAAAAGCTCGTCTTCACCTTTGGCACCGGCCATGGCGCGCTGCCGGCGCTGGAGAGCTTTCCTCGCACCGGCACCATCGTCGGCTTCCGGCCGATCGTCGAAAGCACCATGATCTCGTTCCACCATGTCTGGGGCGACATGGGCGCGCGGCAATACCGCTTCATTCATGCGCAGGAAGGTTACGGCAAGGCGATCCTGCGGTCGCATCAGATCGACCCGGCCGACGCGATGATTCTGTTCTCGCATTCGGGCATCAACGCCGTGATCCTCGACATCGCGCTTGAGTGCAAGGAGCGCGGCATCGCCCTGATCGGCGTCACCTCGCTGCCGCATTCCTCGCAGACCGCCTCGCGCCATTCGTCCGGCAAGCGCCTGTTCGAAGTCGCCGACGTCGTCATCGACACCGGCATTCCGCTCGCCGACGCGTCGCTGAAGATCGACGGCCTCGACGCGCCGGTGGGCGCCAGCTCCACCAGCGTCACCATCGCAATCGCCCACGCCATTGTCTCGGCCACCGCCGAAAAGCTCGTTCAGCAGGGCGTCCAGCCGCATGTGATGGTCAGCCCCAACACCGCCGGCAAGGAGGCCGCCAACCGCCAGAACGACGAGAATTACGAACAGTTGTGGCGCAGGCTGAAGGCGCGGTGAAACAGATGGACCGCAAGCTTTTCATCGATGGGAGATGGCAGGACGCCGTCAATGGCGACCGGCTGATCATCAAGGACCCGGCGACGGGCGAACAGGTCGGATCGAGCGCAATCGCCTCCCGCGCCGATGTCGACCGGGCTGTCGCGGCGGCCGGGCGCGCGCTTGCCGGCTGGGCCGGCATTCACGCCGACGAGCGTGCGCGACTGCTCCACCGCGCCGCGGACCTGATCGCCGCACGGGTCGACCCGATCGCCGAGATGCTGACGCGCGAGCAGGGTAAACCCATTCCGGACGCAAAGAAGGAAATCCTGTTCGGCGTCGAGGTGTTTCACTACTACGCCGAGGAGGGCCGTCGCCTGGGCGGCTCGATCCGTCCCGCCTCGCGGCCGGACATCCGCAACCTGGTGACCACGTCTCCGGTCGGGGTCGTCGGCGGCATCGTGCCGTGGAACTATCCGGTCGACCTCTATGCCTGGAAGGTTGCGCCCGTGCTCGCCGCCGGCTGCACGCTGGTCGTCAAGCCGCCACATGAGACGCCGCTGGCGATCGGCATGGTGGTCCAGTGCCTTGTCGACGCCGGCGTGCCTGCGGGCGTCGTCAACGACATTCCGGGCACGGGCCCGGAAGTCGGCGCGGCGCTCGCCGAACACCCCGGAATTCGCATGATCACCGCGACCGCTTCGGTGCCGGCCGGCCAGTCGATCATGCGCGCCGCGGCCGGCACGCTGAAGCGGCTGTCGCTGGAGCTTGGCGGGCAATGTCCCTTTGTCGTGCTGGACGACGCCGATCCGCAGGAGGCGGCGGCGGCGGCGGCGCGCCGCTCCTTCTCCAACATGGGGCAGATCTGCATCGCCGTGAACCGCATCCTCGTCGCGCGCGGCGTCCACGACCGCTTCGTCGAGGCGCTTGTCGCCGAGACGGCCAGGATCAGGCTGGGCCACGGCGTTGAGCCCGGCGTGCTCTACGGCCCGATGCTGAACGACGCCGGGCGCAAGCGCGTGGCAAACCATGTCGGCGACGCTGTAGCGCGCGGCGGCAGGCTGTTGATCGGCGGCGGCCGGCCGAAAGGCGAGGCCTATGCGAACGGCTTCTTCTTCGAGCCGACGCTGGTCGACGACGTGCCCGACGGCGCATTGGCGCTGACCGAGGAAACATTCGGCCCTCTCGCCGCGATCCGCATCGTCGACAATGACGCCGAGGCGATCCGCGTCGCCAACGCGCTGCCCTTCGGCCTGGCGGCCTATGTCTATTCGGGCGATCTCGGCCGCGCCTGGACCGTGGCCGAAGCGATCGAGGCGGGCGCGGTCGGCGTCAATGTCAACGACACGAGCGAACTGCACGCGCCGTTCGGAGGCTGGAAGATGAGCGGCGTCGGCCGCGAACTTGGGCCGGAAGGCATTCTGGCCTTCCGCGAAACCAAACATCTGAAGCTTCGTCTGAGCGTCAGGGGCTGAACCGCACCGCAGGCGGCGATGCGACGGTGAGCGTATTTGACGCATATGCCGGCCCATGTGCGTCAGACCTGCCGGATCGCCTGCGACCGGGGGGAACCGAAATCCTGTCAGATCAAACTGCGCTCGACTTCGGCGTTGTTGCGCAGGAACGCGCCGCCCAGGTATTTTCTCGCGACGTCGCAGGTGGCGGAGCAGTAGCTGTCCTTCAGGGAGTGCGCCAGATCCGAGTCCGGATGCGAGCCGAGCCAGGCGAAAATATGCAGTCGTCGCAGCATCACCAGGTCGGGAACAACCGCGAGATCGGCGTCGCCGATCGACCGGACCGATTTGTATCCGGCGAGCCAGGCGCGGACGACGTCGTCGATTTCGGGCAGATGTTCGATGAAGGTTGTCGTCGAGCAGAGGTCCCACAGGAACCAGCTGAAACCGCAATCGTCGAAATCGATCGCCCAGATTCGTCTGTCGGAGCCGACCATCAGATTTGCCGCGCGCAGGTCGCAATGCACCAGTCCGCCGCGTGGCGCTTCGACAGTGTAGTTTGCCAGCCGCCGGCGAATGACGGCTTCCGTCCGCTCGAGCAGTTTGCCGTTTTCGCCATCCAGCCCGGGCCCGTTTCGCCAGTCGCCCCATTCGGCGCCGTCTCCGAGAATCGAGTCGAGGTCCCAGGTGCGGCGCGAAAAGTCTGCGGGAATGCGCCAGCGGCTGGAATGCTGGTGGATCTGCGCCGCGATCCGGCCGACGGTTTGATAGGTTTCCGGGCTGTGGCCGGTGATTTCGGCGCCCGGGATGTATTCGAAAAGCGCGCAGACTTGCGACCCGCCGTCGGCCTCGAACTGTGCGATCACGTCGTCGCCAAGCGTCTTGATGATGGCCGGCGTGTCGACCGCCTTGTCGGTTCGCAGCGCCTCGATCCAGGCAAGCTCGGACCGGATCGCGGCGACGCGACCCGCATTGGACAGATAGATGCGCAAAATGGCGAGCGGCCTCTCCGCCTCGACGACAAAGGTTGCGTTTTCCGAAAGGCTGATCAGGCGCGCGGTCGCCCCCGCAGGCAGGGGATAATGGGCCAGCGCCGCGTTCGCACGGCGCGTGTAGACGCCGATAATTCGATCACGTGAATTCACTGCGCCTTGCCCTCCTCCGGCAGTGGCACGTCCAAATCGAAATCTATTCGGCCGCGGTCCGATCGTCGGGGTCGACGACTGTCAAGGATGCGCCGCCCTCTTCAAGTGCTTCGGCCAGATCCTGGTTGGGCTGCCGGTCGGTGATCAGCGACATCTGCCGGCTCCAGCCGCTCAGCAGGATCAGCGCCCGTTTGTCGAATTTGGTGCGGTCGGCGAGGACGACGCCGCGCTCGGAAATCCTGAGCATCGCCGAATAGACCTCGCCGACGCCAAGCATCGCCTCGCTGACGCCGTCGGCGCTGACGCCGGAGGCGCCCATGATCGCGATCGGCGCGCGATAGCGGTCAAGCGCGCGGATGGTCTCGGGACCGCAGACAATGCCTTCCTGCAACTCGAACAGGCCCGGCAGCAGCATCACGTCGATCAGCGGATTTCCGGCCAGTTCAACGGCGATCGGGTAACATGGCGTCACAACGGTCAGGCGGTGGTCGATGTCGCGCAATTCGCGCGCGAAATGGATCATCGTCGCGCCGCCGCCGAGCAGCAGCGCCTCCTCGCGGGCATATTGCTCGACGGCGCAGCGCGCAATCGCCCGGCGTTCGGCGTTGTGCAGCGTCAGCCGCTCGTTCAGCGCCGGCTCGAAACGATTCATCGCGCTGACCGCACCGCCATAGGTGCGTGCCAGCCTCCCCAGCCGGTCCAGTTCGGTCAAGTCGCGGCGCACCGTCTCGTTGGATACGCCAAGCTGGTCGGCCAACTGGTTGACGCGCAGGGTGGGGTTGCCATCGAGAGCGTAAAGGATGCGGTCGTGCCGCAATTCCTTTTTCGATTTCGCGGTTTTCAAGTTTCCTCCGAAATCTGACTGCAGTCAAAAGATACGCAGATTGGCTCGCCGACTTCAATAGCATAAAATGCCCAGCATCCCACAAATTCGTGTTGCATGACGGAATTCAATATGCGATGCAGTGGCCGGGATGGAGGCGTGCCTTGTTCGATTACGGCTATTTCAGGTTCGCTTCGAAGGCAGACGTGCTGGACACTGCCGTCGAATACTGGAACCCGGGCAAGACCAAGTTCTGGAGCGATGCGGGAATTGATCTCGTCATCGACCGGCGCGACGGCTATTTCATCTACGATATGTCGGGTCGCCGCCTGATCGACCTGCATCTGAACGGCGGCACGTTCAATTTCGGCCATCGCAACGCCGAGCTGGTGGCGACGCTGAAGTCCGCGCTCGACTATTTTGACATGGGCAATCACTGGTTTCCGTCGCTGGCGCGGTCGGCTTTTGCTGAAAAGCTGGTCAAGACGGCGCCGCACATGAAATACGCCATCTTCGGCACCAGTGGGGCCGAAGCCGTCGAGATCGCTCTGAAGACGGCGCGCTACGCGACCAAGCGGCGCAAGATCGTGTCGATCATCAAGGGTTATCACGGCCATTCCGGCCTGTCGGTTGCGACAGGCGACGACCGTTTCTCGAAGATCTTCCTGGCCGACCGTCCGGAAGAATTTCACCAGGTGCCGTTCAACGATCTGGATGCGCTGGAGCGCGCTCTGCGTCAGCGCGATGTCGCCGCGTTCATCATCGAGACGATCCCGGCGACCTATGGTTTTCCAATGCCGAACGAGGGCTATCTGCAGGCCTGTCAGGACCTGTGCAGACGCTACGGCACGCTCTACATCGCCGACGAGGTCCAGACCGGGCTGATGCGCACAGGGGTGATGTGGGGCTGGCAGGGATACGGGCTCCAGCCGGACATGTTCGTCACCGGAAAAGGCCTTGGCGGCGGCATCTATCCGATCTCCGCCTGCGTCGTCACCGAACGCTGCGGCGGCTGGCTGCATGAGGACGGCGCCGCGCACATCTCGACAGCGGGTGGTTCCGAACTTGGCTGCGTCGTCGCTCATCAGGTGATCGACATCCTGCAGCGTCCGGAGGTGGTCTCCAACGTCCACTATGTATCGGACTATTTCCAGCGTGCGCTGGCCGAGGTGATGGCGGCCAATTCGGACATCTTTGTCGGGGTCCGTCAGCGAGGCGTCGTGATCGGCCTCGAATTTGACCATCCCGAGGGCGCGGTCGCCGTATCGAGAGCTCTTTATGAGCACGGCGTCTGGGCGATCTTTTCTTCGCTCGACAAGCGGGTGCTGCAGTTCAAGCCGGGCGTCCTGCTCGATCCCGACACCTGCCAGGAAATCATCGACCGGCTGCAGGCCGCCATGCCGCGCGCCCGGGCGCTGCTCCGCTCCTCGCGGCGAGCGGTTTGAGGAGGGATGACGATGCAGGCCCACCAAGACGCGCCACGCCTGTCGGTCCCCAATCCCCAGGAATCGGTCGCCCGAATGAAGGTTGAGCGCGCCGGATGGGCGGCGCGCGCCTATGCCCGTTACGATCGCGCATCGGTGCTGAGGATCGTGCGCGCCGTCGCCGATGCGGCGTACAAATCGGCCCAGCATTACGCCGAATGGACGGTGCGCGAGACCGGCATGGGCGTGGTTGAACACAAGCGCATCAAGAACGAGAATTCAGCGCACCCGCTGGTCGATTTCTACGAAGGCATGAACCTTGTCGATCCGCGCGTCGACGCGGAGCGCAAGATGGTGGAGATTCCGCGCGGCGCTGGCGTCGTGCTGGCGCTTGCTCCTGCGACCAATCCGGTTTCGACGGTCATCTACAAGACGATCATTGCACTGCTTGGGCGCAACGCGATCATTTTTAGCCCGCACCCCTTGGCCAAGGCCTGCTCGTTTGACGCTGCGACGCGTCTGGAAGCGGCGGCGGTTGCGGCCGGCGCCCCGGCTGGCCTGATCCAGTGCATCCAGGAGCCGACGGTGCCGCTGGTGCAATCGCTGATGGAATCGCCGAAAGTGCAGGTAACCCTGGCCACCGGCGGCAACGCCATGGTGCGCGCGGCCTATTCGTCGGGCAACCCGGCGCTTGGCGTCGGCCCGGGCAATGCGCCGGTCTATGTCGACCCGAGCGCGGACCAGACGCTGGCGGCAAAACGCATCGTCGACAGCAAGGCCTTCGACAATTCCGTACTGTGCACCAATGAGAGCGTGTTGATCTCGCTCGACGCCAACCGCCAGAACCTCGAGCGCGCATTGCGCGCCGCGGGCGGCCACATCTGCCTGGAGGCCGATGTCGCGAAATTGCGGGACTGGCTGTTTCCTGACGGGCATCTGAACACGTCGGCGATCGGCAAGAGCGCGGCATGGATCGCCCAGCAGGCGGGCATCCGCGTCGCACCGGCGACCCGGGTGCTGGTCGCGCCGATCGAGCGCGTCGGCCTCGAAGAATCGCTGACCAGGGAAAAATTGTGTCCGGTGCTGGCGATGGTCTCGGTCGCCAGTTTCGAGCGCGCCACCGGCGTTGCGCAGCAGGTCCTGCGTATGACCGGGGCGGGACACTCGGCTGCCTTCCATGGCGAAGACCCGCAGCGGGCGATGGATTTCGCCTGCGCGGTTCAGGTCTACCGCGTTGTCGTCAATGCACCCTGCTCGCAAGGGGCGGCCGGCTTTGCGACGCATCTGGCGCCGACTTTCATGATCGGCACCGGCTATTTCGGCCGTTCGTCGGTCGGCGAAAACGTCGGACCGCAGCATCTCGTGCATTGGACGAGATTGGCCTGGAACAGCGACAGTTCCGTCGCCTTCGGCGATTTCAGCGCGGTTCGCGCGCGGTTTGACGGGCACGACGCAAACAGGCCCGCCGCCTCGGCGCCCGCAATTGTCATGACGGCCGCCCTTCCTGACGCCGGCATGGATCGCAATCTCTTGCGCCAGCTGATCCTCCAGGAACTGCGTGAACTGACCGGAGGACAGTCGTGACCGAATTGCGGGCATTCATCTTTATCGATCAGCTGCAGCCGCAGACGCTTGCCTATACGGCGAGCTGGATGCGCGGCTCCCTGCCGCGCGCGCGCATGGCGGCGCAGATCATCGAAATCGCGCCAGGCCTCGATGTCGAGGGCCTGACCGACACCGCGTTGAAGAGCGCCGGGGTTCGGGCCGGCTTCCTGGTCGTCGAACGCCAGTTCGGCACATTGCAGTTTCACGCCTATTCGACGGCAGAGGTGCAGGCGGCCGCCGATGCGGTGCTTGGCGCGATGGACAAGAAGCGCGACGACGCCGAGAAGCCGAAGATATTCGCCTCGAAGATTGTCACCCGCGTCGACGACCAGCATGCGTTTCTGATGAACCGCAACAAGACCGGTTCGATGGTGTTGGGCGGCGAAAGCGTCTATCTGCTCGAATGTCAGCCCGCCGCCTACGCCATTCTCGCCTGCAACGAGGCCGAGAAAGCGGCCGACATCAAGGTCATCGACATGCGCATGATCGGCGCCAACGGCCGCCTCTATCTGGCGGGCACCGAAGCCGATGTGCGCAACGCGCGTGACGCCGCCGAACGGGCGCTGCGCCAGGCGGGATCGTCATGATGGGCGACATCCGCGCCATGATCCGGGAAATCCTGTCCGAGGAAATCGCGGCCCTGCGCGCCGGTCTTGCCGGCGCGCCGCAGCAGGAGACGGTCAGGGTCGATTCGAGCCAGGACCTCACCGCTTTTGCGCTCTCGGTGCTCTCGCGTGCATCCGATCCCGCATTCGCCGCCGCCCTGCGGTCGGGGACGCTGACATTCACGCCGGTCGGCCCGGCCCAGGCCGTCGCCCGTCCGGCGCCGGCGGCGCAGCCGGCGCGGCTGGTCGCTTCCACGCCGGTCAGCACGCCCGAAATCAACAAATCGCTGATCACCGAACGCGACATTGCGGCGATCGCCGACGATGTCGGCCGGGTGCGGATCGGCAAGCGCAGCAGAATGACGCCGCTGGCTATCGACGAAGCCCGCCGTCGCCAGATCCGGGTTGAAAGGAGCCTCCAATGATTAGAGCGCGCGTCAGCGGCAGGCTCTGGTCCTCGCGCCATGTCGGCGCCTTGCCGACGGGAGCCTTGCTGGAGGTCGAGACCGAGGCGGGCGCCAAGCTTGTCGCCTTCGATCCGCTCGGCTGCGCCATGGGCGAGGCCGTTCTGGTCACGCAGGGCTCGGTGGCCGCGTCCTACTTTCCGGACAAATCAGCTCCGATCGACGCCTTGATCATCGGTTCGATCGACGAACAGACAACCAAACGCAAATAAGGAGTTCCTCAAATGGCAAATCTTGCGATCGGAATGATCGAAACCCGCGGCTACGTGCCGGCGCTGTCGGCGGCCGACGCCATGGTCAAGGCGGCGAACGTCGAAATCATCGCCCGCAACGAAGTCGGCGGCGGCCTGGTGTCGGTCGTCGTTCGCGGCGACGTCGGCGCGGTCAAGGCGGCCACCGAAGCCGGCGCGGAAGCGGCAGGTCAGGTCGGCGAAGTCACCGCCGTCCACGTCATCCCGCGGCCGCATCCCGACCTCAGCAAGCACTTCGAAGCGGTCAAGGGCTGATCGACGGTGAACGCCGCGGCCGCGAAAGGAAACGCAAATGACTGAGGTTCGGGTCTATCTGCCGATCGAGAATCTGCAGCCTCAGTTTGCCGCCTATCTCTCTTCGCCGACGCGGGCGAGAGGATACCCGCCTTTCGCCGGACAGCACTCGCTGATCATCGAGGTGTCGCCGGCGCTGGCCATCCACCGCGTCACCGACCTGGCGCTGAAGACTGCGCCCGAGATGGAGCCGGGCATTCTTTACACCGAGCGCCAGTTCGGCCTTCTGGAGCTGCATGCGAGCGACATGGCCGAACTGGAGGCCGCTGGAAACGCCATCCTGACGGGCATCGGGGCCAAGGCTGAAGACCAGTTGGCGCCGGAAATCCTCTATCACGACATTGTCGAGGACCTTTCGGACCAGCATGCCGTGATCTTGAACCGCTCGCGCGACGGGTCGCTGCTGGTGCCGGGCCTGGCGCTCCTGATCTACGAGATGACGCCGGCGCTGTTTGCCTGCGTCGCGGCCAACGAGGCCGAGAAGGCCGCGCCGGGGGCGACCATCAACGACGTGCAGATGATGGGCGCTACGGGACGCATTTTCATGTCCGGCTCGCTGGCCGACATGAAGACGGCGCGCGACACGATCACGCGCAAGCTCAAAGCCATCAAGGGACGTTCATCGAAATAGGCATTCAATTGCCGGGCAGTGGAGGCCCGGCTTCAACAGACGGAAATCACGGGAGGAAATGACATGAACCGGAAGAGCTTTATCAAGTCGTTCGCAGCCGCCTTGCTTTGTGCGTCCGCACTTGGCGCAGGCCATGCGGTCGCCGCGGACAACGATCCGTCCAAGGCGACGATCGAGGAAATCCGCGCCGGCGGCAAGAAGGCCTGCGATAGCGGCAAGAAATTCACCATCGCCTACAGCCACTCGGTTTCGGAAGCCGCAATCGTCAAGCAGGTGCGCCATTTCGCCGACAAACGCGCCGGCGAGCTCGGTTGCGTCACCGTCATGCACGACAATACCCAAGCCAACAATCTGGAACAGCAGATCAACGCCGTGCAGGGATGGGTCACGCTCGGCGTCGACGCCATCGTCGTCACGCCGATCGATGAAAGCGCACTGAAACCGTTCCAGAAGCAGGCGCAGGCCAAGGGCATCAAATGGCTGACCTATCTCGGCACGATGGAAGGTTCGGACGGCTTTGTCGGCTTCGACCACGCCCAGTCCGGTCAGATCATCGGCAAGGCCGCGGTGGACTGGGTCAAGGCGAACAAGGTTGAGACGCCCAAGGCGCTGGTCACAACGCTGACGGGTCTGCCGTCGATTGCGCCGCGCTGGAAAGAGGTTGAAAAGCTGTTCGCCGAGGCCGGGATCGAGATCGTCGCCGAGCAGGATTCGGCCGACCAGGCGTCCGGCCTGACGATCACCGAGACCGTGTTGAAACAGCATCCCGATCTCGACATCATCATCGGCCTCAACGATGACGCCGCCGTCGGCGCCAACCGCGCCGCGACCATCGCCAACATTCCCGCCGACAAGATCTTCATCGGGGGCCAGGACGGCTCGTTCGAAGGGCTTTCAGCCGTCAATGAAGGCGCGCGTTACAAGGCCAGCGCCGCGATCCTGATCAACGATCTGGGCGCAAACATTGTCGATCTCGCCCTCAATGCGGTGACCGGCGACGGTCCGAGCTTCGCCTATACGCCAACGGTCCTGGCCAGCAAGGCGGATCAGGCTTTGCTTGACAAACTGATTGCCAACTACTCCAGCAAGTAGGAGCATTGGAGGTGCGGGCCTCACGGCCCGCACCTTCATTTTCGGGCATGACCATGAGCGCTGAAATCATACGGATTTCCGGACTGCGGAAATCCTACGGGCCGATCGAAGTCCTGAAGGGCGTTGAACTCGCTTTCAACGGCGGCGAGGTTCATGCCTTCATCGGCGCCAACGGCGCAGGCAAGTCGACGTTGCTTGGCTGCCTGTCGGGCGCGGTCGCTCCGACATCGGGATCGATCCGGATCAATGGCGAAGAGTTTTCGAGGCTCACGCCGCGGGGCGCGATCCAGCACGGCATCGGCATCATCTACCAGCATTTCCAGGTGATCGAGGGACTGACGGTCGCCGACAATATTTTTCTCGGCAACGAGTTGCGCCGTTTCGGCGCCGTCAACCAGAAGGCCCAGGTTGAGCAGTCCCGGGCGCTGCTGGCGCGGCTCGGCTCGAACATCGATCCGAAAACGCTGCTCGACAATCTTTCGATCGGCGAACGCCAGATCGTCGAGATTGCCCGTGCGCTGCATCTTCATCCCAGGGTGCTGATTCTCGACGAACCGACGGCGGCGCTGTCCGACCGCGAGATGGAAGCGCTGCACGAAGTGGTGCGCCAATTGGCCAAGCAGGAAGGCCTCGCGATTGTCTATGTGACGCACCTGCTCGATGAAATCGCCAAGATCGCCGATGTGGTGACGATCCTGCGTGATGGCGCGATCGTGTGGACCAGACCGGCAAGGGCTGCGCCGGTCGCCGACATTGCGCGCGCAATTGCGCCGCGACCTGAAGGTCAAGGCGGCCCGCGCCATAAGGCTAGGCTCGGCAATGTGGTCGTGAGCCTGAAAGACTACCGGTCAGACTTCACCGGGCCGGTCGATCTCGATCTCAAACAGGGGGAGATCGTCGGCCTCTACGGGCTTCTGGGGGCCGGCCGCACGGATCTGCTTGAAAGCCTAGTCGGCGCGCGCGGCCATGCCGGAGGCGAATTCCGCCTTGGCGGCAAGCCGGTCCGTATCGGTGGTCCGGACGCCGCGCTGGCAGAGGGCGTCGCGCTGGTGGCGTCGGATCGTAACGAACAGAGCCTATTTGGCGAACTGACCGCACTCGACAATCTGCTGATGCCGCATTTCGCCGGCCTGGCTCGCAAACGCGCGACGCAGATCAGCCTGTTCGACCAGATGGCCGGCGCGCTGAACCTGTCGCCGCGAAATCCGGCGCTGGCCGGCAATCGCTTCAGCGGCGGCAACGCGCAGAAGCTGGTCATGGGCCGCTGGCTGCTGCCCGATGTCGGCACCCGGGTTCTGTTGCTCGACGAGCCGACGCAAGGCGTCGACATCGGCGCGCGCGAGGACCTCTATCGGTTGCTGTTCCGGTTCGCCGAAAATGGGGGCGCGGTGCTCGTCGCCTCGTCCGATCCCGCCGAAATCGTGTCGATTTCGGACCGTGTCCTGATCCTCGCCCACGGCAGGCAGATCACTTTGCTGGAAGGCGATTTTCATGAAGATGAGATTGTGCAGCTAGCCCATCAAAGCAAATCCGGCATCGGCGCGCCCCGTGCACATGCCGCGGCCGCGGAGTAGGAACAATGTCACATGCAAACGCCTCGCCGGTCGCAAACGGCAAATCCGCAACCAGCTACGGGGCGCTGTTCTCCGCTGCGGCCCTGCCGCTCGCCGTCGCGCTGCTGGCGATCTTCTTCTACCTCAAGTCGCCGGTCTTCCTGACCCTGGGCAACTGGATCAGCATTTCGGTTCAGATCGCCGCGCTGATGACGATTTCGATACCGTTCGCGATCCTGCTGATGGCCGGCAAGGTCGATCTCAGCGTCGGCTCGATGGTGGGCCTGTCCGGCGTCGTCGCCGGCCTGATGTTCCCGCATCTCGGCATTGCCGGAACGGTGATATTCACGCTTGGCGTCGGCCTTGCCATCGGCCTGATCAGCGGTTTCCTCGTCGGCTACATCGGCATGAGTCCGATCATCGTGACGCTCGGCGCGCTGACCTTCATGCGCGGTCTGGCGCAATGGCTGTCACCGACGCCGCTATTCGGCTTTCCCGAAGCTTTCACCTATATCGGTTACGGACAGCTGTTCGGCCTGCCGATCCTGACCTGGATCATGCTCGCCGTGCTGTGCGCCGGCGTCTATGTCATGGCGCGCACGCCGCTTGGCCGCCACACGGTGGCGATCGGCGTCAATGAACGCGCCGCCTATCTCGTTGGCATTCGCGTCAAGCTGACCGTGATGCTGCTGTACGGCGTGGTAGGCCTCGGCGCGGCGCTGGCGGGCCTGATGACCATTGCGCGCATCAATTCCGCGCCGTCCGGCACACTTGGCATTGCGGTCGAACTGAGCGTGCTGACGGCCGTCCTGCTGGGCGGCATTCCGTTCACTGGCGGCAAGGGTTCGCTCTTGCGCGTCGCGCTTGGCGTGTGGCTGCTCGGCATGTTGTCGAACGGCCTCATCCTGATGAACGTGCCGACGGAAGCGAGCCTGATGATCACCGGCCTGGTGCTGGTGCTGGCCGCCGGTCTCGACGTGCTTCGTACGCGCAGGGGCTGACCATGACCGGCATCACGCTCGAACATCTGTCGCGGCTGAAACTCGGCGAATTGCTCGACGGCTACCGCAAGCTCGACATCGACCCGGTCGAGATCATGGACGTTACGCTGGCCCAGGTGGACGCGGTCAACGGCCAGATCAACGCGCTCTATGACGTCCGGCGCGAGGCCGCGCTGGAAGAGGCAGGTCTGGCGGCGCAACGCTATCGCAACGGCAGGCCGCGCGGCCTGCTCGATGGCGTGCCGGTCACCATCAAGGATTCCGTTCATGCGGTCGGCATGACATGGCATCACGGTTCGAGCATCCATGGCGACGGCGTTGTCGGCAAGGTCGACGCACCGCCGACCGAGCGGCTGAAGTCGCACGGCGCCGTCATTATCGCAAAATGCACGATGCCGGATTTCGGCCTTTCCGGCTCGGGCGTCAGTTCCTATCACGGCATCGTGCGCAACCCCTGGGGTCTCGACTGGAACCCGGGCGGGTCGAGCGCCGGCGCCGGCGCGTCCCTTGCCGCGGGCATCGGCATGATGTCGGTCGGCTCCGATATCGCCGGATCCGTGCGCCTGCCGGCAAGCCATTGCGGCCTGGCGGCGCTGAAGCCGACGCAGGGCATGATCCCGCATACGCCGGCGTCCGATGTGCGCTCGGCCGGGCCGATGACGCGTCACGCGGCCGATCTTGAACTGCTGCTGCGCGCGCTGGGCGGAGTCCACCGCGACGACCGCTTTTCCGTGCCGGTGACCGACAACGCGGACAGTTTGAGTTCCGCCAGGGTCGCGGTCTATCGCGATTTCGGATTTGGTCCCGCCGTGGAGCCGGCCGTGCTTGCCGTGCTGGATCACGCCATGCGCGCGCTCGAGCCGCTGGTGGGGTCTGTCGAGGCGCACGCCGCCCCTTATGATTTTGACGCCTATGCGCCAATCGACGACACGTTCAAGCTGCGCGGCTGGCGTGAACATGCGTCGGTCGCGCCACAGCGACGCGCCGCCACGCCGGGCCAATTGCTCGACTGGTTCGCCGAGGCCGAGCATTGGGACGCTTCGCGCATCGCTTTGTTCGAGGCCGGCGTTGCGCGCGGCGTCGCCCAGACCAACAGGCTGATGGACGATGCCGAATTCCTGCTGACGCCGGTGATGCCGGTGGTGAATTTCGCGGCCGAGGAGCGCGGGCCCGACAGGTCTGTGCCGCTGCGCCACTGCACATTCACAGCCATGTTCAACCAGTCAGGTCATCCCGCGGTCTCCATCCGTGGCGGTTTTGACGCACGCGGCCTGCCGGTTGGCGTGCAACTCGTCGCGCGGCGGTTCGACGATGTGCGGCTGTGCCGTCTGGCGGCGGCGCTGGAGGCGCGGCTGGCGTCGATCGCCGGCGCGGCGGAAAACTGGCCGCTGACGCCGCGCAAACTCGCGGAGGCCGCAACGTGACAAACGCGGCCGACCGCCACGCCCTCGTCCGCAGCCGCGCAGAGCAAAGGCTTGGCGGGACGCTCGACGCGTTTGAAAGCCCGCTGACGGTGCTGGCTTCGCCCGCCTGGCGTGGCATCGAAGCCGACATCTGGCTCGCCAGACGCGGCGGACAGGCGGAAATCTACAAACACTATCATCCCGATACCGACCACTATGTCGATGCGCGCGCCGCCATTGCCGCAGCCCGCCAGGCCGGCGAACTTGGGGCCGGACCGCAAGTGCTCGACAGTTGGGATGGTGACGGCCTGTTCGTCATGGAACATCTGGGCGAAGGCTGGCGGGCCGGCGGCCTGCACGATAGCGCCAGGGTTGAGACCCGCGCCGCCATTGTCGCGGCCAAGAAACGTTTCCGGTCGGGCGCCGCGCTGCCGCGCGACGGCGACATCTTTGCCGAAATCCGCGTGGCCCACCGGGCCTGTGTCGACCATGGCGCGAACCTGCCGCGCAATATCGCCGCTTTTCTCGATTTCGCCGGCAGAGCGGAGGCCGCGATGGCCGATATCAAGATTGAACATGCGCCATGCCACCGCGACGGCAATACCGCCAACTGGATGATCGGCCCCGGCGGCAGGGTGCTGCTGGTCGATTACGATCTGTCGGCCAATGGCGACCCCTACGAGGATATCGGCTTTAACCTGACCGAACTGTTCGAGCGCGAGGCCGAAGCGCGCGACGGTTTTGCCGAATGGACGGGCTGCTTCGATGAGGCGCTGTTCCAGCGGGCCATGGTCTACGGCATTCTGGACGATCTGCGATGGGCTCTTGTAGCCCAGGCGATGGCGGCCAGATCCGAACGCAAGACGCTGGAATTCGCCAAATACGCGTCCTGGCGGCTGATGCGCTACGAAACGAATTCGCAAAACTCGAGCGCGGCCGACCGGCTGCGACGTCTGGCCTGATCGGGGAGGAGAAGATGTCCACCGCCACGACACAACAGGTCGACGCCGCAATTGCCGCCGTGCCGGGCTGGGACATGGCCAAAGTCACCAGACGACCGCTTGTCGGCGGCCTGCTCAACTCGAACTGGCTCGTCAATCACGACGGTGAAGACTATTTCCTGAAAGTCTTCGGCGTCGGAACCGACAAGTTCGTCAACCGCCAGCTGTCCTTCGACGCGGCCACCAAGGCCAACGCCATCGGCATTGCGCCAAAGGTCGAGTTTTTCAGCCTCGACAAGGGCGCGGAGATCATCGAGTTCCTGCACGGCTATCGCGCCTCGACCAATGCCGACTTTGCCCGCAAGGACTTTCTCTCTGGCGTCATCAGCCTCTATCGTCGGTTCAACGCCTGCGAACGCCTGCCGGTGACAAAAGACGTGTTCGCGATGACCGATGAGCACATTGAACAGGGCGAGGCGTTGGGTGCGATCCGGCCGGCCGATTTTGCCTGGCTGGCGCACCAGTATGACCGCGCTAAGCAGGCCTTCTTTGCGTCGGGTCTCGATATCGTGCCCTGCCACAACGATCCGATGCCGGGCAATTTCATGGTCCGGCTCGACGCCGACGATCGGATCACCGACATGAAGCTGATCGACTTCGAATTCGCCTCCAACAATGAGCGCGCCTACGAGATCGGCGTCTTTGTCGGCGAAGTGTTTGTCGACGAGGAAACGACGCTGGAACTGATCGAGCAATATTACGGCTCGGTGCGCCGGGATCTGGTCGCCCGCGTCTGGGTGGCGCGCGCCGTCGCGGATATGAAATGGGGGTCGTGGGCGGTCCAGCAACGGCAGATGTCCGACTGGGATTTTGACTATCAGAAATACGGCATCTGGAAATATGCGCGGGCGCGAAAATTGTTCGACGACCCGCGCTGGAACGACTGGCTGCGCCAGATCTGAGTAAGGCACACATCGAACGACGGCTTCGGCGCACCCGCGCCGGGGACGGGGACGTTTTGCCGAAAGGGAGGTTGAGATGCAGATTAAGGCCTATTTCGAGGAATGGTCGCGGCAGCCCGGCGAGACCGTGCGCATGGCGGTCAGCGCGCCGGGCAAAATGGTTCGCGCGCGCTTCATGCGGCTGGTTTCCGGTCCTGGAAAAGGCGAACTCGACGCCGGCGTCGTCACAGACATGCCGCAGGTGCTCGACCGGTCTTTTGCCATCACGCCGAAAACGACCGCCGTCGGCTCCCATGCCGTTCTGCCTTTGCCGCAACCCGTCGAGGCGGATACGCTGGCCGTCCACTGCTGGATCTTTCCGACCGCCACCGGTGCGGCTGCGCAGACCGTCTGGGCGCTGGGCAAACTTTCGCTGGCGATCCGCAATGGCGCGATTGGCCTCGAACGGAGCGGCAGGACGATCGCCTCGATCCCCGACGCGATCAAACCCGGGCACTGGTATTCGGTGGCGGCCATACTTGCGGATGGCCAGGCCAGTCTCGACCTCAAGCGCATGGACGCCAAGATCAATGCGCGCCGTCATGTTTCAGCCGCGGGCGGCGGGGTCGCCGTCACCGCGTCGACCCTGGTGCTGGCGTCGTCCGGCGTCGACGAAACCGGATCGCCGCGCAACGCCTATGACGGCAAGATCGACAGCCCGACGATCCATCTGCGCCGGTTGGGCGAGGCCGACCTGTTGGCGGCGCACGACGGACGCGCCATCACCAGCCCCTGGGCGTCCTGGCTGATCGGGCAGGATTTCGCGTCGTCCTCGGTTGCGCCCGCATGGGCCGGCGGCAAGCCGGGCAGAATCCACAACGGCGGAGAGCGCGGCGTCACCGGGCGCAACTGGAACGGCCGAAGCGACTCGTTCGGAGAAGTCCCGGCGCAATATTGCGCGCTGCAGTTTCACAGCGACGACATGGTCGATTCCGGCTGGGCCTACGAGCTTGAATTCGAGCTGCCGGTCGACCTGAAAAGCGGCGTCTATCTTGTTCGTCTCGAGTCGGCGGCGAGCGTCAATTTCTATCCGCTTTTTGTGCGCGGCGCGAAAGGCGCGACGGCCCCGGTGCTGTTCCTGCTGCCCACCAACACCTATCTCGCCTACGCTAACGACCATCTGGCCGCGTTCGACCTGTCGGCGATCATGGCGCATGAGAAGGTCGTGCCGGAAGACGAGAAATATCTCTTTACCGACGCCGCGCCCGGACGCTCATGCTACGACACCCATTCGGACGGAACGCCGGTGCGCTATTCCAGCCGGCGCAGGCCGCTGTTCAACGTCCGCCCGCATGTGCGCAACTGGCTCACCGGCTCGCACCGCCACTACCCCGTCGACATGTATATCCTCGAATGGCTGGAGCATGTCGGCCTCGACTATCACGTCGCCACCGATGAGGATCTGGAATCAGAGGGCCGCGCGCTCGTCGACCGCTACAACGTCGTCATTACCGGCTCGCATCCCGAATATTGGAGTCGTTTTGCGCTCGACGCGATCGATAGCTACCTCAATGAGGGCGGTCGGGCGATGTATCTCGGCGGCAACGGATTTTATTGGGTGACGACGCGGTTTCCCGAGCGGCCCTGGGCCATCGAAGTGCGTCGCGACAACACCGGCACGCGCTGCTGGGATGCGCCCTATGGCGAGCGCAACCATGTCGCCACCGGCGAAGCGGGGGGCATCTGGCGGGCGCGCGGCCGCGCGCCGAACAAGACCGTGGGCATCGGGTTCTCCTCTGAGGGCTTTTCCAAGGCCTGCGGCTACCGGCGGCTCGAGGCGAGCTACACTTCGCCGGCCTCGCGTTTCTTCGAAGGGGTTACGGATGAAATTGTCGGCGACTACGGTCATGTGCTGGGCGGTGCGGTCGGCGACGAGATCGACCGCTACGACGTCGCCATCGGAAGCCCCGAACACGCTTATGTGCTCGCAACGTCCACGGGCCTCGGCAACGAGTATCAGGTGGTCATCGAGGACATGACGTTGATGCTGCCTGACTTGGGCGGACAGCAGAAACCTGAGATGGTGCGCGCCGACATGGTGATCTTTCCGATCGATGGCGGCGGCTGCGTGTTTTCGACCGGCTCGATCGTCTATGGCGGATCGCTCGCCTGGAACGATTGCGACAACGACCTGTCACGCATCACGGCGAATGTCCTGCGGGCCCTGGCAAGCCCCGAGCCGGTGTTCCAGCCATGACCTCCGCCATTCAGGTCCGCTTTCGATGGAAGTCGGTTTGAACGCAGGATGTTGCCGGGGAACGTCACTGTGACCTCGGCGCTCAGACGCCGCTGCCGGAAATGTCCGGGTCGGGGGCTGGAGCCATGCCGGCAAAGCTTTCGACGACCCATTCGCGGACGCGGGAGACGGCGAGCTTCTCGCCGATATTGGGCCGTTCGATCAGGTAGAAGGAATGGCTTGATTTTCGGCGCAGTTCAAAGGGCGCGACAAGCGCGCCCGATTGCAGATAGTGCCTGCAGGTGACGCTGTCCCCGATCGCCACTCCGAACCCGTTGACGGCCGCCTCAATCATCATGAAGTCGTTGCCCAGATAGTGGCGCCTGTGGGGCAGCTCGCCCACCTGCGCGGCCGAGAGCCAGGCGTTCCACTCGCGGTCGTCCATCGCATAGAGAAGCGGCACGTTTTTCAGGTCGGCGGGACCTGCCAGACTGGCGCCGAATTCAGGACTGCAGACCGGGAACAGTTCGACTTCGCTCAACAGCGTCGTCCGGCGGTTTTCCCAAACTCCGTCGCCGTAGCGGATGCAGATGTCGACGTCGGAGCCGATGACCGCCTTCCATTGGTTCGACGAGCGCAGGCCGAGCCGAATGCCCGGGTGCCTGATCAGGAAGCCGCCCATGTTCTTGACCAGCCAGAGCGCCGTCAGCGCCGGCGGGCAACTGACGACCACCTCGCCGCTGATCTCCGGCGAATCGAGACTGGCGACGGCGCTCTCGATCATTTCGAAGCCGTCGCTGAGCCAGTTCAGGATCCGCAGGCCCGAGCCTGTCAGGGTAAAACTGTTTCCGCGGCGTTCGAGCAGTGACACGCCGGTCAGCGTTTCAAGCGTCCTGATCTGGTGACTGACCGCGCTTTGCGTCACGCCGAGTTCCTCGGCGGCCCTGGTTATCGAACCGTGGCGCGCGGCCGTCTCGAAGGCGCGCAGCGCATTCAGCGGCGGCAGGCGACGATGAGTTTTCTGCATGAGAATTTCTCAGGCTTGAGCATGCAATAGTTTCGCTTGTGCTCAAGCCAATGTCGAGCCGATAACCATATGCCCCTGGCGAGGCATCGCGGCAATGTGCCGGTCCCGAACGAAAACGCCGTCGAAACAGCGAGACCGAATTTGCGGATACTGGTGATCAATCCCAATAGCAGCCGCGCCTTTACGGACCTGATGGACGCCGACGTCGCGCCGCTGAGGTTCGGCAACTCGTGCCGGATCGATTGCGTGACGCTTGCCGGCGCACCGGCAGGGATCGAGACGCAACGGGACATCGACGCCGTCGTCGATCCGCTCTGCGCGCTCATCGCCGCGGAAACCGAGACAACGGACGCGTTTGTGATCGGGTGTTTTGCCGATCCGGGCCTGTATTCGGCGCGCGAGGTAACCGGCAAACCTGTTTTCGGCGCCTGCGAAGCCGGTCTCGCCACGGCCCTGAACAGGGGCGAGCGCTTCGGCGTGATCTCGACGTCTGCCGGTTCGCGCAATGCCGAACTCAGGCTGATCCGCTCGTACGGGTTGCTGGACCGCTGCGTCGGTCTTGCACCGGTGGACGTGCCGGTGGTGGAGATTCCGATCGCGCCTGACGCGCTGGAGCGGATGCTGGACGCGGGCGCAAAGCTTCGGAAGGACGGCGCGGACGTACTGGTGCTGGGCTGCGCCGGCATGGCCGGCTACAGACCCGCGCTGAGCCGTGCGCTTGGTGTCCCGATCATCAATCCGGTCGTGTCCGCCGTGGCGATGGCGATCGGCGTCGTGGCGCTGTCATGAGCCGCGCCGTCCCTCGCTCGCTCGCCGCAAGGCTGCTCGACGACTATGACCGGTCGCTCGACCGGGCAGGCTTTTGCGGCGCGCGCCTGGCCGAACGCCTCGAGACCATCTCGCGTATCGGATTGACGGAAAACGGCGGCTCGAACCGCCCAGGCTTCTCCGAGGCCGAACGACAGGCAAAAGACCTCGCCTGCGACTGGATGCGGGTCGCCGGCATGTCGGTGACCCAGGACGCTGCCGGCAACCGGTTCGGCAGGCTTGCCGGACGAGACGAAAACCTGCCGGCGGTGATGTGCGGATCGCATGTCGACAGCGTGCCTGACGGCGGGCATTTCGACGGTGTTCTCGGCGTTGTGCTGGCGATCGAAGCGGTCGAGATGTGGAGCGCTGCGGGTGTGACGCCTTTGCGTCCCTATGAGGTCGCGATCTTCTCCGACGAGGAAGGCAGCCGCTTCAACCTGGGTCTGCTGGGAAGCGGCGCCATGGTCGGCCGCCATACGCAGGACGAACTGGAAAGGCTGCGGGACCAGGACGGGCGGACGTTTTCGTCGGTCGTGGATGCTGCCGGCTTGCCGGTGCCGAATTTCCCGCAGGCGCAACGCGACATGTCGTCGATAGACTCCTATGTCGAGGTTCACATCGAGCAGGGGCGGGTGCTCGAACGCGAGGGCCTCGGCCTTGGCGTCGTCAGCGGAATTTGCGGCCTTGTCGGGCTCGAAATCTCGGTCCGGGGCGTCGCCGGCCATGCGGGCGCGACACCGATGCCGCACAGGCAGGATGCGCTCGTATCGGCCTCGCGCATGGTCGTGGCGATCAACACGCTTCCGGGGCAATTCAGCGCAACCGCCGTCGCAACGGTCGGGCAATTGAACGTCCTTCCCAATGGGGCGAACGTCATCCCGGGCGAGGTCCGCTTCAGCGTCGACATTCGCGACGTGGCCGCCGGGCCGCTCGCCGCGCTGGCCGAACGCATTGTCGCCACCACGGTCCAGATCGCCAAAGCCGATCAGGTCGAACTGTCCTGGTCGCAGGTGTTTTCTGTGCCGCCGACGCCGGTCGATCCGGCGCTCGTCGCCGTGCAGGAGGCGGCCATGGCGGAGCTGGGATTGCCTCCCTTCGCGCTGCCGAGCGGCGCGGGCCACGATGCGATGCTGATCGGCGCGCACGCGCCGATGGCGATGTTCTTCGTGCGCAGCCGCGACGGCGTCAGCCACAATCCGCGCGAATATTCAAGCTTGAACGATTGCGCGCAGGCCGCGCATGCCCTGTCGCGCACCCTGACAAGTCTGGTGAACGACCCGGCGTCGCCGGATGAGAAACAGAGGCGTTTGCATAATGTTTGACCTGGCCATCAAGAGGGCGCGCGTCGTCGGCGAGGCAAGCGTCGACTACGCCAATATCTATGTGAAGGACGGGGTCTTCGCGGGCTTCAGCACCGAGGTCCTCGCGGCGCGCGAAACGGTCGACGCCGACGGGCGATATGTGTTTCCGGGCGGCGTCGATCCCCATGTTCATTTCAACGATCCGGGCCTGACGGACGGCGAGGATTTTCAGACCGGGACGATGGCCGCTGTGGCCGGCGGCATAACGACCGTCTTCGAAATGCCGCTGACCGTGCCGCTGACGGCGGACAAGCCTTCCTTCATGCTCAAGCGGCGCGAGGCGGAGAAGAAGGCTGTTGCCGATTTTGGCATCTATCTGGCCCTGACGCCGGACAACTCGGCCTCGCTTCCGTCTCTGATGGACCTGCAGCCGATCGGCTTCAAAGCTTTCATGTCCTATTCCCCGGAAATTCCGATGGTCAAGGACGGCGAGCTGCTCGAGGGCATGCGGGCGATCAAGGCGGTGGGCAGTCGAATAGCCGTTCATTGCGAGAACAACGATCTCATCGCCTTCCTGACGGCGAAGTTGCAGTCGCAGGGCCGCGACGGTCCGCGCGCCTACATGGACAGCCGTCCCGACTACTCCGAATGGGAGGCGATTCAGCGCGCCGTCACGCTGGCGAAGATCGCCGGCGTTCAACTGCACATCGTCCATTCCAGCACACCCGAAGGCGCGCGGATCGTCGCCCGCGCGCGCGGCGAAGGCCATCCCGTCAGCGTCGAGACCGCACAGCATTTCCTGTTTCTCGATGAAACCGACTTCGAGCGTATCGGGCCGATGGCGCAATGCAATCCGCCGCTTCGGGCGGCCGGCAATGCGGATCTCCTGTGGGAGGCGATCAAGACACGGCAGATCGACTGTGTCGGGACCGACCATGCGCCATACACGTTCGAGGAAAAGCTGGCGGGCAACGGCTCGGTCTGGAAGACGCCGGCCGGCATCAACAACATCCAAAGCGCAATTCCGCTGCTGATCGGCGAGGGCCTCGCCCGAAATATCTCGCCTGTGCGTCTGGCTGAAATCTACGCGACCGCGCCGGCGAGGATCTTTGGCATCTATCCGCGCAAGGGCGCGATCACGATCGGCGCCGACGCCGACATGTTCATTTTCGATCCGGATGAACATTGGACGGTCGACCCGGCCAGGACCTTCTACAAGCAGAAATGGACGCCGTTCGAAGGCAAACCGGTGCGCGGCCGGATCAAAAAGACCTGGGTCCGGGGGACCGTCGTCTATGACGACGCCGGCGAGCAGGGGACGATAACGGTCGATCCGGGTTTTGGCCGGTTCGTTCCAGGATTTGTGTGGGCCTGAACGCCGGCGATGCGGGCCTTGGCGGCAAGCAAGACACAAGGGAGGAAGTCATGAGTGCTTTGAATGGAATCGCAGCGGGAATGCCTGGGCCGTCGCGCCGCGCCTTTCTGGCGATGGCGGCGGGCGGTCTGGCGCTGCCGCTGACGGGCGGTCGGGTGGTGGCGGCGAGCGCGGACACGCTGGTTGTCGCCTCCGGCGCCGACGCCGTCACGCTGGATCCGGGTGTGTCCTTCGACGGCCAGTCGCCCTTGCTGTGGCGCAATGTCTATGAGGCGCTGATCGACTACAGGGACGACACGCTGGAATTCGTGCCGCAGCTGGCCGAAAGCTTCGACGTCTCCGACGACAAGAAGACCTACACGTTCAAGATCCGCAGGAACGTGAAGTTCACCGACGGCGAAATCCTCGACGCTGCGGCCGTCAAATTCAACATCGAGCGCCAGACCAAGGTCGGCCAGGGCATCGCGTTCGCGCTGGCGGCGATCGAGTCGATCGAGACCCCCGACGACTTCACCGTGGTGCTCCGGCTTGGCGCGCCGTCGGACGGTTTCCTGTCGGCGTTCGCCTCGCTCTACACGGTCAAGATGATCTCGCCGAAAGCGATCCGGGACAATGAGAAGGACGGCGACCACGCCCAGGCCTGGCTGCGCGACAACATGGTCGGCACCGGCCCGTATGCGATGCGCTCCTACAAGCAGTCGCAACAGGCGGTTCTCGAGCGGAACCCGGACTACTGGCGGGGCTGGAAGGACGACCATTTCGACCGGGTCATCGTCAAATACGTCCATGAAGCCTCGACCGAGCGGCTTTTGCTGGAGCAGGGCGACGTGGACGTCGCGCTGTTCCTGCCGGACGACGTCGTTGAATCGCTCGACGGCAAACCCGGGATCGTCGTCACCGACGAGCCCTCCTTCAACGTCTACTACCTGTGTTTCAACTGCAAGAACGGCCCGACCGCCGATCCGCGGGTGCGCCGGGCCCTGGCGCAGGCGTTCAACTATGACGACTACATCAACAACGCGCTGCGCGGCAAAGCCAGACAGGCGCACGGGCCCATCCCAAGCGGCTTCGTGGGGCACGCGAAAGATACGCCGGCCTACAGTTTCAACCTTGAAAAGGCGAAGCAGCTGCTCGCGGAGGCAGGCTATCCCAATGGCGGCTTCAAGCTGAAATACACCTACGAGACCGGCTATTTCTGGAAGCGGCCGCTCGGCGAATTCATGCAGGCCAACATGAAAGAACTGGGCGTCGACGTCGAAATCCAGGAACTGTCCCCGTCGGCATGGGCGGGCCTGCTGTCCAACCCAGACACCGCGGACCATTGTTTCGGCCTCGTCTGGTGGCCAACGCTGGCGACGCCCTATGACTACATGTGGTCGCTGTTCCACACCGCCGCGCAAGGCAATGCCGGCTACAATTGGGGGTACTACTCGAACCCCGAAGTGGACCGGCTGCTGGATGAAGGCGCCGCCGAACCCGATGAAGCCAGGCGGCTGGATCTCTACGCCAAGGCGCAAATGCTGATCGTCGAGGATTCGCCGGCCCTGTTCATTTACGAGAAGAACTACAGGCTGCCAATGAGCGACAAGATCTCAGGATTTGTCTTCAACGGCATGCGCACCGAGACGCTCGATTTCTATTCACTTCGCCGAGCTTGACCGTGGTCCCGCGGCGCGCCCTGCCTGATCGGATGGCGCGCCTGCCAGACCAGGCAATACGGAGCGCCACGCCCCAATGCTGATCTTCATCGTCAAGCGGCTGCTGCTCACCGTCCTGGTTCTGGCGGGCGTGTGCGTCATCACATTCGCCCTGACCCATCTCGTGCCCGGCAATCCCGCCAGACTTCTTGCCGGGCAGCACGCCACCGAGGCGCAGGTCGCGGCCCTGGCTGCCCAGTACGGCCTCGACAAACCGCTGCCGACGCAATTCTGGATCTACATGACCGGCCTGATTCATGGCGACCTCGGCATGTCGTTGACCTACCGGCGGCCGGTGTTCGACGACCTGGCGCAGTTCCTGCCGGCCAGTATCGAGTTGACCCTGACCGCCGTACTGCTCACCGTCTTCATCGGCCTGCCGCTTGGCCTGTTTGCCGGCGTCAACCGAGGCAGGCCGCTGGACCACGTGTTGCGCGTCCTGACCGTCGGCGGCGTGTCGATGCCGATCTTCTGGCTCGGCATCATCCTGCAGATCGTCTTCTACAAACATCTCCAGTTGCTGCCGATCGGCGGCAGGCTCGGCATTACCGAAATCGAGCCGACGCAGCTGACCGGCTTCTATGTGATCGACACCTGGGCGGAAGGGGACTACCAGGCCTTCAGGTCCAGCCTCCTGCATCTTGTCCTGCCTGCGTCCACGCTTGCGATCGGGAGCATCGCGGTCATTTCCCGCATGATGCGCGCCTCGGTCATCGAAGTGCTCGACAGCGACTACATCAGGACCGCGAGGGCCAAGGGACTGACGGACGGGCAGATCCTGCGCCGCCACGTCTTCCGCAATGCGATGGTTCCCACCACGACCGTGCTGGGGCTCCAGATCGGGGCGCTGCTGGCCGGCAATGTTCTGGCCGAAGTGGTCTTCAGCTGGCCGGGCATCGGCCTCTATGCCGTCAATGCGATCAAGAACCTCGACTACCCCGCGATCATGGGCGTGACGCTGGTCATTTCCATCATCTACGTCGTCGTCAATCTTGTCGTCGACATCGCCTATGTCGTCCTCGATCCCCGCATCAGCCTCGACGGAAGGACTGCCCGATGACATCGATCGCAGATCCCGACCACGACGGCGCGGCGGAGGGCGTGCGCGCTGAGCGAGGCCTGTTCGGCCGCTTGATGGCCAATCGGCTGAGTGCGCTCGGGCTGGTTCTGGCCGGCGCGGCAATTCTGGTTGCGGTCCTTGCGCCGTATATTGCAACGCACGACCCGGTCGCGCTCAACCTTGCCGACCGGCTTCAGCCCCCCGACGCGCTTCACTGGTTCGGCACCGATGAAAACGGGCGCGACGTCTTTTCCCGCATCGTGTTCGGCGCGCGATATTCGCTTGTGGCCGCGCTCGGCATTCTCGTCGCGGCGTCCGCGTTCGGAACGCTTGTCGGCCTGGCCGCCGGACTGACCGGCGGCTGGGTGGACGAGGTGCTGATGCGCGTCACCGACATGTTCCTTGCCTTCCCGGCGCTGGTGCTCGCCATGGGCATGGCCGCGGCGCTTGGACCCAGCCTGCTCAATGCGATGATCGCGATCATCGTCGTGTGGTGGCCCTGGTATGCCCGTCTCGTGCGCGGACAAACCCTGCAGTTGAAGCAGGAAGCGTTCGTCGAGGCGGCGGTGATGTCGAACGCGTCGCGCCGGCGGATTGCCTTCCACCACATACTGCGCAATTGTCTGACCCCGCTGACCGTGCAGGTCAGTCTCGATATCGGCTATGCGGTGCTGACGCTGGCGGGCCTGTCTTTCATCGGCCTTGGCGCGCAGCCTCCGACCCCGGAATGGGGGTCGATGGTCTCGATTGGGCGCGACTACTTTCTCGACCAATGGTGGATGGTGACGTTTCCCGGCCTCGCGATCTTTCTGTCCGTCATGGCCTTCAACCTGCTTGGCGACGGCTTGCAGGAAGTCCTTTCTCCGAAGTCAGGCAGCCGATGACCAACCCCGTGCTTTCCGTTTCCGATCTTCAGGTCGCTTTCCGGACGTCGAACGGCTGGACGCCTGTCGTGCACGGGATTTCATTTGACGTGCATGCGGGTGAAACGATCGCCGTCGTGGGCGAATCGGGATCCGGCAAAAGCGTGACCGCGCTGGCGACAATGCGTCTGCTGGCGCGCGAAACCAGTCGGGTCAGCGGGTCGATCAGTTTGCAGGGGCGTTCGCTTGCCGACCTCACCGCCGCGCAGATGCGCCTGGTGCGCGGCAATGAAGCGGCGATGATATTTCAGGAGCCGATGACCAGCCTCAACCCGACCATGCCGGCGGGAGGACAGATTGCAGAGGCGCTGACCACGCATCGAAACATCGGAGGCAAGGCCGCGGAGCACGAAGCCGTCAGGCTGCTGGAGCGCGTTCGCATTCCCGCCGCCCGGGCGCGGTATCACGACTATCCGCACCTGATGTCAGGCGGGATGCGCCAGCGTGTCATGATCGCGATGGCGTTGGCGTGCCGGCCGAAATTGCTCATCGCCGATGAACCGACAACCGCGCTCGACGTGACTGTGCAGGCGCAGATCCTCGGCCTGCTTCAGGAAATCCAGGCCGAGGACAATCTGGCGATTGTCTTCATTACCCATGACATGGGCGTCGTCGCCGAGATCGCCGACCGGATGATCGTCATGCTGCGCGGCAATGTCGTGGATCAGGGTCGAACGGCGGCGGTGTTCAAATCGCCCGGGCATGAGTATACGCGCAGCCTGCTTGCGGCAGCCCCGCAACTCGGCGGGACGCAGGGTTCCGCGGCCTCGCCGCTTCCCTTGCGCGCCGCCGCTCCGATCCTCGAAGTAGCTGACCTGCAAAAACGCTTCGACATCAGGAGCGGCCTTTTGAATCGGGTGAAGGGGCGGGTGCATGCGGTCGACGGCGTGTCCTTCACGATCCGGCGCGGCGAAACGCTCGCCCTTGTCGGCGAGTCGGGAAGCGGCAAGTCGACCACCGGCCGCTGCGTCGCCGGACTGGTGCGACCGTCGGGCGGCTCGATCCGCATTGACGGGCGGGACGTCCTGTCCGCCAACCGGGCCGAACGATCGGCGATCCGCCAGCGTCTCCAGATGATCTTTCAGGACCCCTATTCGAGCCTCAATCCAAGAATGCGAATCGGCGACTGCATCGCCGAACCGCTGGTCGTCTCCGGCCTGCACGATCGCAATTCGGCAAACGCACGGGTCGAAGAACTGCTCGACGCCGTGGGCCTGAGCGCGGCGATGCGAAACCGCTTTCCGCACGAGTTCTCCGGCGGCCAGCGCCAGAGAATCTGCATCGCGCGTGCGCTTGCGCTCAATCCGCAACTGATCGTGGCCGATGAAGCCGTTTCCGCTCTCGATGCGACGATCAAGACGCAGATCGTCGACCTGTTGCTGGACCTGCAGTGCAGGCTGGACCTGTCAATGCTGTTCATCTCGCACGACATGGCCGTGGTTGAGCGGATCAGCCACCGCGTCGCGGTGATGTATCTCGGCGAGATCGTCGAGATCGGCGACCGCCGCAGCGTCTTCGACAACCCGCAGCATCCCTATACGCGCCAGCTTCTGTCGGCGGTCCCGGTCGCCGATCCGTCGCGACGCCGCGGATTGCGCGAGATAGCGGGATCGGAACTCAAAAGCCCGATCCGGCCGGTCGACTACGAGGCCCCGAGACGCGGCTACGATCAGGTCGGCGCGGATCATTTTGTCCAATCCCTGGCCTTGGCGGCCGGGTGACGGGCCATTTGAAAGAATATCTGATCGAAGCCGTCTTCCGCGCGTCGCACGATTTCGGAATCTGAAAAAACCGCGCCATGGCCGCCAGTCGACTTCAACCTGTTCGTGCCGCGGGGGATTTCTGGCAAGACCTTTGGCTACATCTCGGGTGCGGCTTTCCCGTTGTTTCTGATGCTGTCGCCGGGCGTCCTGCTGCTTGCGCCGTTTCCCGGCATCGCCCTGTTCCTGCCCGATCTGCATTCACAGCTTTGCGCACCCGTGCTGGATCGAGGCCGGACGATTGGCGTGCTGTCGCTGGACGATGTCGCCGGCAGCTATCGTCAGGAGGATCTGGATCTGCTGGCGGTGATCGTCCAAACCCTGCGGGAGCCAATCCACGCATTGCGACCCGGGACCGTTTCCAACCAGCCATGAAACGGTCTTGATCTGAAGGCCGGCGCGAAACGTTACCGGATCAAAAGATCAGGCCGGGCAGGAAGGTCGACAGCCACGGCACGTAACTGACCAGGGCGAGCACCGCCAGGTTAACCGCGATGAACGGCATGATGCCGGCGATGACCTGCTCGACGGGCCGCCCGAGCGTCGCCGAGGTGACGGCGAGATCAAGACCGACGGGAGGCGTGATCATGCCGGTGCACACGTTCAGCGTCACGACGATGCCGAAATGGACCGGGTCGATGCCGAGTGCCATGGCGACCGGGAACAGCGTCGGCAGGAAGATCACCATGATCGAGTTCGGGTCGAGGAACATGCCGCAGATCAGGAACAGCACGTTCACGCACAGCATGAACACGATCCAGTTGACATTATTGTCCTGAACGATCGCCAGCACGGTGCGGTCGAAACCGGCCAGGGTGATGAAATAGGCCAGCAGCGCGCCCATGGCGAGCAGGATGAAGATGACGCCGGTCGACACGGCGCTGTCGCGGGCGATCGAGAAGACGTCGCGCAGGCCGAGCGAGCGGAAGATGAAGACCTCGACCAGCACCGCGTAGACCGCCGAAATCGCGGCGGCCTCGGTGGCGGTAAAGACGCCGCTGAAAATACCGCCCAGGATGATGGCCTGCATCAGCAGCGCCCAGAAAGCGTTGACGAAGGCGGTCCACCTGCCGCGCCAGCCAGCCTGCTCGACGCCGGGGATGCCCTCGCGCCAGGCGGTGTAGGCCACCAGCGCCATGAAGCCGAGGCCGAGGATGACGCCGATCATCAGCCCGGCGGCGAACAGGGCGGCGATCGAGGTGCCGGTGAGCCAGGAATAGACGACGAAGGTGATCGACGGCGGAATGAGCAGCGCGCATTCGGCGCTCGATGCGATGAGGCCGAGGCTGAAGCGTTCGGAAAAGCCCGAGCGGCGCAATTCCGGGAAGGCGACGCGCCCCATCGCCGCGACCGTCGCCGGCGCGGAGCCGGCGGCGGCGCCGAACACCATGCAGGACACGACGGTGGAGTGGCCGATGCCGCCATGGCGGTGACCGACCAGCGCCCTGAACAGGCCGGCAAGCTGTCCGGCCATGCGGCCGCGCGCCATCAGGTCGGCGGCAAAAATGAAGAACGGGATGGCGAGCAGCGTCACGACCTCGACGCCGCCGACAAGGCGCTGCCCGATGATCAGGTCCGGCATGGTCGGATAGAGAAGATATTTGGCCAGCACGGCGGGAACGCCGAGGACCAGGAATATCTCCGCGGCTATCGCCAGCAGAACAGCCGCGAGGACGAAGAGGAGGACAACCATGTGACCGCTACAGCTGGTGCATGGGATCGAATTCGCGCGCGAAGCGGTCCGACCAGCCAAGCAGTTCGACAAAATATTGAGCGGCGAGAAGCAGGAATCCGACAGGCATGACCCAGTAGAGCCAGGCGACCGAAAAACCCAGCGTTGGGCTCGACTGGCCGCTGCGGGCGACAAACAGCGTGATCTCCCAGCCGACCTTGACCAGATAGAGGCTGAAGACCAGGCCGAGAAGGTTGACGACAATCTTGACCGCCCGCCTTGCGACGGGCGGCATGCGGTCGAGCAGCATGCGCATGCCGATGTGACGGCCGCTCTCAAGCGCCAGGCCGGCGGCGAGAAAGACGATCCACACCAGCGCGAACAGCGACACCTCGTCGATCCAGGCAAGTCTTGGCGCGAGCGAGGGCGCCAGTTCACGGATCAGGACATTGGCGGCGTAGCCGAACGTCATGGCCAGCATGAGCAGGCCAAGCAGGGCGCCCTGCAAGGCCTGCACACGCTGAAGTCCGGCGACGACGCGCGCGCCCATCAGCCGGCGAGCTTCTTGTACTCGGCGTCGTAGATCTTGAGGATGTCCTCGCCCTCGGCGCCTGCAAGCGTCACATAGGCGCCGCGTGTCTTGGATGCGGTCGCGTCCTTGAGCTTGTTGCGTTCGGCTTCCTCGGCGATCCGCACATTGACGCCGGCCGCCTTGATGACCTCGAGCGCGGCCAGCGCCGACGCTTCCTTCATCTTCTCGACCTCGGGACGAACCTCGTCGAACGCCTTGGCGATGATGTCCTTGTGGCCGTCGGGCAGCGCCTGCCACCAGGCGGGATTGAACAGCACGAAATCCTCCATGGCGCCGTGTTCGGTGACGACGAGATTCTTCTGAACCTCATGGAACTTCATGGTGGTGATGGTGTCGAGCGGATTTTCCTGACCGTCGACAAGACCGGTCTGCAGCGAGGTGTAGAGTTCGCCGAAATTGATGACGACGGCTGTGGCGCCCACAGCGGCGAACTGCTCGATCAGAATCTTGGAATCCATCACGCGGTATTTCTGTCCCGCCAGATCGACCAGATTGTCGAGCGACTTGTTAGACGTCAGGCTCTTGCGGCCGTTCGGCCACTCGGTCAGCGCGTGCAGTCCGCGCTTCTCGAAGCTGTCAAGCAGCGCCTTGCCAAACGGGCCGGAGCGCAATTTCTGCGACAGGTCGCGATCGGTGGGCAGCAAGTAGGGAACGTCGAGAACCGAGACGACCGGATTGAAACCGCCGAGGAAGGCGGCCGGCTGGACGGTGCATTCGATGGCGCCGAACTGGGTGCCTTCGATCATCTGGCGCGCATTGCCGAGCTGGGACAGCGGATAGAGCGTGAACTCGACCTCGCCGCCGGTGCGCTCCTTGACCAGCGCGCCGACCTTTTCAAGTCCCTTGTGGCGGGGCTGGGCCGGCGATTCGAGATGCGCGACCTTGACCGGATATTTTGCGGTCTGGCCGAACGCCGCCTTCGGCATGATGGCTGCCGCGGCGGCCATCGACCCCGATTGCAGGATTGTCCGTCTGGTTACCATTGTTTCACCCTCCATCCACTTTGTCTAATTTTTGAGAAATAATCCATATTTTGAGGATCGTGTCAACGCCCGTTCGCCGCCGGCCGGCAGCCGCGTCAGCCGGCGGGCGCAAGCTCCTCATTCCCGATCCTGTTGGCCAGGTCCAGGAGGTCTCCGGTTGCAGCCGGATGCAGGCGGCCGGCCTCGCGCACATGGCCAATCAGTTTCCCCAGCGCCTCATTGGCGGTCGGCTGATCCAGCGGCTCCCCGTCATAGAGGTCGGCAAACCGTCCGGACAGATCGGCGAGCAGTCTCAACAGGCCGGCTTGGCCCGGGTTTGAAGCTCGGAGCGCCAGCGAGCGATGCTGGAATTCGTAGAACGTCGCGACGCCGCCCTTCTGCGTCTCCAGCCAGCGCAGCAGTTCGGACAGGGTCTGCTGCCGGCTGTCGCCGCCTCCGCCGGTAGATCGTTCCGTGGTCATCACGCGCGTCCTTCCGTTTCAGAATCATCCCGGCCGGCGTCGTCGATCGACCACGCCAGCCACTCGCCGCCGCGAAACATCGCAACATCGGCGGCGCCAACCGTCATGGCGCGCTCCGGCCGGTCGCGCCTGCGGCGCAACGTGACGGTGTCGGCATTGGCCAGCAGTCCATAGAATTTTGGCCCGTTGAGCGACGCGAACGCTTCCAGCCTGTCGAGCGCGCCCTCCTCGTCGAAGACCTGGGCGTAGGTCTGCAGGGCGGTCGGCCCGCAGAAAATGCCGGCCGAGCAGCATTCCGCCTGCTTGGCGTCGCGCAGGTGCGGCGCGGAATCGGTGCCGAGGAAGAAGCAGGCTTCGCCCGACGTCGCGGCCTGGCGCAGCGCCAGGCGGTGATGCTCGCGCTTTGCGACGGGCAGGCAGTAATAGTGTGGCCTCAGGCCGCCCTGGAAGATCGAAGTGCGGTTGAGCACCAGATGGTGCGGCGTGATCGTCGCCGCCATGCGCGCCGCGTTGTCGCGAACCACCGCGACGCCCTCGACGGTGGTGACATGTTCGAGAACGATCCTGAGACCCTGGTGCCGGCCGACGAGCAATTGCAGGTCGTTGTCGATGAAGTGGCTTTCGCGGTCGAAAATGTCGACCATGGGATCGGTCGTTTCGCCATGGACAAGCACCGGCATGCCGATCTTCTCCATTCGTTCCAGCACAGGCGCAATGCGGGCGAAATCGGTGACGCCATGGCTGGAATTGGTCGTGGCGCCCGCCGGATAGAGCTTGCACGCCGCCCACACGCCGCCGCGAAAGCCGGCTTCAACGTCATCGGCCGACGTCTCGTCGGTGAGATAACAGGTCATCAGCGGCGTGAAGGCCGAACCTTGCGGCAGCGCCCCGAGGATCCGGTCGCGGTAGGCGAGCGCCGCCGCCACGGTCGTCACCGGCGGCGTCAGGTTGGGCATGACGATGGCGCGGGCGAACTGCGCCGCGGTGAAGGGCAGCACAGCCTTGAGCATGTCGCCGTCACGCAAATGGACGTGCCAGTCGTCGGGACGCCTGATCGTCAGGGTCTCGACGGAGCAGTCGCCGGCAGGCCCGAATATCTTTTCCGTCGTCATTGCGCCGCAGCTTCCCGGATCGCGTCATGCATGACGTCGATGCCGGCGATCAGATCCGGCAGGTCCATCGCCTCATGCGGATTGTGCGAGCCGTTCTGGTTGCGCACGAAGATCATGGCGCTGGGCACGCCGGCATTGGCGAACACCGCCGCGTCGTGACCCGCGCCGCTGGGGATGGTCTCGGTGGGCAGATTCAGCCGCGCCGCCGCCGCCGTCAGCCGATCGACCCACGGCCTGTCCATCGCCGCGCCGGCGGCTTCGACCTTGTCGTCAAACCGGAAGGCGACGCCGCGCTCCTTCGACACGGCGACGCATTCGTCGCGGAACAGCTTGTAGGCGTCGGCGAGCGTCGCCTTGCTCTGGCTGCGGATCTCGAAGGCGAAACGCACGAATTCGGGAATGCGGGCGATTGCGTTCACCCTGGCGTCGGTGGCGACGATGCCCGAGGTGAGCACCAGATCGTGGCCGCGCTCGAGCAGCGTGCGCCAGTGCTGATCCATATGGGCGATCAGTTCGCACATGCCGAACACGGCGTCGTGGCGCAGCCATCTCGGCACGGCGCCGGAATGACCCGCCTGGCCGACGCATTCGACGGCGCGATGCCTGATATTGCCGCGAATGCCGGTGACGACGCCAATGGGAAGGTTGCGGGCGACGAGCACCGGACCCTGCTCAATGTGGAGCTCGACCCAGGCGGCGACCGATTTCGGATCGAGCAGGACGTCGCCCGCCGCGACCCGGTCGACGTCGACGCCGACCTCGCGCATGCAGTCGCGCAGGACGCGGCCGTCGTTCTCGGCCTTGATGTCGAGGTCGGACGGCGCCAGCTTTCCAAACAGGCAGCTCGACCCGAGATAGGGTTTGCCGAAGCGGGCGCTCTCCTCGCCGCGCAGGGCGAACAGCTTGACGCCGCGGCGCAGCGGAACATTCGCCGCCTTCAATCGACGCAACACGGCAAGCGCGGCGACCACGCCGGCGGCGCCGTCGAAATTGCCGCCCTGGGGCACCGAATCGACATGCGAGCCGCAGGCGATGTATGGCAGTCCCTCGTCGGCGCCCGGCAGCGTGGCGACAAGGTTGGCCGCGGCGTCGCGCTCGGTGCGCAGGCCGATCCGCTTCGCCTCCGCCTCGACGATGTCGAGGACCAGGGATTCGGTTTGCGAATAGGCGAGGCGGCTGACGCCGACGCCATCGAACGAGGCCTGCCTGAGCGCGTCGAACAGGCCGGCCAGTCCGTCGCGTTCGCCGACGCCGCCTTGCGGTTCCCGAACCGCCGAGGCGCTCATTGCGCCGGCTCCGTCCACGACATGTCGGGCTCGTCGCTCTCCTCCACCAGCAGCGCGCCGCACAGGTCCGACACCCTGGCGATGTCCCTGTGGAGGCAAAACTGCTCGAGCCCGTCGATGACGCGCAGCATGGCGTCGGGCTGGATAAAGGACGCGGTGCCGACCTGCACCGCGCGGGCGCCGGCCAGCAGGAACTCGACTGCGTCCTCGGCGGTGGAGACGCCGCCGCAGCCGATGACGGGAATGGCGACCGCGCGGGCGCACTGGTAAACCTGGCGCAGGACGATGGGCTTCACCGCCGGGCCCGACAGGCCGCCCATGATGTTGCCGAGCGAGGGGCGGAAGGTCTTCAAGTCGACGGCCATCGCCAGGATGGTGTTGGCGACGACCAGGGCGTCGGCGCCGGCGTCCTCGGCGGCGCGCGCCACCGCGGCGATGTCACCGGTGTTGGGCGTCAGCTTGGCCCAGATCGGCAGGGCCGTCGCCTTGCGCAGCGCCGCCGTCACCCGCGCCGCCGAGTCGGGGCTCATGGCGAACGCCTTGCCGTCTTCCTCGATGTTGGGACAGGAAATGTTGGCTTCGATGGCGGCGACGCCGGGGACCGACATCGCGCTGGCGAGCGAGGCGAAACCCTCGACCGTCGGCGCCGAGATGGAGACCACCAGCGGCGTCGTATAGGGCGCGTAGAGCGGCAGCGTCTCGTTGAGGAAATGATCCAGCCCCTTGGAGGGAATGCCGATCGAATTGATCATCGAGTCGGGCTGTTCGACGACGCGCGGCAACGGATTGCCGGCGCGCAACTCGCGGGTGATGGTCTTGGTGACAAGCGCGCCGAGCCGGTCGAAGTCGATGACGCGGGCGAGGCCCTCGGCAAAGGTGCCCGACGCCGGCATCACCGGGTTTTCGAGGCGCAGGGAACCGATCTTGACGGACAGGTCGACGCTCATGGCATCGCCTCCGCCAGATCGAAGACCGGGCCGTCCCAGCAGACGCGGCGGGTGACGATGCCGCCGTCGACGTTGAAGTCGCGAACACAGCAGTAACAGAGGCCGATGCCGCAGGCCATCTGCTGCTCCAGCGCGATCTGGCCGGGAATGGCGAACTCGGCCGCCAGCCGCTGCTGTACCCGCATCAGCCGCGCCGAGCCGCAGGTGAAGAAGGCGTCGCAACGCTGCTGCGAGATCAGGCCGCGCAGGATCTTTTCGACATTGGCGGGACCGCTGGTCGCCTCGGCGTCGGTGACGCCGATGACGTCGGCGCCGCAGGCCTGGAACAGGTCCGCCGACACGAGAAGGTCGGGCCGGCGCGCGCTCAGAACCGCGGTGACGCCAATACCCATCTCCGCAGCAGCGCGCGCCAGCGGCGCCAGCGTCGCCAGACCGGCGCCGCGGCCGACAACGACGATGCGCCGCCATTGCGGATCGAGGGTGAAGCCGACGCCAAGCGGGCCAAAGACGTCGATCGTGTCGCCGGCGTCAAGCGTCTCCAGGCCGCGGGTGCCGGCCCCGGCGACCTTGTAGAGGAATTCGATCCGGTGCGGATCGGCCTGCGTCGCGTAGATGCTCATCGGCCGGCGCAGAAAGGGCTTTTCGCCGGCCGGCTGCGGGCATAGCAGCTGAAAGAACTGGCCGGGCCTGGCGCCCGAGGCGATCGGCCCGCATGACAGGACCAGGCGGCGGTATTCGCTTGCGATGGCGCGGTTCGAGACGACCGTGGCGATTTCCGAGGCCGCGGTGGCACGCCACGGCGCGACTGCCTCCGCTTCGACCTGCTGTCCGGACTCATGAAGCATGCTGTCGTCACCGCCAAAAAAGCCGAGTTTGGCATAGACTATTCTCAATTGCAATACTTTGTCTCATTTTTGCGACAATCGACCAAGGATCCGACACACGGTGGAGAATTGTCGCATTTTTCAAATCCGGCATTGACGCTGGCGCGCAACGAAGACAGAAGGGGCCGTTTGTACCCGACAAGCGTCCGACCTATGACAACACCGCGCCGGTGAACGCTGGCGCGCAGCCTTGGAGAACGACCCATGCCCAGCCTCTACACACCCGTCGACAAGGAGACGATTGCACGGGAGGCAGCCAAGATGCTGCTCGAGATCAAGGCGGTCCACTTCTACGACGAGAAGCCGTTTTTCTTCACCTCGGGCTGGGCGAGCCCGGTCTATATCGACTGCCGCAAGATCATTTCATACCCCCGGCTGAGGTCGTCGCTGATCGATTTCGCCGCCGCGACCATCGTGCGCGACATCGGCTATGAATCGATCGACTGCGTCGCTGGCGGTGAGACTGCCGGCATCCCCTTCGCCGCCTGGATCTCCGACCGGCTGATGCTGCCGATGCAGTATGTGCGCAAGAAAGCCAAGGGGTTCGGACGCAATGCGCAGATCGAGGGCGAGATCGCGTCGGGCGCGCGCACCATCCTGGTCGAGGACCTGGCCACCGACGGGCGTTCCAAGGTCAATTTCTGCCAGGCGCTGCGCAACGCCGGCGCCCATGTCGACCATTGCTTCGTTCTGTTTTACTACGACATCTTCCCCAAGAGCCGCGAACTGATGCAGGAACTGGGCGTCAACCTGCACTACCTGACCACTTGGTGGCACGTGCTGGAGGTGGCGAAGTCAAGCGGCCATTTCGAGCCGAAAGTGCTGGCCGAAGTCGAGCAGTTCCTCAACGAGCCGGCGAAATGGTCGGCCGCCCATGGCGGCATTTCGGAGTTCGGCAAGGAAGGCTGACAAAAGCCGCCGGAACGAGGATCAGGAGGCACTGCGCCGCCGGCCTGGCTGCGCGATCGCCGATCGCGACAGCACCGTACGCAGCAGGTCGGCCGCCTCCCGGCCCTTGCGGGCCCGCTTCCACAGATCGTCGACCAGATTCTCATAAAGCTGGACGGGCTCAACGTCGGCGGTCATCATGGCGACGCCGGAGCGGATGTTGGGCAGGTCGCCGCCAAGCCGGAACGGACTGACGCCGAGGTAGGTCTTTTCCGCCGTCCTGAACAGCTGGAAGGCGTTGTTGGGCAGCGCCTCCTCGATGAGGCCGATCTGCACCCCCATCGGTTCGCTTTCGATCAGGGTGATCAGGTGCTCGACCTCGTCGCGCGCCGCCAGCCGCCGCTCGGCGAGTTCAGCCCCCGACAGGTCAAAGCGGCCGACGATGCCGAGCTTCAGCCAGCGCTCGATCTCGAGCAGATTGACGAAATTGACGACGGAGAGCCGCCGTTGCTGGCTCGACTGCTTGCGTTCGTCGAGGATGGAAATGATGATGTCGACATCGCGCATTGCCGACTTTTCCTGGATGTGCGGCGGCAGCGATTCCAGCAGCGTGCGCTTCAGATGGGCGGGAAACGCCTCCGAGGTGAGCAGGTAGGACAGGGGCGGGAAATGCGCCACGACCTGGTCCGCGTCCGCCTCGACCTGGCGCATTCGCTCGAAATAGCTGATCGGGCTGGCGTAGTATTCGACGCCGGCGCCAAGCAGCGACGCCACCGTGGTGCCGAGCACCGCGGCCAGCCGTTCCAGCGTCTCGATCTTGACGACGTCGCCGGTCTCGATCCGGTAGACGGCGGCGCGCGACACGCCGAGCTCGTCGGCGATCGCATCGGCGGTCAGACCCTTGCCCATCCGGTAGGCCTTCAAGCGGCGGCCGATCTCCTGGAACTGGTTCGCCATCTCGCCTCCATCACGATTGTCTCATTATTTAGACGGGCTTAGCGCAATTCGCCGACGGTTGCAAAGCCAACTCTAGCCTGCTTCGAGTGCGAGCCGATCCCTGGCGGCTGTGCTTTCGTGCCACCGCAGCATCCGCCGTTCCAGGGCGTCGACGGCGACGTAGAGCCCGTAGCCGAGCAGCGACAGGAGAATGACGCTGACCAGGACCAGGCCGATGTCGGCGGTCTCCTGGCCAAGACTGAGCAAGTAGCCGAGCCCGGCGCGGGCGCCCATCAGTTCGCCGATCACCGCCGCGGTGACGGCCAGCGTGACGCCGACCTTCAGGCCGGTGAACAGCAGCGGCAGCGCCTGCGGCAACTCAATGCGCCACAGCCGGCTCCAGCCGTTCATGTGCAGGATCTTCGCCAGAGCCAGATAATTGGGGTCGATCGAGCGCAAGGCGCTGACCATGTTGGACAGGACCGGGAAGAAGACGACGATGGCGACAAGCACGACCTTCGGCGCCGCGCCAAGTCCAAGCCACAGTAGCAGAAGCGGGGCGATGGCGATCTTCGGCGCCGTCTGCACGAAGATGATGATCGGGTTGAGGACGATTTCGACCAGCGGAAACCGCACAAACAGCACCGCCAGGGCGACGCCGACCACGGCCCCGATGACGAACCCAACCAGGATCTCCATCAAGGTCACGGGCACATGGCCGAACAGCCCGGCCTGAGTGGTCAGGAACCAGAACTTTTGTGCAAGGGCGGGCGGCGACGGCACGAGATATTCCGGCACCGCGAACACCAGGACCGCGATCCACCAGAGCGCGACGAACGCCAGGAGCGAGAGAACTGCACGCAAATCAGGGCCTCCAGGCGCTCCGGATACAATCCGGAGCGCCATTGAAGTTAGAGGTCGGACGGCTTCTCAACGACGAGGTCCGCCGCCGGGAACGTTTCAGGGATCGCCTTGTACTGGGCCGCCGTGTCGATGGTCTTCTGCCAGCCGGCGAGGTTGCCGTAGCCGAAGCCGTTCTTCTGCGTGTCCGGGCTCTGCCACAAGGTCTTGATGAAGACTTCCTTGATGATCTCGGTGACCACCTTCTCCTGCGGGGCAAAGGTCGGCGAATAGTCGGCGATCGCCATCTTGACCAGCTGGTCGACGTCGCCGTCGATGATGTGCTGCAGCGCCTTGTCGAGCGCGGCGATGAAACCCTTCACTTGGTTCGGATTGGAGGCGAGGTAGGCTTCCGAGGTGACCAGCACGTTGCCGTGACTGGGCAGGAAATCGTCCGAGGGGATCATGCCGACATCGACGCCTTCCGCCTTCAGGGCGTAGTAGCGCAGCATCGAGAAGACGATGGCGTCGACCTGGTCGGACTTGAGCGCATCGAGGATGGCGCCGGTTCCGACGATCTCGACCTTGACGTCGTCGATCGACTTGCCGACCTGGCTCATCATCACCTGCAGCTGGATGTAGTTGGGGCTGCCATAGCTGGTGACCGCGACCTTCTTGCCGACGAGGTCGGCCGGGGTCTTGATGCCGCTCGAATTCTTGAACAGCACCGCGCCGATGCCGCGCTGATAGGTCGAATGAACGACTTTCACCGGGATGCCGTTGGCGCGGGCGGAGATGACCGCATCGCCGTTGGGAAAGCCGAGTTGGACATTGCCGGCGGCGACATTGTTCAGGATGTCGGCCGCATTGGCGTAGAGGAATTCGACCTCAAGCCCCTGCTCCTTGAAATAGCCTTCCTTCTGGGCGACGAACATCGGCAGATAATAGGGCACCGCGGCGCCGTCGATCTGGATGGTGACCTTGTCCTGCGCCCGCGCGACGGCGGAGCCGGCGACAACGGCCAGCAGCAGCAGCGGGATGGCCAGCGCCGCCTTCAATCGTGCAAACATTTTCATGGCAATATTCTCCTCACGAGACGTTAGATGAATCCGAAGTCTTCAAAATGGTCGCCAGAGCCTGGGCGCCGGCGCGCATGAGATTGCGCTGGGTCATCTCATAGTCCTCCAGCCAGCCATCGCTGCGGCGGTGGGCGTGGACGGCCAGGATCGCGCCGGCGCGCGCGCCGCAAGCAGCGGCCGCGGCAAAGATGATTTCGGCTTCCATCTCGACGGCGTCGGCCCCGGCCGCCGCAAAACGATCGAGTACGTCAGGGTCGCCGCGCCCGTCGGCGGTGTTTGGACGGCCCTGCGCGCGGTAATAGCCGTCGGCTGTGACGCATCGGCCGGGCCGGCCCGGCAGGCCAAGGGCGTTGCAGGCCTGAAGCAGCGCCGCGCTCACCGACGGGTCGGCGCGCACCGGGCTTGCCGGGTCGCGCGCGTAGACGGCGGCGACGCCGCTGTTGCGGACCGCTTCGTCCGCGACCAGAAAATCGCCGAGCGACAGGTCGCTGGCCAGCGCCCCGCAGCCGCCGGTGCGCACCAGCACGCCGGCGCCCATGGCTGCGAGCTCGATCGTGGCGATTTCCGCCGAAGCGCCGCCGATGCCGGTCGAGCAGACGCCGATCGGCACATCGTCATAATAGCCGCAACCCAGCCGAAACTCGCGGTTCTGACCGACGATGACGAAGTCGCGAAGCACCGACGCGGCGAAGTCGACGCGGGCGGGGTCGCCGGGCAGCAGGAATGCTTTCGGCATCCGGGCCGGGCGCGGCAGATGCGGCGGTACGCCGCCGCGCCAGGGCCAGGCCGCCGATCGGTCGGTCATCGCCATGACAGCAGCCATTTCTCCAGCGCCGCCAGCGTCTGGTAGATCAGGATGCCTAGCAGGGACGTCACCAGCACCATGGCGAACAGCATCGGCGTCTTGTAGGTCGTGCCGGCAAACACCATCAGGTAGCCGAGCCCCTGCCCGCCCGACAGCCATTCGGCGAGAATGGCGCCGATGGTTGCCTGAACCGCGCCGACCTTGAGACCGGCAAAAATCTCGGGAACCGCCGAGGGCAGTTCGATGCGGACCAGCCGGTCGCGCCTCGACAGATGCAGGATCTCCGCCAGAAAGCCGAAATTGGCCGGGACCGAGCGCAGGCCGAGGATGGTGCCCGCCATCACCGGGAAGAAGACCAGCGACACCGCCAGCACGATCTGCGAGGTGAGCCCGAGGCCGAACCAGAGGATGAACAGCGGGGCCAGCGCGATCTTGGGCGCGGTCTGGAAAAAGAACAGATAGGGCCCGACGATCCGCTCTGTGCGCGGGCTCTTGGCGAGAATGAAGCCGAGCACGAAACCAAGCGCCGAGCCGATCGCAAAGCCGGCGATGATGATGCCGAGCGTATGGGCAAGATGCGGCCAGATCGTGCCGTCGCGAAACAGCGCCACGAAGGCCGCCCCCACTTCTCCGGGCGGCGGCAGCACGAAGCGCGGAATGTTGAAGACGCGCACATAGGCCCACCACAGGGCGATCAGCATCAGCGGCGTCGCCACCGAAAAGACCAGGCTGAGCGCGCGCCGGTTCATTTCAGCTCCCGCCGCAGCAAAGAGAGCCAGCGGTGGAAGCCGGGCGTGTCCTTGATCGCCTCGTTGCGTTCCTTGCCGAGGTCCAGCGTATGCAGTGCGCTGATGCGCCCCGGGCGCGGCGACATCACGGCGACGCGATCCGACAGATAGGCGGCCTCATCGATGGAATGGGTGACGAACACGATCGTCGCCTGGGTTTCCGTCTTGATGCGCAGCAGTTCGTCGTTCATCCGGTCGCGGGTGAGGAGATCGAGCGCGCCGAACGGCTCGTCCATCAGCACAAGCCGGGGACGGTAGACAAGGGCGCGCGCGATCGAGGCGCGCTGGCGCATGCCGCCCGACAATTCTTTGGGCAGGGCCTTGCCGAAATCCTTCAGACCGACGAGGCCGAGCATCGCTGCCGCCCGATCGTCAGCTTCGGCCCTGGCGACGCCGAACGCGTCGAGCGGAAAACGGACATTGTCCTGGATGCTCAGCCAGGGCAGCAGCACCGGTTCCTGGAACACATAGCCGATGTCGGTTCCACGGCTCGGCGGGCCGTCCTGCCAGCGGATTTCGCCGCCGGACGGCTGTTCGAGCCCCGACAGCAACCGCAGCAGGGTCGACTTTCCGCAGCCTGAAGGGCCGATCAGGCTTAACAACTCGCCACGGTAGACGTCGAGCGTCACCGGGGACAGGGCTTCGACCTGCTGGCCCTCTCTGGTCTTGTAGATTTTGGTCAGCGCCTCGACGCCGACAAGCACTGCGGATTCGGGCGTCTGTTGCAATTTTTTGACTGCCGAGCTTCTTGTCTCAAGAATGAGACAATTTCCATGACAGGCATTTGAACCGGAGTCAAACGGAAACGCGTGGCTCGGGCGATCGGGCGCCGAACCTCAGTTCCCCGCCGCAAGGGCGGCAGGCGCGAAGTCTTCGTCGCTGGCGGCGGTGGTCGTATCTGAGCCTCAACCTGACTCGCGCCAAGCCAGGTCAGGCGCATCGTCGGGGAAACGACTACCGCTTTGGCTGCAACGCGTTGCCCTGAGCGGCCGGTCAGGGCTGCGCGCGCAGTTCCGAAATGCGCCGATTAGACATCCTCAATCGAAATCGCGAAGATGTCCGACTGCGCGTCGACCTCCATCAGATGGTAGACGCTGAATTCATAGGCCGGACCGACGCCGATCTCCGGCGGCGTGAACGGGAAGGCGAGGTTGCCAGCGGTTGAGAGGCGGCCTTCGTAGCCGTAGTGAAGCAGATACTGCTTGGCGGTGCGCAGAACGTCGAGGGCGCGATCCGTCGTCGGCGCGACGCATTCGATGACGATGCCGATCTCGCCGGGCAAGGCCATGGGCGGGTTGGCGGGCATCACTGCGTTGGTCCCGTAGGCGTGAACGAACAGCCGGTAGTCTTTCGGGCAGTCCTCGCAGGCCAGTTCCGCCACCAGCGTCTCAAGGCTGTCGAAAATCGCCTCGCGCCGCTCGATGAAACGCGGATCGGCGTTGGCGCAAAGCAGGATTGCGCGCTCGCCGGCCAGACGCGCGCCTTCAAGCTTGATCGCTTGCGCGGCAGCCGGTTCGAAGCGCGCCCCGGAGACGCGGGTGCGCCGCCCGTCGACCGCCGAGTAGACCACGTCGGAAAGGTCGACACGTCCGCAGGGCTCATGGATGGAAAACGGGTCGGCCTGCTCGTAGAGACTGTGAGCGGCCACCGATGCGGGCGTGGCGGCCCTGGCCGGGTTCATGCTCTCAAGCTCGAAATGGTCGTCGTGCAGCGTTGCAAGAATCGAGTCCCTGCCGCCGGGGACGCAGCACAGCGAGGCGCATTCGACAATCTTGGCGAGGTGTATCGACAGACCTTGCGGAAAGCCGAGCAGAATCGGCAGGGCGGCGAAAATGCCAGTATCGCACGCGCGGCCCGCGATGACGACATCGGCCTCGGCCAGCAGTGCCCCCTGGATCATCTCGAGGCCCATCTGGGCGACGAGATGGCTTGAGCCCGCGACGGCCTCCTGCGTCAACTCCGACATGCCGTCCATCGCCCGCACCTGGCCGGCGCGTAGGGCGGCGATGATACGTGCGCGATCGACGTCGGCGGCGATGGTCGCCAGTTTGAAATGCAAGCCGGCCTCGGCGGCGATCTCGCGGACGATATCAGCGGTCTGCGCCAGATGCGGGGCGGCGCCCGCCGATCCGGCGGACCCGATGATCAGCGGCGCGTCAATCGCGCGCGCGGCCTTCAGCACCTTGGCCAGGTCGCGCTTTGCGCCTTCGCGCGAGACCGCCATGTTTCCGCTGCCAAGATAATAGGGGCCGATGTCGGTGGATCCCATGTCGCATCCGATGAAATCGGGTTGACGCCGCAGGCCTGCTTCGAGCGCGGGCGTTGGAATGCCGTAGCCGAGCTGCCCGGAGGCGCCGAGAATGCGGATCGGCCGGCGTTCGCCGCGCCGGAATGCGTCGCTCATCGCAAGCAGCCGGCTCACAGTTCAAAGCCCAGCAGGGGCGCATGCTGTTGCGCGCCGTAGACGTCGGTGTCGCCCACCGATCCCGACAGCCGGTCGCGCGGGATCGTGATCTTGATGGCGCGGGAGGGCGGGTGAACGAAGCTTCGTATCCGGGAGGGCGGCTTGCGGTATTGTCCGGCGACGTGCTCCAGCAATCGGTCGATGCGCGACGCGGCAAGCGCGAATGCTGCGTCGTCGGGGAAAACGATGTCCAGCGTCAGCAGGCAAGGACCCGCGTTCTTGGAGCGGATTGCGATGGCGAGGGCGTCGAGGCGCAAGGAGGTGGCTCCAGAGGTCCGTTATGCGGAGTAAGACTTGAGTTGTTATCTGTCAACAGTTGACTGTAGTTCGGCTTGCGGCTAGCTTCCCTCATGAACAGAGGTCAGGTCCTTGATCGCAGATCAGAATTGGGAAAGCCGGGTGGCCCGGGAAACGAAGGGACAGTCGGCGCGCAGGCAACTGCGCCGGCTGGTTGCGGAGCGGCAGGCGCTGCTGGTGCCCGGCGCCGCCAATGCGCTCGGCGCGCGCCTGATCGAGGACGCCGGGTTCCAGGCGCTCTACATCACCGGGGCTGGCCTGGCCAACAGTCATCTCGGCATGCCCGACATCGGCCTGCTGACCGTATCGGAGTTGTGCGAGGCGACAGCGCGGATTTCCGACGTCTGCTCGCTGCCACTGCTGGTCGACATCGACACCGGCTTTGGCAACGCCGTCAACACGTACCGCACCATGCGGCTGGTGGAGCGCGCCGGCGCTTCGGCGGTGCAGATCGAAGACCAGATTTTTCCGAAGAAATGCGGCCATTTCGCAGGCAAGGGCGTAGTGCCGCTGCCGGAGATGCTGGGCAAGCTGAAGGCCGCGCTGGACGCGCGCCAGGACCCCGACCTGCAGGTGATCGCCCGCACCGACGCCATTTCGGTCGACGGCGTCGAAGCGGCGCTGGACCGGGCGCACGCCTTCATCGAGACGGGTGCGGACATCGTCTTTGTCGAGGCTCCGACCAGCCGCGGCGACATCGAGCGGATCGCGGCGCTGCCGGCGCCACAGGTCATGAATGTCGTGATCGGCGGCAAGACTCCGATGATGTCGGTCGACGAACTGCGCGAGCTCGGTTTCGCCATCGTGCTCTACGCCAACGCCACCCTGCAGGCGACGATTCTCGCGGTGCAGGACGTCCTGAAGCATCTCAAGCATTCGGGGTCGCTGCGCGGTTACGAGAGCAAGCTGGCCGGGTTCGAAGAACGCCAGCGGGTTGTCGGAAAGACGTTCTTCGACGAGCTCGAGCAACGCTATGCCGGCGACTGAACCCAGGCCCGGCCGGCTGCGCGCGACATTCATGCGCGGCGGCACCTCAAAAGGCTTGATGGTGCTGGACGAAGACGCGCCGGCGGACGCAAGGGCGCGCGACAGCCTGTTCGCCGCCGCGATGGGGTCGCCGGATCCTTATGGGCGACAGTTGAACGGCATGGGCGGCGGCGTCTCGTCGCTCTCCAAGGTGTGCATCGTCGGGCCGCCGTCGCGACCGGACGCCGATGTGGACTACACATTCGGTCAGGTGCTGGTGAACGAGGCGCGCGTCGACTATGCCGGCAATTGCGGCAACATGTCCTCGGCCGTCGGTCCTTTCGCGGTGATGCGTGGCATCGTCAAGCCCCCCGGCGACGGCTATTGTTCCATCGTCATTCATAATACCAATACCGGCAAACTGATCCGCAGCACCTTCGCCATGGCAGGCGGCGAGCCGCGATTGGAGGGGCTGATGCAGATCGACGGCGTCTCGGGCTCGGGCGCGCCGATCAGGCTCGACTTCCTCGATCCCGGAGGATCGAAGACGGGCAAGCTCCTGCCCACCGGGCAGGCGCAGGACATCCTGACGGCGACTGGGGCGGAGATACGGGCGACGATCATTGACGCCGCCAGTCCCTGCGTCTTCGTCGATGCGGCCGATTTCGGCATGAGCGAGCCGGCGGCGCCCGAGGTGATAGAGCGCGACGCCGGGCTGATGGAGCGGCTGGAACGATTGCGCTGCGAGGCGTCCGTACGCGCAGGGCTGGCGAAGGATCTCGGCGCGGCGGCGTATCTTGGCAGCGTGCCGCGGATCGCCCTGGTGTTCGCCGCCCAGCGCCAGGCCGACCTGTCGGGCCGCGTGCTGGACGGCGACGCGATGGATATCACGGTGCGCATGGTGTCGATGGGCAAGCCGCATCGCGCCCTGCCGATCACCGGCGCTGTCTGCCTCGCCGCGGCGATGAGGATCGAAGGCGCGACCCCCCACCGTCTGGCGCGCCATCGCGAAGGCGCCTTGACGATCGCGCACCCGTCCGGCCTGATCCAGGTCGACGCCTCCGTCATCCGCGACGCCGGCGGCATGGTCAATGTCAAGTATGGCGCCGTTTACCGCACGGCGCGCATCTTGTTTGACGGATATGTTTTCAGCTAGCTGAACAACCGCCGGGTCGTGTGGGGGAGCGTGTCGGGCAAGGCTGCTCGCCTTAGACACGAATCCGGTCTACCCTTTGCCGTAAGGTCGATGTTCGATCAAATGAACGGAACGAACTTTTGATGTTGACGCCGCTTGTTTCGGAAAACCTCGCCCAGATGGCGTTCGATCGTCTGGAGAGGGCGATCCTGTCGGGAGATATCGAGCCCGGACACAAGATGAGTGAGGCCGACCTGGCGCGGCAACTCGGCATCAGCCGGGGGCCGCTGCGTGAAGCAATCGGCCGGCTTGAGGGTCTGGGGCTGGTGATGCGCGTCGCGAATCAGGGGCCGCGCGTCACGTCGTTGCGCAAAAGCGAACTGATCGAACTGCTGGTGTTTCGCGAGGCGGTCGAGGGGATGGCGGCCCGCTATGCGGCCGCAAATGCGACGGACGCGGAAATCGCCCGGTTGCGCATGCTGCTTGAGCAGCATCAGAACGACCCGGCGATCAAGGCCGGCATCGGCTATTTCCAGGGCGCGGGCGACACCGATTTCCACCTGCAGATAGCTGAAGCCAGCCGGAATTCGCGGATCAGCGCCTTTGTCAGCGGTCCCCTTTATTCGATCCTGCGGCTGTACCGGCATCGGATGAGTCTGATTCCGGGCAGACCGCACGCCGCGCTGGCGGAACATCGCGCTATCCTGGAGGCGATCGAAAAGCGCGACGGCGACGAAGCCGAGCGCGTCATGCGCGAGCATATCCGCAATTCGCGCCAGAACGTGTTCGTGCATATGCGCGAGGACGCCGCGCCGGACACGCCCTCAAAATCATAGGGCGCTCGCCGCGAACGCCAAATCGGCCCTTTTCGCCTGTGCGATCGCTGCTGGGTTCGACCAAACGCGGGACCCGTGCGGTTCCGATCCACTGGCGCTGATCATGCGCGCCGCCCCCCCATGTTGCATTCAACCCCTCAAAGCCGGCGGGTTCCTGACCCGGTTCGGCACATTGGTCCCGGCGCGCCCGCAAATGCGCCGTCGAGGCGTCACAATTTTGAAAACTTCCAACTGTTATCTGTTGACAGCTAACAGTTTTGGCATCACGGTACCATTACGGAGCTCAAAGTCTGGCCGGCCCGACCGCCAGCCAATCGGGCCGCCCGTCCGTTTAATGGGGAACGCACATGATCTCTCTAGATCGCCGCACACTTCTGAAGTCCGCAGGTACAGCCACCCTCGTCGCAGCAGTGCCGACGATCCTCACCCGCCGCGCCAGCGCCGCCGACGTCATTGAGGTCGGCGCGCTTCATGACAGTTCCGGAAGCCACAGCATTTACGGCGCCGAAATGGACCAGGGCGTGAAGCTGGCTGTGGAGGAAATCAACGCCGCCGGGGGCGTGCTCGGGCGTCAGCTCAACCTGACCGCATTCGACACCGCGTCGAACATGCAGAACTACGCTCAGTTCGCACAGCGCCTGATCAATTCCAACAAGGCCTCTGTGGTGTTCGGCGGCGTCTCCAGCGCCTCGCGCGAGACGGTTCGTCCGCTGTTCAACCGCGCCAAGACCGTCTACTTCTACGACACGTTCTACGAAGGCGGCGTCTGCGACAAGAACGCCTTCGTCATCGCCGAGACTCCGGCGCAGATGATCGGGCCGGCAATGGCAAAGATCATCAAGGAAAGGAACGTCAAGACGATCTACACGATGTGGGCCGACTACAATTACGGCTACATCTGCTCGGCATGGCTGGAGAAGTTCGTCGAGAGCCTCGGCGCCAAGCTGGTCGCCAAGGAGTTCTTCCCGCTCGATGTGACGGATTTCTCCGCAACCATCACCAAGATCCAGGACGCCAAACCCGATCTGGTCGTGTCCGGCCTGGTCGGCGGCAACCATATCGGCTTCTACCGCCAGTGGCCGGCGGCTGGAATGCTCGGCCGCATCCCGCTTCATTGCACCGTGTTCGGCCCCTGGGAAAAGAACCTGCTGCAACCGCAGGAAATCGAAGGCCTGACCTGTTCGTATCATTACTTCCAGACCATCGATTCCCCTGAGAACAAGGCGTTTCTGGAGAGATGGGCGAAGCGCTTCGGCGCCGACCATCCCGAAATCGGCACGCTTGCCGTTACCTCCTACAACGCCGTCCATCTGTGGAAGCAGGGCGTGGAGAAGGCTGGCGGCCTCGATCACGATAAGGTGGTCGCCGCGCTCGAGAGCGGGGTTTCGGTCGACGGCCCCGGCGGCAAGATGGCGATCCAGCCGACATCGCACCACGCGATCATGTCGACCGCGATCGCGCAGGTGAAGGATGGAAAGTTCGACATCATCGGGCGTTCCGAGAATGTCGAGCCTTCGGACACGTCGGCATTGTGCGACCTGATCAAGGATCCGAACCAGTCGACGCAGTACCAGCCTTGACCTAAGAGTTGGCGCTGTCGCGGCGCTGGCTGCGGCAGCGTTTTTTGCGGCCGATCACGTATCGGGCCGAGCTTTTGACCCGGGTGCTTTTGGAATGGCGATTGCTGCGATCCAGATTCTCAACACGATGGCCAGTCTGGCGCTGATCAGCCTCGGGCTGGCTATTATTTTCGGCATGATGAAGGTGATGAATTTCGCGCATGGCGAGTTGCTCATGCTTGGCGCCTACAGCGCGCAATTCGCCAATGCGTCCGGCATCAATATCTGGGTCGCCATGTTCGTCGTCGCGCCGCTCGTCGTCGGCACTATCGGGGTGATGATCGAACGTCTCGTCATTCGCCATCTCTACGGTCGCATGATGGATACGCTGTTGGCCACATGGGGCCTGAGCCTGTTCATCACCGGCGCCGTGACGATGACGTTTGGCAACATCACCAGAGGCATTTCCACCCCGCTGGGGTCGTTCGAGATCGGCGGCATTCGCGACAGTTCCTACAAATTCCTCATCATCGGCGTAACGATCGCCTTGTTCGCGGCCATCTATCTGGTGCTGAAGCACACCAAGGCAGGCCTCATCGCCAGGGCGACGATGGACAATCCGCGGCAGGTGGCGGCGATGGGCGTCAATCCTGGCGCCGTCTACACTGCGACCTTCGCCATCGGCGCGGCCGTGACCGGGCTGGCTGGCGCGATCATGGCGCCCTTGACCGGCGTGCTGCCGACCATGGGCGCCGCCTATATCGGCAAGGCGTTCATCACGGTGATCTGCGGCGGCGACGCCATATTTGCTGGCACCGCCAGCGCAGCGGTGCTGTTCGGCGTGATCAACCAGGCGACCACCATCATGCTGACGCCGGAATTCGGCGAGGTCGCGCTGCTGCTCGGCGCGCTGCTGATGCTTCGCCTGTTGCCCGCTGGCCTGTCCAGCCTGTTTCCCAAACGAGCGATCTGATGGCAAATCCAGCGTTCGCACTACAGGCGGCGGCGGTCGTCATCGCCGCCATCCTCATCGTCGTCCTGCCGAAATTCCTTGAGTTCGACACGATCCTGCAGATCTCGCTCAATTTCGCATTTGCGATCCTGGCGCTCAGCGTCGCGTTCGTGTGGGGTTACGCAGGGATTTTCAGCTTCGGCCAGGCGGCCTTCTTCGGCATTGGCGGTTATGCTTATGCGGCGGCCGCGATCAATCTGGGCGACAGCACGGTTGCGATTGCGCTTGGCGTGCTGGCGCCGGCGGCGTTTGCGGTGGTGCTCGGCTATTTCGTCTTCTATGCGCGTCTGTCCAGCATCTATGTCGCCGTCATCACGCTGGTCGTGACGCTGATCCTCTACAAATTCATGGGGCAGACGGCGAAGCCCTCCTACATGGTCGGCAAAGCCATGCTCGGCGGCTACAACGGCATTCCCGCCATTCCCCCGATCAATATGCCGGGACGGCCGGATCTCTATGCCGGGCCAAACGAGATTTTCGTCATTGCGGGGCTATCGGCGCTGGCGGTCTATGTGGCGCTGCGACTGCTGCTGCGGTCGCGCCTGGGTCGCATTCTCGTGGGCATGCGCGAGAACGAGCTGCGCATCGAGCTTCTGGGCTTCGACGCACGTTTCAACAAGCTCGTCGCATTCGTCATCGCCGCCGCCATCGCCGGGCTTGGCGGCGTCATGTATGCGAACTGGAACGCGTTCATCGATCCGCATGTGTTCAGCCTCGCCTTCAGCGCACAGCCCATCATCTGGACGATGATCGGCGGGCTGGGCACCCTGATCGGCCCGATCATCGGCGCGTTCGTCTTGAGCACGTTGTCTCTCGAACTGGGCACGCAGCAGACGATCGACATCAACCTGATCATGGGCCTGGTGTTCACGGTCTTCGTATTGCTGGTCCCGCAGGGCATCGTGCCGACCGTGCGTAAGTTCTGGTCCGACCGCGCCGATGCGCGCACCGCGCCGACCGGCAAGGAGGCGAAACGTCATGGCTGACGGTGTGCCGCCTCTGCTGGAGGCTCGCGGAGTAGGCATGCGGTTCGGCGGCGTTCGCGCCGTCGAGGACGTGAACTTCACCCTGGCCGAGGGCGAGCTTCGCTGCCTGATCGGCCCCAACGGCGCCGGCAAGAGCACGTTCTTCCGCTGCCTGACCAAGCAATATCAACCGACCAGCGGCCGGGTGCTGCTGCGTGGCGTGGATGTGACGCGCGCGGCCACGCACGACATCGCCAGGCTTGGCGTCGGCATCAAGACACAGGTGCCCAACGTCTTCGACGGCCTGACCGTGCGCGAGAATTTGCGGCTGGCCGCGACCTCGCGCCTGAAGGGCAGACGGGTCGAGGGGGCCTGCGACGAAGCCATCGATCGCATGTCGCTCGGCGCAATGCGCGACAAGCGCCTCGACCGCCTGTCGCACGGCCAGCGGCAATGGGTGGAACTGGCGATGGTGGTGACCAGCCGGCCCAGCCTGATCCTGCTCGACGAGCCGACGGCGGGCATGACGCATGCGGAGGTGGAGCACACCGCCGCGCTGATCCGCGAGCTGAACCGCGACGCGGCGCTGATCGTGGTCGAGCACGACATGCAGTTCATTCGATCGATCGCGAAACGGGTGACGGTGTTCCATCACGGGCGCATCTTCGCGGAGGAAAGCGCCGAAGCCGTGTTGCGCGACCCGCGTGTCGGCGAAATCTACCTCGGCAAGCGGAACCTGCTGGTATGAAACTGTTGGAAACGAGGGGACTGCGGAGCGGCTACGGAAGGATCCCCATCCTCCAGGGCGTCGATCTCGCCGTCGAGGAAGGGTCGTTCACCGGCATTCTCGGCCACAACGGCATGGGCAAGTCGACGTTGATCAAGACGGTGTTCGGGCAGATTGCGCCGACCGCTGGCGCGGTTCGGTTCGACGGGAAGGACGTCACCGGGACGCCGAGCCATCGGCGCGCCAGCCTGGGGCTCGGCTATGTGCCCCAAGGCCGCGAAATATTCCCGACCCTGTCGGTCGAGGAGAATCTGCGAATGGGTCTGATGCGGCTGCCGGACCGCCATGCGGCGGAGGAATCGCTGGCGACCGTGCTCGACGAGTTTCCGCGCCTCAAGCCGTTGCTGGGCAGACGCGGCGGCGTGCTCAGCGGCGGCGAACAGCAGATACTCGCGATCGCCCGCAGCCTGTGCGGCAATCCGCGGCTGTTGATGCTGGACGAGCCCACCGAGGGCATTCAGCCGTCGATCGTCGACGAAATCATCGCCATCCTGCACGATCTGCGCAACAAGCGGAAACTGACGCTGATGCTGGTCGAACAGAAGCTCGACTTCATCGCCGCGCTGGCGGACCAGGTCTTTGTCATCCAGCGCGGGCAGATCACCGGAACGCTGGCGCCGGCGCAATTGGCCGATCCGGAGGTGGTGCGCGAGTTCGTCGGCCTCGGCTGACGAACCCGAGCCGGCCGGCCGGAAGACGCTGCCGGCGCTCAGCCCAGCGGCGGGCGATTGTCCCAGCCGAAATCCTGCTGCCAGGCGTAGCCGGCCCGGATCAGCAACGCCTCAGAGAGCCTTGGGCCGACCAGCTGGAACGCGATCGGCTCGCCGCCGGCCGACAGGCCGGCCGGCAAGGTGATCGTCGGATGGCCGGATACGTCATAGACGCAGGTGAAGCGGATCAGCCTCTCCAGTCCGGCCGGATCCGGGCAGATGCGGGCGAATTCCTCGACGGTGGGAACCGGGTTTGGCGTCACCGGGACCAGCATCAGGTCGACCGTCTCGAACAGCGCATCGAGGTTGCCGGCGAACTGGCGGCGGGCGAGATTGGCCTGCGCATAGTCGACGCCGGTGACGGCGGCGCCCGCGTCGAGGAAATCCCGGAACAGGGCCGAGTAGCCTTCGGGCCTTGCGCCTTCGAGACCCTGGTGGACCGACAGCGCTTCCGACAGGCAGATCGGCGTCCAGGCGCTTTGCGCTGCGGCGGTATCGGGCATGGTCACCGACACGAGCTTTGCGCGGCGGCCGGTGAGGACGGCAATCGCGGCTTGCAGCGCGGCGACCGTCTCGGTCATGACGCCGTCGCTGGAATAGGCGGCGTCGAAGCCCAGCCGCACGCCGCCCAGGCCGTGGTCTAGTTCCGCCAGATAGTCGGGGACGGGGGCCGACAGCGATGTCGCGTCGCGATCGTCGCGGCCGGCGATCGCGCCAAGCAACGCGGCGGCGTCCTCAACCCTGCGGGCGAGCGGGCCGACATGGTCGAGCGTCCAGGACAGCGGAAAGACGCCATGGCGACTGACGCGGCCCCAGGTCGGCTTGACCCCGACCACGGCATTGCAGATAGCAGGAAAGCGGATGGAGCCGCCGGTGTCGGTGCCGACCGCCGCCGCACAGAACCCGGCGGCGGCCGCGACGCCTGAACCCGAAGACGACGAGCCGGTCCACAGGTCGCCGCGCCACGGATTGACCGGCAGCGCGACATCCGGGTGGTGGATGGCGAGCGCGCCTTCGGACAGTTCGGTCTTGCCGATCAGCACCGCGCCGGCGGCTGCGATCCGGTCAACGATCGTGGCGTTGGCGCGCGAGCGGCGATTGCGAAACATCGGAAAGCCGGCAGCCGTCGGGGCGTTGTCAGTATCGCACAGATCCTTCACCGCCACCGGTACGCCGTGCAGCGGGCCACGGATACCGCCATTGCGGGCTTCAGTTTCGCGATCCCTTGCGGCGGCGCGAGCGCTTTCGGCCATGACGTGGGCGAACGCATTCAGGCGACCGTCGAGCCGCTCAATGCGATCGAGATAGGCCTGCGTCAGTTCGACGGGCGATAGTTTTCCGGCGCGGATGAGGCGGCCGGCCTCGACGCCGGAAATCTCGGTCAGTTCAGAGCCCGCCACATTGGCCTCCTCAGGCGTTGCGCTGGAAATGTTCGGCCGCGCACAGCAGGTCGACCTCGCCGAAGCGGCGGCCGATCAGCATCAGTCCGACCGGCAGACCATCATGCTCGCCGCACGGTAGTGTGATCGCCGGGTGGCCGCTGGCGTTGTAGGGTGCGGTGTTGCCGACCATCGGCAGCCCCAGCGACACGCGTTCGGCGAGGCTCGCGCCGGGCGCAGGATGAGCGCTGGCGCGGAAGGGAATGGTCGGCATCGCCAGCGCGTCGAAACGCTCCAGCGCGGCGTCGATGCCCGCGCGCATTGCCGCCAGCAGGGATTGCGCCTTGGCATAGTGCCGGCCATGGTAGCGTCGCTGCATCAGCGCCCCCATCAACAGCGCCGGCATGGCGGTGACGCTGATATCGCCCGGATTTCGGCGCCAGGCGGCGAAGGCGTCCAGCATGCGCGGGTTGCAGTAGCCCTCGCCGAAGCTCGCCAGTCCGTCGTGGCCGAACATCAGCTCGGAGGTTCCACCGACGACGATGGCGTTCCAGACGTCGAAACATTGCAAGTGGGCCGGCACCGAGATCTCCTCGATTTCCACTCCTGACGCCGCGAGACGCTTGAGGGCGGCGCGCACGGCGCGGTCGGTCTCGGCTTCGCTTTCGGGCCGGCCGAAGCCTTCGCGAATGACGCCAATGCGTTTCGGCCGGCGATTTTGCGCAAGCGGATCGAGATAGTTGACGCCGGAGGGTATCGCCCTGTTGGTCTGACGTGGATCGAGCCCGTCGGGGCCGGCAATCACGGTCAGCAACCGCGCCACGTCCTCGACGCGCGCGCCCATCGGCCCGCAATGGTCGATGGTCGCGTCCATGGCGAACGCGCCGGTGTAGGGGACAAGGCCGTGCGTCGGTTTGAGCCCCACCACCCCGCACCAGGACGCCGGAATACGCACCGAGCCGCCCTGATCGCAACCAATGGCCATCTGGATATCGCCGGCGGCGATCGCCGCGCCGTTGCCGCTCGAGGAACCGCCGGAGGAATGGGCTATGTTGCGGGGGTTCAGCACTGGCGGATCGCTGGTGTGGCTGTGGCCGGAAAAGCTGAGATTTTCGCAAGCCGTCTTGCCCTTGATCGTTCCCCCCGCCGCAAGCACGCGCGTCACCACCGTGGCGTCCTCGTCAGGCACGAAATCCTGAAGCAGGCTCGAGCCGTTGCGCGCCGGCATGCCGGCGACGCAGATCGCGTCCTTGACGCCGATCTCGCAGCCGGACAGCAGCCCCTTGCCGGTCGGTTCGATGGGGCCGAGCCATGCCCAGGCGTTGTACTGGTTTTCTTGCGGAAGCGGCGCACACCCGACCCGGCCGCGCCGAGGCCTGTCGGCATGCGGCGCGTCCATCTGGTCGAGACGGTCGTAGGGAGCCGTCATGGCCGCCAGGAAACCGGCATAGACCTCGGCGTCCCGGACGCCGAGCCGCAGTCCCAGCATGTCGGAGATTTCCTGGACGTTTTCGAGGGTAGGTGTGGCGATCGGCATTGCCTGCGCTCCTGTTCGTTTGCCTCAGGCGCCCGCGCCGGCCGCATGGCGGCCGGCGATGCGTCCAAAAACCGCTCCGCGCAGAACCGATGTCGCGCCGGTGTAGCGCCGGTAATAGATCCCCATGGTCTCGCCCGCCGCGTAGAGATTGCCGAGCGGGCGGCCGTCGCCGTCGACCACTTCGGCGTCGGCGTTGCAACGCAGGCCGCCGAAGGTAAAGCAGTTGGCCGAACTGATCGGCCAGGCGCGGTAAGGACCAGTCGCGATCGGCAGCGCCCAGTTCGACTTCGGCGGGTCGATGCCTTGGGTGGAGAGGCCGTCGAGCTCGAGCGGCCGGAACGCGCCATCGCGTCTCGTGGCGGCGTTGAAGCCGGCGATCGTCTGCTCAAGCGTATGCGCGGGGATGCCGAGCGCTGTGGCCAGTTCGCCGATCGTGGCGGCCGTCACCGGCTTCTGGTCGCTGCGCACGCTGCGCTGCCAATTGGGAACCTCGTCGAGGCGGGCGTCGCAGATCAGATAGGCGACGCCACCGGGCAGTTTTGCGATCATGCGCGCGATGTTCTCGTAGATCGCGTCTACGGTGTGGGAGGCCTCGTCGACAAATCGACGCCCCTCCTGGGTGACCAGAACGCCGTAGGTGAAGTTGAAGACGATCGGTTCGGAGACGCCCGAGCGTGGATCGATCGGCTCGGCGTGGTATTGCGAGAAGTCGCCGCACGGCGCGGCGCCGGCGCGCAGCGCCATGGCGATGCCTTCGCCTCGATTGTAATAGCCGCCGCGGGCGACCGGGCGGACGTGTCGGGCGACGTCGCCGAAATAGCGCGTCTGCATTTCGGCGTTGCCCTCGAAGCCGCCGCAGGCCAGCACGACCTTGCCCATCAGTTCGAGCTTGTTGCGGTCGCGGTCACGAGCCAGCAGGCCGCTGATCCTGCCGGCGTCGTCGAAGATCAGGTCGTCGGCACTGGTTTCGTAGAGAAAGGTCACGCCGTTGGCCTCGGCCCTGGCGGCCAGCGCCTCGACCAGCGCCAGCCCTCCGCCTACCGGGCAGATGCGCGTCGTCGACTGGGTGATGAGATAGGAGGCCATGTCGGAGAAGCGGATGCCGAGCCCCTTCAACCAGGCGAGCGTCGGGCCGGCCTCGGCGGCGAGCGTGCCGACGATCTCGGGGTCGGTGAAGGACAGCGTCTTGACGATCGCAGGCCACTGCCCATAGGGGCGCGCGGTCTCGGCGACCAGCGACGGGTCGAGATGCGACCCGGAATTGGCCATGAAATGCTCTTCGAAATCGTCAGCGACCTCGCTGTCGTTCTTCATGCGCATGAAGGCTTCGGTCCAGCGGGTGTTGCCGCCGCGCTCCTCCCTGGTCGCGCGCTCGACGACCGCGACGCGGGCGCCGCTTTCGGAGGCCGAGACGGCCGCCGAAAGGCCTGCGATGCCGCAACCGGCGACAACGACGTCAAATATGCGTCTTTCAATCATCTGCCCCTCCCGCACCGTCACAGTTTGACGGCGAACGGATCGCGTTCCTCATCGGAGAAATCGATCATGACATTCTTGGTGTTGGTGAATTCGTCCAGAGCCACTTCGCCGCGTTCGCGTCCGAAACCGCTGTCCTTGAAGCCGCCGAACGGCGCCTGCACCGCAACTGCCCGATAGGTATTGACCCACACTGTGCCGGCGCGAATGGCGCGCGAAACGCGCATCGCGCGGTTCAGGTCGGTGGTCCAGACGCCCGAGGCGAGGCCGTATTTGGTGTCGTTGCCGATCGCGATCGCTTCGTCTTCGTCATCGAAGGGAATGATGGACAGGACCGGCCCGAAAACCTCCTCCTGCGCGATCGTCATTGCGTTTCTGACATTGGCGAAGATGGTCGGCTCGATGAAAAAGCCATTGCCCAGACCTGGACCGGACGCCGCCCTGCCGCCGGTCATCAGTTCGGCGCCGTCGTCGATGGCGCCCCTGATCGAGCCGAGGATCCGGTTGAACTGAGGTTCGTTGGCGGCGGTGCCCATCTCGGTGGCCGGGTCGGTGGGGTCGCCCATGCGGATCCGCTTCGCCCGCTCGACCAGCGTGGTCACGACTTCATCATAGACCGGGCGCTGCACCAGCAGCCGCGATCCGGCGATGCAGGTCTGGCCGGTGGCGGCGAAAATGCCGGCGAGCGCGCCGACAATGGCCTTCTTCAGGTCGGCGTCGGCGAAGATCATGTTGGGCGACTTGCCGCCGAGCTCCAGCGTCGAGGGAACCAGCATGCGGCCGGCATTGGCGGCGATCTCGCGGCCGATGCCGGGGCTGCCGGTGAAGCTGATCCGATCGATGCGGCCGCTGGTGAGCAGCGCCTTGCCGACGCGTGCGTCGCCGGTGACCACATTGACGACGCCCGGCGGGAAGCCGGCCTGTTCGACAAATCTGGCGAACTCCAGCGTCGTCGCCGATGCATGTTCGGACGGCTTGATCACAACGCAGTTGCCGGCGGCAAGCGCGGGCGCCAGCTTGTTGGAGAGCAGCCCCATCGGCGAGTTCCAGGCGGTGATCAGCACCGCGACGCCGATCGGCTCCCTGACGGCGTAGTCGAGGACGTCGCGCTGGTCGAGCGGGATCACCTTGCCCCATAATTTGTCGGCGTAGCCGGCGAAAAAGCGATACTGGCGCGCGGCGAAGAGAATCTGGCTGCGGGTTTCACGGACGACCTTGCCGTTGTCGGTGCTTTCCAGCACGCCCATCCGGTCGGCGTCGGCGGCAAGCAAGTCGGCGAGCCGGTGCATCAGGCGGGCCCGCTCGACGCCCGAAACCTTCGACCAGACAGTTTCGAAACAGCGGCGGGCCGCGGCGACCGCTTCACCGACCTGGGCGTCGCTGGCCTGGGGAATGGTGGCCCATTCGTCGCGGGTATAGGGATTGACCGCAGCAAAACGCTCCTGTCCGCTGTCGCTGACAAAGCGCCCGTCGATGAATAGATCGTACTGCTTGCTCAAGGCTTTTTCTCTCTTTCTTGCGTTAGCGCATATTTACCGCATTGGCGATCTGATCCGGCTTGCGGTCGCTCGCCAGTTTTTGCGCATGCATTTGTTTTGCAACCTGCGAATCGGCCAGGAAAGGCGCGTCGCCGGTGATGACGTTGACTGGCGAGCCGGCGATGAAGGCGGAGAGGTTGGTCAGCGACTGCTCGAAGAACATGCGGATGTTTTCCTCGGTGACGAAGCCGATATGCGGCGTGGCGACGACATTGGGCAACGCCCGGAACGGATGGTCGGCGGGGAGGGGTTCGGTTTCGAAGACGTCGAGGCCGGCGCCGGCGATGCGGCCTTCGCGTAGTGCGGCGACAAGCGCGGCTTCATTGACCAACGCCGGGCGGGCGGTGTTGATCAGGAAGGCGTCCTTTTTCATCAACGCGATTTCCCGCGCGCCCACGGTCCCCTCGGTGGCGTCATTGTGCGGCAGATGCAGCGTTATGACGTCGGAGCGCCGGAACAGCTCGTCCTTGGCGACGCATTCGACGCCGTGCGGCCTGCTGCGCTCGGGCGTCAAATTGCGGCTCCAGGCGACGACGTTCATGCCGAGGATCCTGGCGATCTGCGACACCGGGACGCCCATATTGCCGAGGCCGACGACGCCGAGCGTGCGGCCGCCCAGGCCCTTGCCGAGCTGTTGCTGCCAGCCGCCCATGCGCAGGGACCCCGTCTCCCGGGGGAGGTTGCGGGTCAGCGACAGGATCAGCGCCCAGGTGACCTCGACGGTGGTCTGGTGCAGCGCGTCGGTGGTCGAGACGGTGACGCCCAGCTCGTCGCAGGCGGCAAGGTCGAGCGATCGCGCATTGCGCATGCCGGTGGCGAGGATGAGCTTGAGCCTGGGCAGTCTTTCAAGCACGGCGCGCGGGAACTGCGTGCGCTCGCGAATACGCATGACGGCGTCGAAATCGGCGAGCCTGGCGACCAGTTCGTCCTGGTCGGCGACGTGATCACGGAAGGGGACGACCTGGACCGAGGCGACGCCAGACCAGTCGACGATGGTCGCCGCAACGCCTTGGTAATCGTCGAGCACGGCAAGTCGCATCAGCCTGTTTCCGTTGACCAGGTATTCAATTATTCTGCCAACTGTCATCTGTCAACAGATCGGATTTGGCTGATGGCTGCACCTGTTCCGTTCAGTCAAAATCCGGGGCCGAACAGTCGGCGTCGGAGCGTTTCCATCTAACCATGGAACGCGCCATCGGCAGCGCGGGCGCAGGGATGAGGATGCGCGCCGCGTCCGGCGATTGTTGGCAGCGGCCCTCAGGCAAAGTTCGCCACCGCATCACGAGCAAGCCCGAAGGCACGAGGCTCGCCCGTCGAAATCGCCGCTGCATTGCGCGCCGATTGCTTCTGGATGTCAGGCGACGAAAATGGCGCTCTGAACGCTTGCCATGGAGGAGGACCGGCTGTGACCTGAGACCCTGAACTTCCTCCAGATTTGGGTAGAGTCCGTCGATCATGGAGACGGACGATGCGACCATCACCGACCACACTCGGCCCTCGGCAACATGCCGCCGGCCGAGTTCGCAAGGAAATCCACGCTGGAAAAACAGGCCGCATGAGGCCAAAACGAAACCTAGGACTCTCCCTCAAACCGGAGGAGATCGGGGTCTCAGGTCACCACCTTGCCGAACTGGTGCATGGAACGCGCCCTCTTTCAGCATGCCGGGCAGATCAGAGGGCGGTGGCGATGATTTGCTTTGCTTCCTGATTGGAAAGGCGTCGCACTCCATTCTTCCCCCTGAATGAGTGTCCTAGAATCTTCGCGTTCGTTGTCAGTCTGCTGGCTCTTATGGCGCTATCAGCTGAAATTCTTCGCGCCGGATCGGTGTACCGCGATATTGACGGATCAGCTTCAAAAAAGAACTGCCCATATTCGTGGTAATCTGGGTCAGAGGGATGGTTCTCCCCGACTGCTGTCACTTGAAAGATTGCGACCAATTCATATTCGCCAGATATGTTCGCAACAGCCAACACTTGATCGCCTGGGGCGATGTGTTCCATCGCTCCCGAGTTTTGGTTAAGTTTATAGATCTTTCTACGTTCGTTAGCTGTGTCATCGAAAAAGCGAGCCCAGAAGTAGAGATACGACGCCACTAATTATCACCCATCTTCAGCGCCTCGATGAACGCTGATTGCGGGATGTCGACCTTGCCGAACTGGCGCATACGCTTCTTGCCCTCTTTCTGCTTGTCGAGCAGCTTGCGCTTGCGGGTGACGTCGCCGCCGTAACATTTCGCGGTGACGTCCTTGCGCAGCGCCGAGATGGTTTCGCGCGCGATCACCTTGCCGCCGATCGCCGCCTGGATCGGGATCTTGAACATGTGCTGCGGGATCAACTCCTTGAGCTTTTCGCACATGGCGCGGCCGCGCTTTTCGGCCGCCGTGCGGTGCACCAGCATCGACAGCGCGTCGACCGGCTCCTCGTTGACCAGAATGCTCATCTTGACCAGGTCGCCCTCGCGATAGTCGGTCAGATGATAGTCGAAGGAGGCATAACCCTTGGAGATCGACTTCAGCCGGTCGTAAAAATCGAACACCACTTCGTTCAGCGGCAGATCGTAGACCAGCATGGCGCGCTTGCCGACGTAGGACAGGTCGGCCTGCACGCCGCGCCGGTCCTGGCAAAGCTTGAGGATCGCGCCGAGATAGTCGTCGGGCGTCAAAATGGTGGCGCGGATCCACGGTTCCTCGATCGCCTCGATCTTGACGACGTCGGGCATGTCGGCGGGGTTGTGCAGTTCCTTGACCGAGCCGTCGTTCATGACGATGCGGTAGACGACCGACGGCGCGGTGGCGATCAGGTCGAGGTCGAACTCGCGCTCCAGCCGCTCCTGGATGATCTCAAGGTGGAGCAGGCCGAGGAAACCGCAGCGGAAACCGAAGCCCAGCGCCGCGCTGGTCTCCATTTCATAGGAGAAGGAGGCGTCGTTGAGGCGCAGCTTGCCCACCGCCGCGCGCAAATCCTCGAAATCGGCGGCATCGACCGGGAACAGGCCGCAAAACACCACCGGCTGGGCTGGTTTGAAGCCCGGCAGCGCCTTGTCGGTTGGGCGGCGGTCCTCGGTGATGGTGTCGCCGACGCGAGTGTCCGCCACTTCCTTGATCGAGGCGGTGATGAAGCCGAACTCGCCCGGCCCCAGTTCGTCGGCCTGGATCATCTTGGGCGTAAAATAGCCGGTGCGCTCGACCGGATACCTGGCGCCGGTGCCCATCATGCGGATGGTCTGGCCCTTTTTCAGTACGCCGTCGATGACGCGCACCAGAACGATGACGCCGAGATAGGCGTCGTACCATGAATCGACCAGCATCGCCCTCAGCGGCTTCGACGCATCGCCTTCCTTCGGCGGCGGCAGCTGGTGGACGATCGCTTCCAGCACGGCCTCGATATTGAGGCCTGTCTTGGCCGAAATCTCGACCGCGTTCGAGGCGTCGAGGCCGATCACCTCCTCGACCTGCTCCTTGACGCGCTCGGGCTCGGCGGCGGGAAGGTCGACCTTGTTGAGGACGACGACGATGTCGTGATTGTTGTCGATCGCCTGATAGACGTTGGCCAGCGTCTGGGCCTCGACGCCCTGGCTGGCGTCGACGACCAGCAACGAGCCCTCGCAGGCGGCGAGCGAGCGCGACACCTCATAGGCGAAGTCGACATGGCCGGGCGTGTCGATCAGGTTGAGGACATAATCCTCGCCGTTTTCGGCGCAGTAGTTCAGGCGCACGGTCTGCGCCTTGATGGTGATGCCGCGCTCCTTCTCGATGTCCATATTGTCGAGCACCTGCTCCTTGCCGGCCATTTCGCGCGCGTCGAGGCCGCCGGTGAGCTGGATCAGCCGGTCGGCGAGGGTCGATTTGCCATGGTCGATATGGGCGACGATGGAGAAATTGCGGATGTGGGACAGCGGCGTGGTCATGGTCGCTGGCGTTTATCAGGTGGCGGCAGAAAGGCAAGGACCGGGCGCGGCGCGACCCGCCCCTTGTGAAGGGTAAAGGCCGACTTAACGCGACCAGTGAAAACGCTCCCGCATCCAGCATTATAAATTAGGCCGTGTGGACGAATTGACTC
>DDFA01000140.1:0-9337 GCA_002336975.1 Phyllobacteriaceae bacterium UBA1940
GCGGCGGCCTTGCCGGCCGGCGCGCTGCCGTCGCCGCAGCCGGCGAGCAATAAGGCCGCGCCAAGCGCGGTCAGGGCGGAAAATCGCAGCATGGCGCTATTTGAGAACGCGGCAGCGCCCGTTGTAGACCGACCAGCGGTCAAAACCCGAAACGCAGAATTCGACATTGTCGCCGATCGAGGCGAGGCCCATGCCTTCCTCGATCAAATACCAGACCTCGCGCCGCCGTCCGTCCGAAAGCTCGGCGGTCGCGCCGCAATAGCGCCGCGCGATCGGCGACTTCTCCGTCGCGTCGTAGTTACGGTGTTCATGGACGCGGTGAAACTCGACGATGCCGACATCGGGAAGGTGCGGCACATGCCGCACCTGGTGGCGGAAGCGCGAGACGATCCTGGTCAGGATCGCCTTGTCGTCGCAAAAGCGCGCTTGCGGCCGGTCAAGGAAGCCGGCCGACTCGACAGCCGAGGTCGCCGGCCGCGGCGGCAGCGGCTGCGCGAGGGCCGGCCCCGCGACGGTCGCCGCGAGGCAGATCGACAACACGGTTTTGCGCAGGCTCATCGTCGCCATTCCTTCAACTCAGGTGGAATCGACACTGTTGCAACTCGAATCGAAGGTCAAGCCGGGCGCGTCTCGCCGGCCAGCCAGTCGACAGACCATTTGGCTCCGTCGTCGGTCTTCAGCGCGTCGCGCAGCGCCGGCAGCATGATCCGCAATTCCTGTTCGAGCGTATAGGGCGGGTTGACCACGATCATGCCGGAACCGTCGAGGCGCGGAATGTCGGCGGATGCGCGAATGGTCAGCGTCGCGTCGAGGATTTTTGGGATGCCGGTCGCCGTCAGCGCCGTCCTGAAGCGGCGGACCTCGTCGAAGTCCTTGATCGGATACCACAAGGCGCAGACGCCGCCGGGCCAGCGCGCATGGGCCCGCTTCAGCCCATCGACCATGCGGCCGAACTCGTTGTCGATCTCGAACGGCGGATCGACGATCACCAGGCCGCGCTTTTCCTTGGGCGGAACATGCGCGCCCAGCGCCAGCCAGCCGTCCAGTTCCAGCACCCGCGTCTGGTAGTCGCCGGCAAACCGTGCGGCCAGCGCCGCATGCGCCTTCGGCTCCAGTTCGATCGCCAGCAGCCGGTCGCGATCGCGCAGCAGGCGTCGCACGATCTCCGGCGAGCCGGGATAGCGCGTCAGCGCGCCGTCTGGATTGAGCGCGCGCACGCAGTCGAGATAGGGCGCAAGCAACTCCGCGACCTCGGGCCTGAACCCGGTATCGAGGACCCGACCTATACCGCCGCGCCACTCGCCGGTCTTCTGGGCGCGCTCCGAGCCAAGGTCGTAGACGCCGGAACCTGCATGGGTGTCGATGACGCGAAAGGCCTGGTCCTTGCGCTTGAGATAGTCGACGATGCGCGCCAGCGTGGCGTGCTTGACCACATCGGCGAAGTTTCCGGCGTGATAGGCGTGGTCGTAGTTCATGGGTCTGGAGCGAGCCGAGTTTCGCGCCCGCCCTACACCGGGACGCAATAATCCGCTAGTTAGGTTTGATGAACACCCACGCTCCGATCAGGATCGGCCATTCGGCCTGTCCGCACGATTGCCCCTCGACCTGCGCGCTCGACATCGAACTGCTCGGCCCCGACCGCATCGGGCGCGTGCATGGGGCGAAGTCGAACAGCTACACCGCCGGCGTCGTCTGCGCCAAGGTGGCGCGCTATGCCGACCGCGCCCACCATCCCGACCGGCTGCTCAAGCCGCTCGTGCGCGCCGGCGCCAAGGGCGAGGGCGTGTGGAAGCAAGCCTCGTGGGGGGCGGCGCTCGATCTCGTCGCCGAAAAATTCGAGCGCGCCGAAGCTAGGCACGGGTCGGAGACGGTGTGGCCCTATTTCTACGCCGGCACGATGGGGCTGGTGCAGCGCGACGGCATCGAGCGGCTGCGCCACGCCAAAAAATATTCCGGCTTCTTCGGTTCGATCTGCACCAATCTCGCCTGGACCGGCTATGTGATGGGCGCGGGCGCGCTGCGCGGCGCCGACCCGCGCGAAATGGCGAAGTCCGACTGCATCGTCATCTGGGGCACCAATGCGGTGGTCACCCAGGTCAATGTGATGACCCACGCGGTGCGCGCTCGCAAGGAACGCGGCGCCAGGATCGTCGTCATCGACATCTACGACAACGCCACGATGAAGCAGGCCGACATGGGGCTGGTGCTGAAACCCGGCACAGACGGCGCGCTCGCCTGCGCGGCGATGCATGTGCTGTTTCGCGACGGGCTGGCCGACCGCGCCTACCTTGAAAAATATTCCGACGACCCGAAAGGGCTGGAGGACCATCTGCGCAGCCGCACTCCGCAATGGGCGTCGGCCATCACCGGCCTGTCGGTCGAGGAGATCGAGGCGTTCGCGAAACTCGTCGGCGAAACCAGGAAAACCTATTTCCGGCTGGGCTACGGCTTTGCCCGCCAGCGCAACGGCGCGGCCAACATGCACGCCGCGCTGTCGCTTTCCGTCGTCACCGGCTGCTGGCAGTATGAGGGCGGCGGCGCGCTCAACTCCAATTCGGGCATTTCCGGGTACAAGTTCAACAAGGACCTGCTGGAAGGCGCACGGCTGCGCGATCCAAAAATCCGCTATCTGGATCATTCGCGCATCGGTCCGGTGCTGATGGGGCGCGAGGATGTGCTCTATGGCGGTCCGCCGGTGACGGCGCTGCTGGTTCAGAACACCAATCCGGTCAATGTCGCGCCGGAGCAGCGGCTGGTGAAGCAGGGTTTCCTGCGCGACGACCTGTTCACCTGCGTGCACGAGCAGTTCATGACCGACACGGCGCAACTGGCGGACGTGGTGCTGCCGGCGACGATGTTCGTCGAGCACGACGACCTCTACAAGGGCGGCGGCAACCAGCACATCACGCTCGGGCCAAAACTGATCGATCCGCCCGACGGGCCGCGCACCAACCATTTTGTCATCGAGGAACTGGCCAGGCGGCTTGGCGTCTCGCACCTGCCGGGCTTCGGCATGACTGAGAAGCAGCATATCGACGTCCTGTTGAAAAGCCGCGACGTCGGCGACTACGAGAGCCTGAAGCAGCAACGCTGGGCCGACGTCCAGCCCGATTTCGAGACCGCGCATTTCCTCAAAGGTTTCGGCCACGCCGACGGAAAGTTCCACTTCCGCCCGCAATGGGTCGGCGGCCCGTCGCCCAACAAGCCGCCGCCCAATATGGGCGCGGCCTTTGGCGACCACGCGCGGCTGCCGGAGTTTCCCGACCATGTCGACCTGATCGAGACGGCTGACGCCGAACACCCGTTCCGCCTGGCGACGTCGCCGGCGCGAAATTTTCTGAATTCGTCGTTCACCGAGACGCCGGTGTCGCGCCAGAAGGAAGGACGGCCCGAATTGCTGGTTCATCCCGACGACGCCGCGGAACTCGGCCTTGCCGACGGCGACCGGGTCGAGGTTGGCAACCGGCGCGGCGACCTGGTGCTTCATGCAAAACTGTTCGACGGGGTGAGGCGCGGCGTCGTCATCGCCGAAGGCATCTGGCCGAATTCCGCCCATGAGCGCGGCGAGGGCGTCAATGTGCTGACCGGATCGGATGCGGCCGCGCCCTATGGCGGCGCGGCCATCCACGACAACAAGGTGTGGGTGAGGGCGGCGCCATAGCCAGGGCCGCCGGCTTGCCGGCGCACTGATCGCGATGGTCGAATGCCGCCACAGTGTTGACGCCATGGGCCGGTAACGGTTGCACGTAGACCGGAAAGGCGACGATGCGTCGACCGCTGCTTGCGCTGCTGATCATGTTTGCGTTCCTTGCGACGGCGGTTGCGGCCCCTGCGCATGGCGCGAGCATGACGGCCGGCGAACGGGCGGCGATGTCCGGCCCGATGGCCATGCATGACGCTCATGCGGCGGCTTGCCCGAAACCGGACACCTGCAAGACGGACCGCTTGCTGTGCGCCTTTGTCTGCGCCGGCGTGGCGGTCTGGCTGCCGCCCCTCGAGGCGGCGAGCGCTCTCGTTCCCCACGCCGGGGTTCCGGCCGGGCAGGGAGAGACGATCCTGCATGGCCTCGGTCCGCAACGCGCCGAGCGTCCCCCCGATCACGGTCTGATCTGAAAGCACATGAACGCGCCTTGCGCGCCGAACTGAATTTCAGCGGGAGCAAGTTCTCCCAGGAGACCGAAAATGATCAACTTATCACGCCGCGGCTTTCTGGCCGCGAGCGCTGCTGCGATGTCCGCAGCGGCGCTGCCACGCTTTGCCCGCGCCGAGAGCGCGATGTCGCTGGCCGCAGCCACCCGGGTGCTCGACGTCAACGGGCGCGCCGCCACCGTATTCGGCCTGTCCGGTCAAAACGGGCAGGGACTGGTCCTCGACCCCGGACAGCGCTTCCGCGTCGACCTGACCAACCGGCTTGACGTGCCGACGCTGGTCCATTGGCACGGCCAGCTGCCGCCCAACGATCAGGACGGCGTGCCCGACATGCCGCGCCCCATGCTCAAGCCGGGCGAAACGCGCGCCTATGACTTCGAGCCCCATCCGGGCACCTACTGGATGCACGCCCATGTGCCGCTGCAGGAAATGAATCTTCTCGCCGCGCCGCTGATCGTGCGCAGCGCCGACGACGTCAAGGCGGACCGGCAAGAGGTGGTGATGTTCCTGCACGACTTTTCGTTCAAGCCGCCGGAGGAGGTGATCGACGAGATCGCCGGCAGTTCGGGCGCCGGGCACGACATGGGCGCAATGGGGTCCGCGGGCTCGATGGGCGGCATGATGATGGGCGGCATGAAGACGGGTATGTCGCCTATGGGCGGCATGGCGATGGACCTGAACGACTATGACTGGGACGCCTACCTCGCCAATGACCGCACCTTGTCCGACCCGGAGGTAGTGCAGGTCGAACGAGGTGGTCGGACAAGGCTGCGCATCATCAACGCCGCCTCGGCGACAGTGTTCTGGATCGATACCGGCGCACTGTCGGCCAGCCTCGTGGCGGTCGACGGCCACGCCGTCCGCCCGGTCGAAGGCAGTCGCTTCGGCGTTGCGATGGGCCAGCGGCTCGATCTCGATCTGACCTTTCCCGGCGCGGGCGCCTGGCCGATACTCGCCTTGCGCGAAGGCGGCCGGGAGCGCACCGGGCTCATCCTGGCGACGCCGGGCGCGTCGGTCGCAAAGCTTGCCGACATCGGCGATGAAGAAGCGTCCGCTTTCGACACGGATCAGGAACTGGCATTGCAGGCGGTCGAAAACCTGCCCGAACGGCCGGTGCAGACATCGCGCATGCTGATGCTGAGCGGATCGATGCAACCCTATCAATGGACCATCGACGGCAGGATTTGGGGCGATCACCGGCCGGTCGTCGCCAGGTCGGGCGAGCGCGTCGAGATCACGTTTCACAACATGTCGATGATGGGCCACCCGATGCATCTGCACGGCCATGTCTTTCAGGTCGTGGGCATCAATGGCGCGCGCCTGAACGGCGCCCGGCGCGATACGGTCTACGTCCCGCCGATGAACATGGTCACCGTGGCGGTCGACGCCGGCGAAACCGCCCGGTGGATGCTGCATTGTCACCACATGCCGCATCTCCAGACAGGCATGATGACCGAGTTCGTCGTGTCCGCGTAATAGCGTCCGGCCTGCGCCGCGGTCGGAGGCGGCGCAGGCCGGGGCTTGTCAAGCAGGCAAGGGCGGCCTGACGCCGCCCGGATCCCGTGTCAGGCGCCGTGCAGCGCCTTTTCGATGTCGTGCAGCGGACGCCCGGTCAGGTCCTTGGCGATCTCGCCGATCAGCGCGTGCTCCATCTGCTTGTGATAGTGCTTGCGCATCTCGCCAAGCGTGCGCGGCGCGGCGATGACGACGAGGTGGCTCGCCTTGTGCGACAGCACCTGCTTGTTGAGGATGTCGGCCACCCCCGCGGCAAAACCGTCTTCCGTCGACTGGCTGGCGTCGGGGTTCGCCGAACTCGACTGATGGCGCGCTCCGCCGCCATGGTTGGCCGTCCCGACATGGCCCGCGTCGATCACCTGCAGCTTCAGGTCGGTTTCGTCGCCGGCATTGCGGTAAAGGTGCAGTTTTTCGCCGTCGGCGACGGCGACAACCGCGCCATGGGGAAGCATCATGATGGGTCTCCTTGGTTGGGAACCCCGAATCTGAATGCCTGAATTAAGGAACAGTTGTGGCGCGGTTTCAAAATTGACGCGGCTGCGGCAACTCGCTCCAGCGCCGGGACGGAGGTCCTATGGCGTGCGGCGCGCCAGGCTTTCCAGATCGGCGATTTCCGGGCGCGGAGACGGGGCGGTGACGACCGCGCCATTGTATTCGCGTTCGATGAAGTCGGCAAACACCGCCTTGCCGCCCTCCATGCGCACCTTGCCCGACGCCAGCAGCGTCAGCGCGTCGGGATAGAGCCGGTGTTCTGCCGACAGCACCCGCACGCCCAGGCTGTCCTCGTCGTCGGACAGCCTCACCGGCACCGCCGATTGGGCGATGATCGGACCGGAATCGACGTCCGGCGTGACGAAGTGCACGGTGCAGCCATGCACCTTGACGCCGGCGTCGAGCGCCTGCCGGTGCGGATGCGTGCCCTTGAACAGCGGCAGCAGCGAGGGATGGATGTTGATCAGCCGGCCCTCGAACCGCTTGACGAAATCGTGGTCGAGCAGGCGCATGTAGCCGGCGAGGCAGACGATGTCGGCGCCCATCGCGGCGATCGCCTTGTCGAGCTCGGCGGCGTGGGCCTCGCGCGACTGGCCTTTCGATTCGATCACGGCGGTGGCGACGCCCTTGGCCGCGGCGACCGCCAGACCCTTGGCGTCGGCGCGGTTGGAGATGACGCCGGCGATCTCGGCCGGATAGTCCGGCGATTTCGCCGCGTCGATCAGCGCGCCCATGTTTGAGCCGCGGCCCGAAATCAGAATGACGACGCGCTTGCGGCTCACAATGCGATGCTCCCACGATAGACGACGCCGTCGCCCCGGCGCGGCGCGATGCGCCCGACCACTGTTACCGTCTCGCCGTGATCGCGCAAGACCGCCGCGACGTGGTCGGCGCGCGCGGCGTCGACCACCGCCACCATGCCGACGCCGCAGTTGAAGGTGCGCATCATCTCTGCCGGCTGCACCGCGCCGGTCCTCGCCAGCCAGCCGAACACCGGCGCAACGGCGATCGCGGGCAGGTCGAGCTCGGCCGCCCATTCCGCCGGCAGCACGCGCGGAATGTTTTCGGGAAAACCGCCGCCGGTGATGTGGGCCATCGCCTTGACCGCGCCGGTCTGGCGGATCGCCGCCAGCAGCGGCTTGACATAGATGCGGGTCGGCTCGAGCAGGGCTTCGCCCAGCGTTCCGCCGGGCGCGAACGGCGCCGGGTCGCGCCAGCCAAGACCCGACATCGCCACGATGCGGCGCACCAGCGAATAACCGTTGGAATGTACGCCCGACGAGGCGAGGCCGAGCAGGACGTCGCCGTCGCCTATGTTGCCTGTCGGCAGCAACTGGCCGCGTTCGGCCGCGCCGACGGCAAAGCCGGCGAGATCGTAGTCGTCGCCGTGATACATGCCCGGCATCTCGGCGGTCTCGCCGCCGATCAGCGCGCAGCCGGCCATGCGGCAGCCCGCGGCGATGCCCGAAACGATCGCCGCGCCCTGGTCGGGATCGAGCTTGCCGGTGGCGAAATAGTCGAGGAACAGAAGCGGCTCCGCGCCCTGGACGACCAGATCGTTGACGCACATCGCCACCAGGTCGATGCCGATCGTGTCGTGTTTGCCCGCGTCGATTGCGATCTTGAGCTTGGTCCCGACGCCGTCATTGGCGGCGACGAGGATCGGATCGGAAAAGCCGGCGGCCTTCAGGTCGAACAGGCCGCCGAAGCCGCCGATCTCGCCGTCGGCGCCGGGACGCCTGGTCGAACGCACCAGCGGCTTGATCTTTTCCACCATGAGATTGCCGGCGTCGATGTCGACGCCCGCTTGCGCATAGGTCAGACCGTTGTTGCCTGTCGTCATGTTCGGCTCCGGCTGGATTTGCCCGGCTCTTCGCATGAAGGCAGGTGGGCTGCAAGCATTGAGCGCCTCCGTCCACCGCCGCGGACCGCTTGCGCCGCGCCGGCTTCGTCGCCATGTGTTGGGCGAGGAGCAGCGGTTTGACGATCCCGAACATCATCACGATCATCAGGTTCCTTCTGGTGCCGGCGACCATATGGGCGCTGCTGACGCACAAATACGATCTCGCCTTCGCCCTGTTCCTGATCGCCGGGCTGTCCGACGCCGTCGACGGCTTCATCGCCCGTCATTTCAACCAGATGTCGGAACTGGGCGCCTATCTCGATGCCGTCGCCGACAAGCTGCTGCTGGTTTCGGTGTTCGTGGTGCTGGCCATCATGGGACAATTGCCGCTATGGCTGGTGGTCGTCGCCGTGTCGCGCGATGTGCTGATCCTGCTGGCGGTGCTGCTGTCGACGGTGATGGGGCGGCCGGTCGAAATCCGGCCGTCGCTCGCGTCCAAGGCCAACACGGCCGTTCAGATCCTGCTGGCGGTGCTCGTGCTGGCCGATCTGGCGTTCCCGCTCGATCTGGCGGCGCTGCTCTGGTATCTTGCGCCCCTGTCGGCGCTCTTGACCGTCGTATCGGGCGCGGCCTATCTCGTCGTCTGGCTCAGGCACATGGCGGATCATGGCGAAGGCAAGCACACCGACTGACAGGACGAAGACGGCGAGGACCGTCGCCAGGGCGGGTTCGGCCGAGCCGCGCGAAGTTGTCGTCACCCTGAAGGAAACGCATGAGGCGAGCATCGCGCAGTCCTTCACCCGCCAGATCCTGTTCTGGAGCGGCGCGTTCATCCTGCTGCTGGTGTTTCTGTTCGTGTTCTCGTCGATCCTGCTGCCGTTCGCGGTGGGGCTGATCCTGGCCTATTTCCTCGACCCGGTCGCCGATCGCCTCGCATCGTGGATCGGCTCGCGACTGGTCGCCGCCGCCATCATCCTGCTCAGCTTCATCGCCATCGTGGTGCTTGGCCTGATCATCGTCGTGCCGGTTCTGGCTGGGCAAGGCGCGCAACTCGTCGCCAACATGCCCGACTATATTTCCCGCCTGCAGGCGATGGTCGCCGATCTCGAATGGTTGCGAACCCGCTTCGGCATGGATCCCGAAGCCGTCCGCAACGCGCTGTCGTCGCTGGTGTCGCAGGGCGCAAGCTTCATCTCGTCCCTGTTCAAGTCGATCCTGTCGTCGGGACTTGCCATCGTCAACGTGGCCGGTCTCGCCGTCATCACCCCGGTGGTGGCGTTCTACATGCTGGTCGACTGGGACAAGATGATCGCCAAGGTCGACAGCTGGGTGCCGCGC
>DDFA01000140.1:9355-14774 GCA_002336975.1 Phyllobacteriaceae bacterium UBA1940
GTCTGCCTCGTGCTCGGCGTCGCCTACGCGATCGCGCTGTCCATTCTCGGCCTGAATTTCGGCCTGCTGATCGGATTGTTCGCCGGCATCATCGGCTTCATTCCCTATGTCGGCTCCACCGTCGGGCTGATCGTCTCGATCGGCGTGGCGCTGGTCCAGTTCTGGCCCGACTACACGATGGTGATCGCCGTCGCCGCCGTCTTCTTCGCCGGGCAGTTCGTCGAGGGCAATTTCCTCCAGCCCAAGCTGGTCGGCGAGAGCGTCGGCCTGCACCCGGTGTGGCTGATGTTCGCGCTGCTGGCTTTCGGCTCGCTGTTCGGTTTCGTCGGCCTTCTGATCGCCGTGCCGGCGGCCGCGGCGGTGGCGGTGCTGGTGCGCTTCGCCATCGACCGCTATCTGACCTCGCCGCTCTACACCGGTCACGGCGCGCCGTCGCGGCGCGACTGAGACGCCGATGCCGCCGGTCCAGATCCCGCTCCAGTTTGCCCACGACGCCGGCGTGTCGCGCGACCATCTGGTGGTCGGCGCCCAGAACCGGGCGGCGGTCGAGACTGTGGAACAATGGCCGGCCTGGCCGTCGCCGCTGGTGATCCTGGCGGGGCCGGCGGGCAGCGGAAAGTCCCATCTCGCCGCGATCTGGCGCGACGCCGCCTCGGCGCTGGCGTGCGAGGCCGGCAGCATCGACGCCGCCGCGATCGACGGTGAGGGCGCGGTGCTGATCGACGACGTCGACGGAGGGCCGATCGACGAGACCGGACTGTTCCACCTGATCAATGCGGTGCGCGCGCAGGGGCGCACCATGCTGATGACGGCGCGGCGATTTCCCGCCGCATGGGGCGTGGCGCTGCCCGACCTCGCCTCGCGGCTGAAAGCGGCTACGCTGGTCGAGATGCGCGAGCCCGACGACGACCTGCTGGCCGGGGTGATCGCAAAACTGTTCGCCGACCGGCAGGTCGAGGTCGACCCGTCGGTGGTGCAATATCTCGTCCGGCGCATGGAGCGGTCGCTGTCGACCGCCAGCGCCCTGGTGGAGCGGCTGGACCGGCTGGCGCTGGAGCGCAAGGGGCCGATCACCCGCAGCCTCGCCGCCGAAACGATTTCGGCGCTGGACGAGGGGCAGGGCAATCTGGATCTGGATTGAGGTTCAGGGGTTTGAGGCCAGAGATCCACGTATTGGCGGGGCGCGGGCGAACGAGCCGGGACGAACAATGCCGTGCGTCAGGCTTGGCACCAGCAGGGAAATCCAATTGATCGGAATTTGAGCGTGGGTCAGGCCGCGCGATCCGGCGAACTGTCCGTGCTGCGGCGCAAGTCCCGTCAGGCAATACAGAATTGTTTCCAGCGCCTGCGCCAGCACGACAAACTGGTCGGCGAGGCTGATTGCCGCGTCGATGTCCGAGCCATCGGCCAGCGGCACAAGCAGGTCCTCGTCGAGATATAGGCCGGCATCGAGCGCGGCGCGGGCGGTAAAGCGGCGCGCCGGCGCCTCGGCGCGGCGAACGATCCAGAGCATGGCGAGGCGAACCGGCGTGCGCGCGCCGGCGGCGCGCTCGGCAAGGGCGGCGAACGACCACAACAGCGCGATGACCCGCTGGATGATGTCGGGACGGTCGTAGCCGAATGTGCGAAAGCCGTTCATCGCGCCTCCTTTCCGGCGCAAATGATCCGGCAGGTTGCGGGGGTGGGGATAGATTTTTTCGGATTGTTTTGCCGAGCGGGGGCCTGTCCGGTATGCTGAGTGGACCGTGTGCTCTATGACCTTCGAGCAGAAGCGCTCAGATGCCATCTACTGCAGCGACAGCTGCGCCACCTTCGCCCAGGAGTTCAAGGCCCGGCGCTACCCGAAGCGCTGACCCTGCGGGCATTCGACTACCTGCTGAAATGCGAAGGCGTGCGGATCACCGACGACCTGAAGATGGCCGCCTGATGAGCGAGCACGGGCCCGAGGCGTTGGATAGAAGCTCAATGTGCGCTACATTCGGAAGCAACGGAGAAATCACAATGGGCCTCGCGCTCCGCAAAGAGGACTACGACGACCTGTTCGCTGCGCCGCCAGCTGTGGACTGGGCGGCCGCGTTTGCTGCCGTCGAGGATCTGAACGACTTGCGCTGGATTGCCGATAGGATCGAGGCGGACACGCGCACGTGGCTTGCGGGCATGAGTGAGAGGCTTCAGACGGGCCTCGCCGACATCGAACGCAAGATCGAAGGCCTCCCTCGAGACGACGTCCGCAAAGTCATGCTCCCGCTCTTGGATGAAGCGATTACCGCGGCATCGTCGACCGTTGAGGCCCACGCCGAACCCTTCCACGAAAGGGACGATGCGAAGGAAACCTTCGGGAAGCTGAGGAAGGTGTCCGGTCCCGCAGGTAAGTTTCTGCGCAAACAGATTAACCGGATCGAGGACGCACGCGTCCAGCGGCACAATGGTGCTCTCGACCTCTACTATGCCCTGTTGGCGTTCCGGTCGGAACTGGAAGAGGACGGTTCCGGTGGCCAGTCATTTGACGACCCGTCCCGGTTGGGAGATTTCCTGCGCAAGCAGGTTGCCTGATGCCAATGCAGGTGACGACGACAGGAGCCTTTCTGCGCGGGCTGAAGAAGCTATCCAAATCCGATGCGACCGACACGATCGCGGCGCTGGAGTTTTTCGTTGCAGATCATCGGGCGAAAGCGCTGAACTTCGAACCGGTCAAAAGCAGGGCTGGCTACTTCACCATCCGATCCAACAATAAGGTGCGAGTGCTCCTCCGGCAAACCGATCCTGACGTTTTCGACGTAGTGGCGGTCGGGAACCACGACTACGTGTACGTGAGCTACTTCCGGAAATAGCGCCATGGGTGCCACGGTGGAAAATTCCTATGGGCGGTTTCGCCGGTTGCATTTGTCCAGTTTCATGCCCGGATGGTACCCCGTCCTTACGAACTGATGCGGCTATCCAGAACGGCCGCCGCTGTCTCGCGCTTCCGTCGTGGAGGTCTGAGCTCGAACGGCTTTCCGCTCTGGACTGACGAGGTGACCGCATTGTCGTGTTTCATGTCGCGTGGATTAGCCGATGCCTCGCGGAAACCCTTGGTAATCAAGGAAACTGCATCGCAACACAATGCGACATAAAATTAGGCAGGTGAAACTCTAAGTTATTGAATCTTTTGGCGATCCCGGCAGGATTCGAACCTGCGACCATCGGCTTAGAAGGCCGGTGCTCTATCCAGCTGAGCTACGGGACCGTGACCTGGATCAGTGCGTCCAGGGAATGCGGCGGTCGTATCGGAAATTGTCCGAATAGGAAATCTGGCGGCGTTTTAGCGGCTTCGGCTCCTCGACGCGAAACGCGATGCGGTTCTTTTCGGCGTAGGCGATCGCTTCCTCGAGCGTCGCGAAGGTCAGCCTGATCTGGCTCGTCATGTCGCGCGACGTCGTGTAGCCCATCAGCGGGTCGATCCGGCGCGGAACCGTCGGGTCGTATTCGAGCACCCAGCTTCCCGTATTGGCCTTGCCCGACTGCATGGCGGTCTTGGCGGGGCTGTAGATCTTCGCTGACATCGGCTCGTTCTCGCTGCTGCGGTCTCGCTTGGGCGGTCGGGCGGGCGACCGCGCCGCTTCGTCATTACTGCGCAACGCGGCGGTCGGCAAGCGCCGGCTGGCGACGAAGCGGGCATCGGGGTTGATGGTCGAATGGTATGATGGCAATGGCGAAACCGAGATCGGCCATCAGGCCCTGTTTCTCCCGTGCGACCTATTGCCAGGTCGCACAAAAGTCGCACGGTTCACATTTTGTTCCAAAACTTCAGGGCTAACCTGTTGAAAAGCATGGTCGGAGTGGCAGGATTCGAACCTGCGACCCCCTGATCCCAAATCAGGTGCGCTACCCAGGCTGCGCTACACTCCGAGGCCAAGGGGCGTATAGGTTCGCGCCGCGCCGCGCGCAAGGCCTGAATTGACGATGGCCGCCAATCGCCGCCGGTCCGTCAGGCGGCGGCGGCCGCCGCAAGGCCGCGGGCGATGTCGGCCTGGATGTCCTCGACGTCTTCCAGCCCGATCTGCAGCCGCATCACCGGGCCCTCATAGTCGCCCTTGGCCACGGTCCGGTCGGCCAGCGACACATGCACGGCGAGGCTTTCGTAACCGCCCCAGGAATAGCCGAGGCCGAACAGTTCGAGCGCGTCGAGGAAGGCATGCGCCTGTTTTGCGCCGCCGCCCTTGAGCACGATGGAAAAAATGCCGCTGGAGCCGCCGAAATCGCGCTTCCACAGATCGTGGCCGGCAAAGCCCGGCAGGGCCGGGTGCAGCACCCGGGCGACGCCGGGCTGGCCCTCGAGCCATTGCGCCAGCGCCAGCGCGCTTTTTTCGTGCCGTTCGAGCCTGACCCCCATGGTGCGCAGGCCGCGCAGCACCTGGTAGACGTCGTCGGGCGCGGGACAGCAACCCATGGTGATGAAGGTCTCGTGCAGTCTCGGCCATGCGCCTGCATTGGCGGACACCGTGCCCAGCAGCACATCGGAATGGCCGGCCGGATATTTGGTCGCGGCGTGGATCGACACGTCGACGCCGAAGTCGAGCGGCTTGAAGAACAGCGGCGTCGCCCAGGTGTTGTCCATCATCACGATCGCCCCGCCGGCATGCGCGGCCTTGGCGATCGCCGGAATGTCCTGCATCTCGAATGTGTTGGAGCCGGGCGATTCGGTGAACACGACGCTGGTGTTGGGCCGCATCAGGGCGGCGATGCCGGCGCCGACCGCCGGGTCGTAATATTCGACCTCGACGCCGAGCCGCCGCAGCATGGTGTTGGAAAAGTTGCGCGTCGGGGCGTAGACCGAATCGACGATCAGCACATGGTCGCCGGACTTGACGAAGGCGAGCAGCGGGATGGTGACCGCGGCGAGGCCGGAGGGAACGATGATGGTGCCGGCCGACCCTTCCAGCTCGTCAATCGCCGCAGCGAGTGCATCCGTGGTCGGCGTGCCGCGGGTGCCGTAGGTGTATTTCTGTGACCTGTTGGCCATGGTGGCGGCGTCGGGAAACAGCACGGTGGAGGCGTGCACGACCGGCGGGTTGACGAAGCCGTGATAGTCGCGCGGATTGTAGCCCGCATGCGCCAGTCTCGTGTTCTTCCCGCTTTTCCTATTGTCCGCCATGGCTTTGCCTCCGTCCAGGATTTCGGGCATTGCATAGTGCCTGGCGCAAGCTGGCGCAATTGCGCCAGTGGCGGGGAACCGATGTGCAGGACAGTTTGACGAGAGAGCCCGGACCGCGGGCGAAGCCCGGCTCAAACCGGGCCGGCGGCCATTTCTCGGCCTTTGGCGGACTTTGGCGGAGGTTTCGCCGGCGCCGCGGCCTTGGCCCTCCGGCCTGGGATCGGCGGATGACGGCGCTGGCCGTGGTCGCGGTCCTGCTCGGCGCGGCGGCGGCGCTCGTCGATA
>DDFA01000019.1 GCA_002336975.1 Phyllobacteriaceae bacterium UBA1940
CAGCGTCCGCTCGACCACCGAGCGCCAGGGAGATTCCGCCGGCAGGGTCTTGTACATCGCCTCGAGCGCCTGGCGCGCACCCGCCAGATTGCCCTGCTGCGCCAGCGCCGTCGCCAGGAAGTAGCGCGCCCGCGGCTCGTTCGGATCGAGCTTCAGCGATTTCTGGAACGCCGTCACCGCCTCGACCGTCACCACCCCGCCGGCCAGCCCCACCAGGGATTCGCCATGCCCGCTCTCGAGCGCCGCCGTCGATCCGGTCAGGCGAATGGCGTTGTCGAACGCGGTGCGGGCGTCGGCGTAGCGGCCCTGGCGCAGATAGATCGGCCCCAGCACCTGCCATCCCTTGCCGTCGTCGGGATTGTCGGCGAGATGCCGCTCGGCGCGCGCAACCAGTTCCTCGATCGAGTTCTGCGCCGGATTGCGCTCCAGCCGCGCCTGCAGCGGCTCGTCGGGCGTCCCCGGCGCGCCGAGCGCAGCGTAAAATCCCCAGGCCACCAGCGGCACAATCAGCACCGCGACCAGCCCGGTCATCCGGCCGCCGCTCGCCGCCAGGCCGGCATCGCCGGCGCCCCTGTCCGTCTGGTCGGCCTTGAGCAGCCGGCGCGCCACCTCGGCCCGCGCCAGTTCCGCCTGATCCGGTTCGATCAGGCCGCGCCCCGCATCGCGCTCCACTTCCGCCAGTTGGTCCTTGTAGACCTCGACATCGTGGCCGCCGGCCGCCGCCGACGGCGCGCGCACCAGTGGCCAAAGCACTGCCGCGCAGGCGATGAGCGTCAAAACCGCGGCTATGAGCCAGAAAATCATGTCGCCATCTAGAACGTCGCACGACCCGCTGCCAACAGGCTCCGATGCGGCTTATTGCGCCAGATTGCGGCGGCGGCGGCCCGGGGCGGACGGATTTTTGCCGCCGGCGTTCACATTCAGGTGAGAAGCGTCCAGCTGCCGTCGGCGTTGCGGCAGGCGGTGCCGCGCAGGATCTGCGGCGCGCCGCCCAGCACCAGCGTGTGGGCATACTGGCGGCAGTCCTGCGACCCGACCCGGTAGGGGGTCGCGGCGCGAACCTCGCCATGTCGGCCGCGAATGTCGCCCCAGATCGTCGGCTGGCCGGCCTGCGCATATTCCAGCGCCTTGTATTCGGCTTCGAGCGCCTGGCTTCGCTCCTGGCTGGTCAGGTCCGACTGGCTGGAGCCGACCAGGCCGCCACCGAGCGCCTTGATGATGGCGCGGCCGGCCGCCGGCGACGTCTTTGTCGGCACGCCGACATAGCCGCCGATGGCGGAGCCCGCCTGGTTGACGGTCGTGCAGCCTGTCAGGCCGAGCGCCGCCGCTGTCAAGATCACCGCAATACGCATCGCCAATTCCCAAAAGCAACCGATCGGGCGCCCTGCCGCCGCAGCAAGAGCAGATCCGTTCTGGCGCAGTTCACCCGAAAAGTCATGCTGCTTTTCGCAATCGCACAACGACTTTCAGCCCGCCCAGTTCCGATCGCTCCAGCGCCAGGTTTCCCTCATATTCCGAAACGATGTCCGCGACGATGGCCAGCCCCAGGCCGGTGCCGGGCTTGGTCTCGTCGAGGCGACGCCCGCGCAGCAGCGCCTCGCGCGCCTTGCCTTCCGGGATCCCCGGCCCGTCATCCTCGATGATGATTTCGAACGCGGACGGGTCGCCATCAATGTCGGCCAGCGTGACGCGCACCTGCCCGCGGCCCCATTTCATCGCGTTTTCGAGCAGATTGCCGACAATCTCCTCGAGATCTTCCTGCTCGCCGGCAAATACCGGCTGGGCCTTGGCCTCATAGGCAATGTCGAGGTCGGGATTGAGCTTGGCCATCACCCGGACCATGCGCTGCGCCAGCGGGTCGACGGGTGCGCGGAACACCACGCTGCCGCGCTGCGCCGCCATCCGGGCGCGCTGCAGATAATGGTCGATCTGCTGCTTCATCGCCCCGGTCTGCTCCTCGATCAGCTGGCCCTTCTTGCCGCCGATCGAGCGGCCTTCATTGATCAGCACCGCCAGCGGCGTCTTCAGCGAATGCGCCAGGTTGCCGACCTGGGTGCGCGAGCGTTCCAGAATGCGCCGGTTGCTCTCGATCAGCGCATTGGTTTCGTTCGCCAGCGGCTCGATCTCGGAGGGAAAGGCGCCGTCCAGCCGTTTGGCGACGCCTTCGCGCACGCTCGAAAGCGCCTCGCGCACCTGCCGCAACGGCCGCAGGCCGAACAGGATGGCGGCGGCGTTGATGGCGACCATGCCGAGGCCGAACAGCGCCAGATAGGTATAGAGCTGCCGGTTGAAGGCGGAGATCTCTGATTCCAGCTCGTCGAGATTGCCGGTCACCCGGTAGCGGGCGATCCGGTCCGCGCCGCCCAGCACCACTTCGGTCTCGAGCACGGCGACGTTCTGGCCGTCGGGTCCGTCGGCGGCGTATCTGCGCTGGAAGGAGCCGTCGAACGGCGACGTTATGGTCGACGGCGAGGCGATCGGGGCGAGCATCGAGTCGGATCTGAGCGAGCCGGTCAGGCCCGCGGCGATCGCCTCGACCGACCAGTACCAGCCGGAATTGGGCACCAGATATCTTGGATCGCCGAGTTCGGGATGGCCGGTCAGACGCCCGTCGTCGCCGGCGCCGATGGAGGCGACCAGATTGAACAGGTTGGCCGACAGCAGATTGTCGAAGCCGCGCTCGCTCGCCTCGCGAAACAGCGCCGACACGAAGGTGGCGATGATCACCAGCGTGACGATCGCCCAGATCGTCGAAATCGTGATCACGCGCGCGGCGAGCGACCGGGGCAGCAGCGTCATCGGCCTGCTCACCAATACAGCGGCGACAGAGAGGGCATCAGGCCTCCGGCTCGCGCAGCCGGTAACCCATGCCGCGCACGGTCTCGACCATGTCGACGCCCATTTTCTTGCGCAACCGCCCGACAAACACCTCGATGGTGTTGGAATCGCGGTCAAAATCCTGGTCGTAGAGGTGCTCGACCAGTTCGGTGCGCGACACCACCTTGCCGGCATGATGCATCAGATAGGCCAGCAGCCTGAATTCGTGCGAGGTCAGTTTAAGCGGCTTGCCGTCGATATCGACCTTGGAGGCCGCGGTGTCGAGCCTGACCGGACCGAGCACCAGTTCGGACGAGGCGTGACCGGCGGCCCGGCGGATCAGCGCGCGCACCCGCGCCAGCACTTCCTCGATGTGGAACGGTTTGGTCACATAGTCGTCGGCGCCGGCGTCGATGCCGGCGACCTTGTCGCTCCAGCGGTCGCGCGCGGTCAAGATCAGCACCGGCATCTTGCGGCCGGCGCGCCGCCATTTCTCCAGCACCGATATGCCGTCCATCTGCGGCAGGCCGATGTCGAGCACCACGGCGTCGTAGGGTTCGGTGTCGCCGAGAAAATGAGCTTCCTCGCCGTCGAACGCCTTGTCGACGACATAGCCGGCGTCTACCAGCGCCTCGCTCAGCTGCCGATTGAGCTCCTTGTCGTCTTCAACGACGAGAATCCGCATGCTTGCCCCTTCCCGGTGATCCTTGTTTGGCCCGGTCATGCTTATTTGGCGGGAACCACGACCTCGATCCGCTGGCCGCGCTCGCCCTTCTTGCCCTCGACGACGACGACGACGACGCAGACTTCCTGGCCGCCGCGCGTTTCGGCGGTGCCCTTGGCGCGGCCGCCATATTGCGCGCCAACCTGTTGCGCCACGGCGTTGCAATTGGCTGCGACCGGAACCGCGAGGGCCGGCGCCTCCACCGGCGCGACAAGACTGGCCGCGACGGCGGGGCCGACGGCGAGAGCCGGCAAGAGAAGGGCTGAACCCAAAATCTGGGACAAATGTTTCATGCCATCCTTCTATTACGTTCGGGCTGAACGCGACATGAACATATCGGCGATTTCGAGATCAGCCGATCTTCGAGGTCGCGGACAGCCGTCCGAAGATTGCGACCAGCCCGGAGACCGCAGTCACAAACTGCAGAATAGTCTCGGTCAGCGCGCCATTGTCAATGACGCCGGTGGGAACGCCGAACAGTCCGGCGCCGCCGGTCATCACCGTGACGATGGACGCCCAGATGGTGCGCGAAAAATACCAAGGCTTTGATGCGATCATCTTCTTCTCCTTTTTGGTTCAAGGGGTTAGCTCGACAACAAGCGATGCGGGCAGGCCCTCGCCGACCGCATTGCCGACCTGCCGCACGCTGACTTCGATTGCGTCTGGAACGCCCGCGAAATCGGCGGCGAGCTGCGCGGCTGGATAGGTCCATTGCGGTTCCAAGGTTTCCGCCAGCCGCAGCGGCGCATCTCCCGGCAGGCCGGCCGCAACGACGTAGCGTTCGCTGTCTTCGCCCAGCGGAATTTCGACGGCGAGCCAGGAATCGGCGTCGATGCGCGATCGCCTGATCCACGACAGCGCAACCGACCCGTCGGGCTCGACCACTGCCCTGAGATGGACCGGAGACAGTGGCAGCAGGGCCCTCGCCCCGCCTGAATGCTGCGAGACATCAAAGAAACGATCGGTCAGGTCATAGCCGGCGGGCCCGACCTTCCAGTTCAGCGGCAGGCCGATTTCGGCCGATGTCAGCCCCGCCGGCCGCACCGCCTCGTCCAGCAGCACGAAGTCCGCGCCCGCGGATATGCTCGCGGCCATCGCGTCGCCGGTGCCCAGCTGGCCGCGCAGCAGATCCGTCAGTCGCCAAAGCGACGGCGCGATCTCCTCGGCGCTGGCGAACTGAAAAACCTCCCACGCCCCGTTTGCGGCGCGCATCGCCGCGACATTGGCGCCGTTCAGCACCTGCAGCAGCGGCAGGCTCGACAGTTCGCCGCTGTCCAGTCGGACATCGACATGACCGGCGCGGTCGACGCGGCCCTCGACGCCCGGCCCCGCCGCCTCGACGATCTGCCCGGTCACGGCCGGCTCGGCCAGGCTGCAGCGCTCGACAAAGCCGCTTTCGGCGGGCGATGCCGAGACGCTTTGCACCCGCCACGGCGTCG
>DDFA01000095.1 GCA_002336975.1 Phyllobacteriaceae bacterium UBA1940
GCATCGACGTCTTGCCGGCGCCGTTGGGGCCGATGATGGCGCGGATCTCGCCCTTGAGGATGTTGAAGGAAATGTCGGTGATCGCCTTCACCCCCCCGAACGACAGCGACACGTTCTGGATGTCGAGCAGGACGTCGCCCTTGCGCAGGCCGTCGTTCATCGCAACCAGCTGGGAATGATCGATGTGCTGGTTCATTCCGCGGCCTCCCGCGCCGGCGCCGGCGCCACCGCAACCGTCTTTGCATCAGCGATCTGGACGGTGGCGCGGATGCGCCCCTTGCGGCCGTCCTCATAGGTGACTTCGGTCTCGACGAATTTTTCCGTCGAGGCGTCATAGAGCGCGCCGATCAGCGGCGCGTAGCGCTCGGCGACGAAGGCGCGGCGCACCTTCTGGGTGCGGGTCAGTTCGCCGTCGTCGGCGTCCAGTTCCTTGTGCAGCACCAAGAAGCGGCTGACCTGCGCGCCGGCCATCATCGGCTCGGCTGCAAGCCGCCTGTTGGTTTCGTCGACATGGCCGGCGATGATCTTGTAAACGTCCGGATGTCCGGCCAGTTCCTGGTAGGAGGCATAGGCGATATTGTTACGCTCGGCCCAGTTGCCCACCGCCTGCAGGTCGATATTGATGAAGGCGGTGACAAAGTCCTGACCGTCGCCGAACGCCACCGCTTCCTTGATGTTGGGGAAGAATTTCAGGATGTTTTCGATGTATTTCGGCGCAAACAGCGCGCCCGAACGCAGCTTGCCGACGTCCTTGGCGCGGTCGATGATCCGCAGCTGCCCGTCCTTTTCGAAGAAACCGGCGTCGCCAGTCTTGACGAAACCGTCGTCGGTCATGGTCTCGTGGGTCGCCTGTTCGGCCTTGTAGTAACCCCTGAACATGCCCGGCGACTTGAACTGCACCTCGCCATTGTCGGCGATGCGGATCTGCGTGTTCGGCGCAGCCGGCCCGACCGTGTCGGCGCGCACCGCGCCGTCCTTTTGCACCGTCACATAAAGGAAGGCTTCGGTCTGGCCGTAGAGCTGCTTCAGATTGATGCCGAGCGATCGGAAGAACGAGAACAGATCGGCGCCGATCGCCTCGCCAGCGGTGTAGGCGACGCGGATGTTGGAAAAGCCGAGCACGTTCTTCAGCGGCGCGTAGATCAGCATATTGCCCAAGGCGTAGGAGATGCGGCCGCCGAGCGGCACCGACCGCCCCTCCAGGATCGCCTCGCCATATTTCTTCGCGACGCCGACATAGTGGTTGAACATCCAGCGCTTCAGCCGGCCGGCGTCCTCCATGCGGATGGTGACGCGGGTGAGCAGCCCCTCGAACACGCGCGGCGGCGCGAAATAGAAGCTGGGCGCGATGTCGCGCAGATCCTGCTGCACCGTCTCGGAGCTTTCGGGACAGTTCATCGAGAAGCCGGAAATGTAGCTCTGCGCATAGTTGAGATAGTGGTCGCCGACCCAGGCCAGCGGCAGATAGGCCAGCACACTGTCCTGGACGGTGAGCCGGTCGAACTGAACCGTGTCGAAGGCCGCGCTGACCGATCCCTTCGCCGACAGCATCACGCCCTTGGAGCGACCGGTCGTGCCCGAGGTGTAGAGCATCACCGAAATGTCGTCGCCGCTGGCGGCGCGGACCGCATCGGCCCACTTTCCGGCCAGCACCGGATCGGCGCTCGCCGCCTCGCGGCCGCGCGTCTGGATGTCCTCGAAACTGTTCAGCTGGCTGTGGTCGTAGTCGTTGAGGCCGCGCGGCTCGTCATAGATGACCTGCTCAAGCGTCGGCAGCCGTTCGGAAAAGGACAGGATCTTGTCGACCTGCTCCTGGTCCTGGACGACCGCGTAGCGAACCTCGGCGTGCTCCAGCACATAGGCCAGTTCCTCGGCGACGGCGTCGGCGTAGACCGGCACCGGCACCGCGCCCAGCGACTGCGCCGCGGCGATGGTCCAGTAGAGCCTGGGCCGGTTGGCGCCGATGACGGCGATACGCTGTCCATGCTTGAGCCCGAGCGCCCGGAGGCCGAGCGCAAAGGCGCGCACTTCCTCAAGCTGTTCGGCCCAGGTCCAGCTCTGCCAGATGCCAAAGTCCTTGTGACGCATCGCCGGGCGGCCAGCGAAGCGCTCCGCGTTGAGAAGCAGATACTTCGGAAATGTATCAAGCTGCCTGTCGGCGGCGTCAGCCGGCGCAACCATCCCGTCAATCTCCTCCCGCGCCTCGTTGGACGCTTACCGGACTTTTTACCTGTCAGCGCTGCATATCAATCGGTCTTTGGAATGATTGCGGCGAAGGACGGCATCGTCCGGTTGTGTTCCTCAGCGGGAAAGTTTCATGTTAGCGGGCCAAGCGCAACAGGCCGCTTGACAGACAAAACCCTGATTGTCATTTAAGATTGAGACTGAAAGCGTGCGAACTTCGCGACGCTCATTGCTCTTCATAGTCGAGCAGACCATCGAGATCGTGGACCACGATCCGACCGTGCTCGACGCTGAGCAGCCTTTCTGATTCAAGCGATTGCAAGGCCTTGCTGACGGCCTGCCGCGACAGCCCCGCCAGCAGCGCAAGCTCCTCCTGGCCGATGTCGATATGGGTACGCGTGTCGGGGTAGAGCACCGAATTGAACAGCCAGGCGAGGTGACGCGCGACCCGCGTTTTGGGGCTGAGGATACGGTCATGTTCGATCGTGGCGATGAATTGGCCAAGCCGTTCGTTCAGCTGGCGCACCAGGAAGCGGTTGAAGCCGGTGCTGTTCTCGAACAGCCACATGAACACCGGGCGCGACAGCATCGCCAGCCGCGTCTCCCCGATCGCTACGAGGTCGTAGCGCCTGGGCTCGTCCTTCAGCACGGACCCCTCGCCGAACCAGCCGCCAGCGCCGACGCCGGCGAAGGTCATCGCCTTGCCGGTCACCGAGATGGCGCTGATCTTGACCAGGCCGGACACCACGCCCGTCCAGTAGTCGAGCCTGTCGCCGCGATGGCAGACATAGCTGCCGCGCGAGAAGGTCTTTTCCGATACGCCGCGGCGCGCTCGGTCGAGCTCGTCGGCGGTCAGTTCGCGCGCCCACACCGTATCGTTCAAGAGGTCGATTCGACCGTTCATGGCTTCCTGTCGGACAGATATCGCAGGCGGACTTTATGCCCCCGCAGCATGCGCCCTGACAAGCAAAACGGCCGCACATGCGGCCGTTGCACGCACCATGCCGGCCAAATCAGGCGGCGCGCGAGTAGTACCGCGCCGTCGGCAGGATCGTCAGCGGATCGAGCTCGCGCACGCCCGGCTTGCCAAACATCAGCCGCTGTTCCATCGGCGACGATTTGAAGAACGGATAGCGCCCCATCGTGTTGCGCGCCACGCTTGTATAGTGCGCCTGGCACAGCACGACATCGTAATTCAGGCCCGGAAACTGCCGCAGGCTGCCGACCTGCTTGGAATCGAAGATGCGCCGGTAGAAGGCGGCATGATCGGGCCGGATCGTCGACAGGCAGAAATCGGGCTCGAAATAGACGCAGGCCATCACCGCAAGGCGCAGCGTCATATAGGGCAGGTAGGGAAATTGGGCCGTGGCCGCCGGATCTGCGGCAAAGCGGCTCGGATCGATAAACGTCTCGCCCGCCGCAATGCGGACGCCCAGCACGTCGTCGAACACATAGGCTGTGGGCGAATCCGGGTTCTCGCAGGTCAGATGGTGCAGCCGGATGGTGCTGACCATTTCGCCGTCGATGTGCACGCCGAAATTCATGCAGTTCGGCAAATCGTCGAACCGGTCAGTGACCATGCGCGATGCGTTGGGAGAAACCATGCCGCTGGCGAGATAGGAACGATAGCGGAGGCGATACATCGTCTCGCGGTCTTCACCCTTGTCGCAACGGCGGTATTCGACGGTCGACAGCAGGTCGAGAACGTTCTTCGCGAAGTTCGAAGGCGGCGCCGCACTCGTAAACACGCCAAGTTCAGTAACCGTGGGCCGCTCTACGCCCGTCTTCGCCAACATTCCGCACCTCTCAGCCATCCTCGCCAAGAAATGGTAACGTAAACGCCGGGTTAAGATAGCGAAAAACTCGAATCGATTCGTTTACTTTGCGTTAACGTTAACGCAGCGGCAGGACGTCCGTCAGAATCGACCGGGCGGCCGACGGGAAGAACGCAATCTCGGATTGAGGGCGCGGCGCTGGCAGGGAACACAGAGACCTGCGACAGGATTTACCTGGGACGAGACTCGCTTGCCCTGGTCCGGCCTTCGGACACGGCGCGGGCCTCGGCGATCTCGTCGGCGAACGGCCACACGGTGTTGGACATGGTCTCGATGCCGGAAGCCGAAAGCGCCGCGCCGAACAGGAAGCCCTGGATCAGGTCCGGATTGATGTCCTGCGCCAGCAGCTTCAGCTGGTCGAAGGTCTCGACGCCCTCGATCGTCACCTGCATGCCGAGCGACCGGCTGAGGTCGACCACGCCCTTCAGCTGTTTCTGCGACCTGACGCTGGTGGTCAGATCCTCGATGAAGGAGCGATCGATCTTGACCTTGTCGAGCGGCAGCTTGTGCAGATAGCTCAGGCTCGAATAGCCGGTGCCGAAATCGTCCAGAGCGATGCGCACCCCGAGTGATTTCAGTTCCTCGAGCACCTGGCGCGTCGAATTCTTGTCGTCGAGAAGCGCGGTTTCGGTCAGTTCGATTTCCAGCCGCGCCGGTTCGAGGTGCGACCGCTGCAAGGCGGACTTGACGACGTCGACCACGGACCGATCCCGCAGATCCTTGGCCGACAGATTGACCGAAACGTCGAGTTGCGACGGCCACTTGACGCATTCCGCCGTCGCCGCCTCGAGTACGAAGGCGCTGATCTTCGAAATGATGCCCATCTCCTCGGCCAGCGGAATGAAGACGGCCGGCGAAATCGGTCCCAACTCGCGATGGTTCCAGCGGCAGAGCGCCTCACAACCGGAAATGCGCATCGTGTCGAGCGCAACAATGGGCTGGTAAACGAGGCGCAGCGATTTTTCCTGGATCGCCACCAGCAGGTCGGCCTTGAGCATCTGCTTGTGACGGAACTCGGCGTCCATCTCGGCTTCGAACAGCTGCCACTGGTTCTTGCCGCGTTCCTTTGCGCGGTAGAGCGCCAGATCCGCCTTGATCATCATCACGTCGACATCGAGGTCGCACACGCGCCCGACCACGGCGCCGATGCTCGCCCTGACATGCAGCGTGTTGCCGGCGAACACGACCGGTTCGTTCATCAGTTCGAGGATCGCGTCGATCTCGAATTTCAGCGCGTCCGGACCGGCCAGTTCGTCGAAATAGACCATGAACTCGTCTCCGCCGAAACGGCTGACGATCACCTTGTCGCCCGAACGCGTCGCCAGCCGCTGGGCGACCGTCCTGATCAGGCCGTCGCCCACCGGATGACCGAGCGCATCGTTGATGGTTTTGAAATCGTCCAGGTCGATGACCGCCAGCGCACAGGCGCGGCTGGCGTTTCCCCTGCTCTGGGCTTCGGCGACGATCTCGTGGAAATAGGCGCGGTTCGGCAGGTCGGTCTGACTGTCGAAACGGGCCATGTAGCGGATCTGCTCCTCGGACTCGACGCGCGCCGTCACGTCCTCGAAGGTCAGGACGCCGAGATCGTCGCGCCCGCCGGTGGCGCTGAATTCGAGATAGCGGCCATCTTTCAGCCCGACGACGAGCTTGGAGCCGCGACCGTCGTGAAACGACTGTGTGAGCTGCTTCTCGACATAGAGCGCATCGCTTCTTGTCAGCACTCCGGCGACGGCGCCGCGCATCAGCAGCGCATGCAGCGTGCGGCCGAACAGGCGGTCCGGATTGGCCATGCCGAAAATGCCCGCCGCCTGGCCATTGGCGACCGCGACCTTGCCGTCGGCGCCGAACATCACCAGGCCCGACGACATCGTATTGAGCGCGCGATCAAAACGCAGGGCGAGGCCGCTGGCCTTCTTCTTCTCGAAGATCACCGACAGGAAGGCTTCGCGCACGCGCTCCGACATCTTGATGATCGCGATGAAGAAGGGAATGCAGATCAGGCCGAGCACGACGTTGTAGATGTCGCCGCGCAGCATCAGGCCCGCCGAAATCGGCAGCGTCATGGTCGACGCCAGGATCAGCACCATCTGGTTGGAGGCGTAGTTGCGCCCCACGATCGCCACGGCGCTGGCCAGCGTCACGCACAGCGACGCGATCTCGGCCAGCGAATCCTGCGACAGGAACAGCGCGACGAAACAGTAGAAGCCGAGAAGGACGCCTTGGACGGTGCCCCAAACCAGATAGTCGATCTCCCAAAGCCGCGCTTCGCGCACCGACAACGGCTGCAGGTTCTGCCGGCGACGGATGCTGGCATAGCGAAACAGCCCGGCCGCGATGAGCGCCAGCGCGATCAGCAGATAGATCAATCTGCCATTGTTCGCATAGACCAGCAGCGACGTTGCGCCCTGCGTCAGTCCACCAAGCACCAGGATATGTCCGTCCGCATAAAGAGACTGGACGAACGGAACATAAACTTCGGCAGGAAGTGTCTTTGACGTTTCCCGCGGCATAAACCAAACCTAAGCTAGACGACTCCGTAATCGCGGAGCTTCGTCTCAAAAATGACGCGGCCTCATTAAGAAAGGCTTATGAACGCCACATTTTGGCCACGGAATCTGCGCTCCGCGGCGAACTCGGGCTCAATATCGCTGGATTTGCGCCGTTTTGCGCTATTCGGCGGCAGCCAGTTCGGGCGGCGCATTGCGACCGTTCAGCCGTTCGATCAGCCGTTTCCGTTCGTTCGCTGCGTGTCCGGCGCTGGTCTGGCGCACATGGCCATAGCCGCGAATGAGCTCCGGGACGGACGCCAGCGCAACCGCCGCATCGCTGTCGGAGGCCCCGAGCCGGTCTTCGATCAGGTCAAGATCGGCTTCGTACTGCGCCAGCAGGCTGCGTTCCATTCGCCGCTCATGCGTGTAGCCGAACATGTCGAGCGCAGTGCCGCGCAGTCCCTTCAGCGCGGCGAGCACGGAAAAGCCCTTCATCATCCACGGGCCGAAACTCGATTTGCGCGGGCTGCCGTCGCCGCCCTTGCGGCCAAGGATCGGCGGCGCCAGGTGGAATTCGAGCCGGTCGTAGCTCTCGAACTGCGACGCCAACTGCCGGCCGAACGCCGCACCGGTGTAAAGTCGCGCCACTTCGTATTCGTCCTTGATCGCCATCAGCTTGAACAGATAACGGGCGGCCGCCATGGACACCGGCGTCTCGCCGCCGCCTGCGCGACGCTCGGCGGCGGCCAGACGATTGATCCGGTCCGCATAGCGCCGGGCATAGGCGGCGTTCTGGTAGCCGGCGAGAAACTCGGCCCGCACCGCGACGATCTCGTCGAGCGACGTGGCGAACGCCTTTTTCGCCGGTCCGCGCGCCGAATCGACCAACGCCCGCACCGCGTCCGGATCGTGCGCCGCACGGCGGCCCCAGCGGAACGCCGACTGGTTCATCGCCACCGCCTCGCCGTTCAGCTCGATGGCGCGCTCGACCGCTTCCGCCGATACCGGCAGGCCGCCATGCTGACAGGCGAAACCGAGCATGAACATGTTGGCGCCGAGCGAATTGCCGAACAGCGCCGACGCCGTCGTCGTCGCGTCGAAGAAATACGCCCTGTCCTCGCCAACCGCCTGGCGGATCGCCTTCTTCAGCCGTTCCGTCGGCAGCGAGAAATCGGCGTTGCGGGCGAAATCGCCCGGCATCACCTCGGCGGTGTTGACGACAAAGATCGTCCTGCCGTCCTGCGCCGACGCCAGCACCTTCTTCGAGCCGGACACGACGAGGTCGCAACCCAGGATCAGGTCGGCCTTGCCGGCCGAGACCCGGATGGCGTTGATATCGTCGGGGGTGGGCGCGATGCGGACATGCGAGAACACCGCCCCGCCCTTTTGCGCCAGGCCGGCCATGTCGATCATGCCGCAGCCCTTGCCCTCAAGATGCGCCGCCATGCCGAGCACCGCGCCGATGGTGACGACGCCGGTGCCGCCGATCCCGTCGATGATCGACGACCAGCCGGCCCGGGTCAGCCTGAACGTTTGCGCCGCCGGCACCCCGGCGAGCGGATCGCCGCCCGCGGCGACCCCGGTCGCCTTGCGCAGCTTCGCCCCGTGCACGGTGACGAAGGACGGGCAAAAGCCGTTGACGCAGGAAAAATCCTTGTTGCAGCTCGACTGGTCGATGCGGCGCTTGCGGCCGAATTCGGTCTCCACCGGCTGCACCGACACGCAGTTCGACTTGACGCCGCAGTCGCCGCAGCCCTCGCACACCAGTTCGTTGATGATGACGCGCTTGTCGGGATCGGGATAGGCGCCGCGCTTGCGGCGGCGGCGTTTTTCGGCGGCGCAGGTCTGGTCGTAGAGCAGTACCGAGACGCCCGGAACCTCGCGCAGTTCGCGCTGCACCGCGTCGAGATCGTCGCGGTGGTGGATCGTCGCGCCGGGCGGGAACTCGGCGACGCCGGCATATTTGTCCGGTTCGTCGGTGACGATGGCGATGCGCTCGACGCCTTCGGCGCGCACCTGGCGCGCGATCTGGTCGGATTTCAGACCGCCCTCGTGCGGCTGGCCGCCGGTCATGGCCACCGCGTCGTTGTAGAGGATCTTGTAGGTGATGTTTGCATTGGACGCGTGCGCGAACCGGATCGCCAGCGAACCGGAATGATTGTAGGTGCCGTCGCCAAGATTCTGGAAAATGTGTTTGCGCTTCGAAAACGGCGCCTGGCCGACCCACTGCGCCCCCTCCCCGCCCATGGCGGTGAACCCGACCGTCTTGCGGTCCATCCACAGCGACATGAAATGGCATCCGATGCCGGCCGCCGCCAACGATCCGTCAGGCACCTTGGTGGACGAATTGTGCGGACAGCCGGAGCAGAAATAGGGCGTTCGGTTGGCGACGTCCCTGGTGTCGGCCAGCATCGCCTGGAACTGGCGCAACTGCTTGACCCGCGCCGAAATCTCCTCGTTGCGGCCGATGGTCTTGAGCACGCGCTCGCCGATCGCAATCGCGATGTCGTTCGGATCGAGCGCCCCCTTGGCCGGAAACAGCCACGCGCCGCGCTCGTCCTTCTTGCCGATCACAGCCGGCTGGTCCTTGGCGCCGTACAGGTCCTCCTTGACCTGCACCTCGATCAGCGAACGCTTTTCCTCGACGACGATGATCGTCTCCAGCCCGCGCGCGAATTCACGGATATGTTCGAAATCGAGCGGCCAGGGCGCCGCGACCTTGAACAGGCGCAGGCCGATCTGGTTCGCCTTCTTCTCGTCGATGCCGAGGTCGTCCAGCGCCTGGCGCACGTCGAGGAAGGACTTTCCGACGGTGATGATGCCGAGCTTCGCCTGCGCGCCGCCCTTGTAGACGATCCGGTTCAGCCCGTTGGCGCGGATGAAGGCGGCCGCCGCCGTCCGCTTGTATTCGTGCAGCCGCGCCTCCTGCCCGAGCTGGTCGAGCTCGTGACGGATGCTGAGCCCGCCGGGCGGCAGGTCGATCTCGGGATAGACGATGTTGAGCCGGTCGAGCGACACGTCGACAGACGCAGTTGATTCGATGTTGTCCTTGACGCATTTCATCGCCGTCCACACGCTGGCGAAGCGCGACATGGCGAATCCGTAGAGGCCGTAGTCGACAAACTCCTGGACGCCGGCCGGATTGAGGATCGGCATCATCGTGTCGACGAACAGGAATTCGGTCGCATGCGCATTGGTCGAGGATTCGGCGGTGTGGTCGTCGCCCATCAGCGCCAGCACGCCGCCATGTTTCGAGGTTCCGGCCAGGTTGGCGTGGCGGAACACATCGCCCGAGCGGTCAACGCCCGGTCCCTTGCCGTACCAGACCGAAAACACCCCGTCATGCTTGCCTTCGCCGAGCAGTTCGGTCTGCTGCGATCCCCAGCAGGCGGTGGCGGCCAGTTCTTCATTGAGCCCGGGCTGGAACACGATGTTGGACTGCTCCAGCTGGCGGCGGGCGCGCCACAGCTGCTGGTCGAGCCCGCCCAGCGGCGAGCCGCGATAGCCCGAGATGAAGCCGGCGGTGTCGAGGCCGGCGCGCCGGTCGCGCTCGCGCTGCATCAACAGCATGCGCACGATCGCCTGGGCGCCGGAGATGAAGATGCGCTCTTTCGACAGGTCGAACTTGTCGTCGAGCGATACGTTGTGAAGCGTCATTGCGTTTCCCGCTGGCGCGGCCATGTGGCGCGACGCCGTCCTCCGTGTCCAGTGTTCCAATCAAGCCGGACAAGGTCAAACACTTTCGCCGGGCGCCGGCAGCCCGCTGGGGAAAGCCGGATCAGCCGGCGGAGGGACGCGGCGGGCAGCCCGCCTCATTGGTCGTTCCGAGCTTGCCTGACGGCTTGCCCGCCAGTTCGGGATTTGGCGCATAGGCCGGCCCGACGACCAGCGGCCGGTCGGGCAGCACCGACTGGTCTGCATTGGATGTCAGCGTCGTCTCGATGGTCTGGCGCACCGCGCCGTCGGCCGCCTCGATCGAGATCGTCACGTGGTAGGGCACATCCTTGTAGATGCAGCGCACCGGCGGGCTCTCCAGCGTCGTCTTGTCGAGCCGCGGCCAGACCTTCTGCCGGACCACGATCGCGTCGCCGCCGGCCGGGTCCTCGAAACTGGCGACCGCGGTCAGCCCCTCGGGAAGCGGCGACACCTGTTTGAGATTGACCAGATAGGTGGCTGTTGCGACCCGGTAGTTGAAGACGAACAGTTTTCCTGCAATTTCGAACAGCGCGCCGTCGCGCCCGGTGTCGCGGCAACCCGCGACGACGACGGCCGCGACAAGCGCGACCGCCATCAGGCGGGCCGCTCTCGGGGCGTCGCGTCCTCCAACTCGAAGAATAGTCGGCACCGGCCTGCTCCAATCGGTCGGTTCAGGTTACAGTTTCCGGCATCGCGGCTCAACTCGCAAACCCATGGCCTATTTCGCGCAGCAGATCTTGAACGGTTGCCACGTCGGGGCGCTCTACGCCGTGCTGGCCTTCGGCTACGCCATCTCCAACGGGCTGCTCAACCGCGCCAACCTGGCGCACGGCGCGCTGTTTGCGCTTGGCGGCCAGGTGACGATCCTCGCCGCGGCCTATGCCTGGCTGGTGCTGTGGCTGATCCTGCCGCTGACCATCGCGTTCGCCGCCGCCGTCGCGCTCGCGTCGGCGGGTTTTGCCGCCTATGCCGTCGCCCGCTCGATCACCGGACCGCTGGCGCGCCAGGCGCCCAACGCGGTGATCGTCGCCACCCTCGGCGTCGCCATCGTGCTGGGCGAACTGGGCCGCTTCGCCTTCGACAATCGAGACATGTGGCTGTCGCCGGTGTCGGCAACGATCGTCACCTTCTGGCGCGCCGCCGACTTCCCGGTGACGCTGACGCTGGTGCAACTGGTCAACATCCTCGTCGCGCTCGCCCTGCTGACGACGGGCGCGGCGTTCATGAGCCGGTCGCGCTTCGGCCGGCAGTGGCGCGCCACCTGCGACGATCCTCTCGCGGCGTCGATGTGCGGCGTCGACGCCGGCCGCGTCTTTCGTGCGTCGGCGGTCCTCAGCGGCCTGTTCGCCGCCGTCGCCGGCGTGCTGGCCGCCGTCCACTACGGCAATATCAGTTTCGAGACCGGCCTGTTCTTCGGCCTGAAAGTACTGTTCGTCGCTGCCTTCGGCTCCGGCCGCTCGCCGCTCGCGGCGGCGGTCGGCGCATTCTCGATCGGGATCGCCGAGGCGCTCTGGTCGGGCTACTTCCCCTCGGAGTGGCGTGACGCGGCGGTCTTCAGCGCGCTAATCGCCATATTCGTGCTGCACCCGCCGCCTGAAACCGAAATGACCTGAAAACCGGCTGACGCGCGCGGTCCGGTCCGAGATTTTCCACAGCCTGCTAAAGTGATTCTACCGTCCTGTTGCATTTCATTCAAAGCTGCTAAGCAGCGACCGACGTCGCTTTTTGCGGCGGGTTTTGTTGCGCCTGCCTGAGCGGGCCAATGGTTTGGGACGTTCGACATCAGACCGGCAATCGGCGGTGGCGGACCACAAGGGAGGTGACCAGATGGCGGGGCTGCTTAGGCTCTCGCGCCTGATTGATCGATTCAACGAGACTGTCGGCAAGGCCGTCGGCTGGCTCATTCTGGTGTCGATCATCATCAGCGCGGTAAATGCTGTTGTGCGCAAGACGATGAACATGTCGTCGAATGCGTGGCTTGAGGCGCAGTGGTATCTTTTCGGGGCGGCCTTTCTTCTCGCCGCCGCCTACACGCTCAGGCAAAACGAGCATATCCGCATCGACATCATCTACGGGCTCTGGTCGCGCCGGGTGCAGCATTGGATCGATCTCCTCGGCCATCTGTTCTTCCTGATGCCGTTCGTCTGCCTGATGATCTACTATTTCACCCCCTACTTCCTGCTGTCGTTCCGCTCGGGCGAAGTGTCAACCAACGCCGGCGGCCTGATAATCTGGCCGGCCAAGCTGATGCTGCTGCTCGGCTTCCTGCTGCTCGGCATCCAGGGCGTGTCTGAGATCATCAAGAAGATCGCAATCATGCGCGGCGTCATCGAGGACCCGACCCCCTTCGTTTCGGCGCATGAAACGGCCGAACTTGAAGGCAAGACACTGGCCGGGGAGCTCAACAAATGATGGAGTTCATCGCCCAGAACATGGCGCCGATCATGTTCTGCTCCCTGATCGTCTTCCTGCTGATCGGCTATCCGGTAGCGTTCGCGCTGGCCGCCAACGGTCTGCTCTTCTTCTTCATCGGCGTCGAACTGGCGCCGCTGTCCAACGGCACGATCTCGCTGTCGTGGCCGCTGCTCTACGCCTTGCCGGAACGCTTCTACGGCGGCGTCATGGCCAACGAGACGCTGCTGGCGATCCCGTTCTTTACATTCATGGGCATCGTCCTCGAACGCTCCGGCATGGCCGAGGACCTGCTCGACACGATCGGGCAATTGTTCGGCCCGGTGCGCGGTGGCCTCGCCTATGCGGTCATCTTTGTCGGTGCGCTGCTTGCGGCCACCACCGGCGTCGTGGCGGCGTCGGTCATCGCCATGGGCCTCATCTCGCTGCCGATCATGCTTCGCTACGGTTATGACCGCCGCATCGCATCGGGTGTGATCGCGGCGTCTGGCACGCTGGCGCAGATCATCCCGCCGTCGCTGGTCCTCATCGTTCTGGCGGACCAGCTTGGCCGTTCGGTCGGCGACATGTATTCGGGCGCGTTGATCCCCGGCCTCGTCCTGACCGGCATCTACATGAGCTACGTCCTGCTGATGTCGATCATCCGGCCGAAATCGATGCCCGCATTGCCGCCGGAGGCCCGCACCCTCGGGTCGGGCGTCACCAGCCTGTTCGTCGCGCTGGCGGCGGCGGCGGCGGTCGCCTACGGCGCCCATGTCTGGCTCTACCCGACGCATGGCGAGAACGCCGACATTCTCGGCGCCTGCGTCGGCATCGTCGTCATCTATGTGGTGGCGCTGGCCGACAAGACCATGGGCCTGGGCCTGATGTCGCGGCTGGCGCAGCAGGTCATCATTGTGCTGATCCCGCCGCTGGCGCTGATCTTCCTGGTGCTCGGCACCATCTTCCTCGGCATCGCTACGCCGACCGAAGGCGGCGCGATGGGCGCGGTCGGCGCCATGATCATGGCCGCCGCCAAGGGCCGGCTGACGCTCGACGTCATCAGGCAGGCCCTGGCCTCGACCACCCGGCTGTCGGCCTTCGTGATGTTCATCCTGATCGGCGCCCGGGTGTTCTCGCTGACATTCTACGGCGTCAACGGCCATCTGTGGGTGGAGCACCTGCTGGTGTCGCTGCCCGGCGGCCAGACCGGCTTCCTGATCGCCGTCAACGTGCTGGTGTTCTTCCTCGCCTTCTTCCTCGACTTCTTCGAGCTGGCGTTCATCATCGTGCCGTTGCTGGCCCCCGCCGCCGCCAAGCTGGACATCGACCTGATCTGGTTCGGTGTGCTTCTGGGCGTCAACATGCAGACCTCGTTCATGCATCCGCCGTTCGGCTTCGCGCTGTTCTATCTGCGTTCGGTAGCCCCGCCGTCCATCAAGACGACCCAGATCTACTGGGGCGCGGTGCCCTTTGTGATCATCCAGATAATCATGGTCGGAATCATCATTCTCTTTCCGCAACTGGTGACGATGGGGCTCGACAAGCAGATGGATGTGGATACCGACAAGGTCGAGATTGTCATCCCTGACGGCGAAGCTCCGGACGACACGCCGCTTCAGTTTGATGCCCCTGAGAGTGACGATGCGGCCAAGGCTCTTGAAAAGGCCTTGCAGGGCGATAAGAAGTAGAGCGCAGGCCAAGTCAGACTGGAGAGCCCGGAGCGAAAACTCCGGGCTCTTTTTTTGAGATGCTTTCGTGGTAAGCAAATATAATATGTCATTAAATTTTATTCTCGAATAGTGCTATGGAATACGGGCGCACCGCCATTCCCGTTTCTTTTACTGGAAACGGGAAGGATTATTTTGGAATCTGGATCGTCAACCTTCTGCTCACCATTGTTACTTTCGGTATTTATTCGGCCTGGGCAAAAGTGCGGCGCATGCATTTTTTCTACCGCCATACGTCCCTTGCCGGTGCCGGCTTTGATTATCACGGCGAGCCGTTTGCCATCCTCAAGGGGCGCACGATTGCCTTGATGATGCTGCTGACCTATCAGTTTTCAGGGGGCCTCTCGCCGATGCTGGGTGTGGTGAGCGTCCTGCTGCTGATGGCGATTTTCCCCTGGCTGATGCACCGCTCCTTGCGTTTCAGGCTCCGTAACAGCAGCCACCGGGGGCTGCGTTTTGCATTTCGTGGTTCGCTCGGTGAGGCTTATGTGGTTTTTCTGGCCTTGCCGCTTGCCGTCGCGGCGTCGCTGGGGCTGTTGTTTCCGCTGTGGATGCGGCAGTTCAAGGTCTATCAGTATGGCAACAGCGCTTTTGGCCGCAGTAATATTGAATGCCACGCACGCATTGGCGCCTTTTACCAGATCTATCTGGGGGCTGCGCTGGCGCTTGTTGCCGTCCTGCTTCTTGGAGGTCTGATGTTCTTGGGTCGGCAGGCAATGGTTGGTACCGGCATGCTGCTTTTATTCGGCTTTTTCATCGCATTGCTGGGAGTTGGCCCCTTTACTGCTGCACATGTGCAGAATGTCGTCTGGAACGGCATCAGGGTTGGCCCGCACCGCTTCGAAAGCCGGGTGTCCGGCCGTCGTCTGGCCTTTATCGCCATCACCAACCTGCTCGGCGTCATTTTCACCCTCGGCCTGTATCGGCCCTTTGCCGAAGTTCGTTTGATGAAATACCGACTTGAGTGCATATCGATGATTCCCGGGGACGATCTCGACGGTTTCCTTGCGGACAGTGGTGCCGACATCANNAGTCCCCGCGATCTATTACGACGGCAGTTCCTCTCGTCGTCATGCGGTGTCCCTGAGCCTGGCAAACGGGCGCCTCCGCCTGCATGGGGACGGGGTGGAAAGGGAGGCGCTGCCTGAAACCCTGCGGGTCTCCGAGCGCTTGGGTAGTGCGCCTCGAGTGATCACCTTTGCGGACGGTACGCATTGTGAGGTGAGTGATCTGGCAGGGCTCGGGCTGTTGCTGGAAGCGGGGGGGCACCGGGAGTCCTGCCTGGTGCGCTGGCAGTTCTCGATGCGGGCGATGCTGTTGTCCCTGTTTGCCTTGGTGTTGCTGATCCTGGCGGGGCATGAATGGCTTGTGCCGTGGATGGCCCGGCAGGCAGCGGCGCAGGCGCCTCAGGGTCTGCTTGACAAGCTAAGCGCAGACACGCTGAAGACGCTCGACGGGACTGTTCTGAAGCCAAGCCTCCTGCCGGCTTCCCGGCAAGTGGCGCTGACCCGACGCTTTTCGGCGCTGCTGCTGCCGCCTGATGCAGGGCGGCTCGCCATCCGGCTTGAGTTCCGCTCGGCGCGCTCGCTCGGGGCCAATGCCTTTGCCTTGCCGTCCGGGATCATCCTGGTTACCGACGAATTGATCGCGCTGGCCGGCAGCGATGAGGAGATCCTTGGTGTACTGGCCCATGAACTCGGCCATGTACAGGCCCGGCACGGCCTGCGCTTGATGATGGAGGGTTCGATCGTGGGGCTGGTGACGGCCTGGTATATAGGAGACGTCAGTACTGTTCTTGCCGGTGTGCCCGCGGCCTTGTCCCGGGCACGCTATTCTCGTGCCTTCGAAACCGAGGCGGACGATTTTGCTGCGCAAATGCTCAATGTAAACGGCATTCCACCGGCACGCTTGGCGGACATGCTGGAGCGCATGGAGGCGAGTCACGTTGGCAAGCTCGCGGGGGATGGCAGGTCGGGCGCCTCGTCCGTGGATTACTTCTCCAGCCATCCCCTTAGCGTCGAGCGCATCCGGCGCCTGCGTGGCGCTTGACCCGGCTGCGCTGCGGTGGCCGGCGCTCAGACGCGGCAGATCTGATTCCGGCCACTGTTCTTTGCGCGGTACAGAGCCTGGTCGGTACGATCGAGCAGATCGGCGGCCGTCTCTCCTGTCTGGCGACTGGCAAGGCCGATGGAGGCCGTGATGCTGGCCAGGCGTTCACCACTACGACTGTCCTTGAGGACCAGACGCTCGATCGACAGGCGCAGGGTTTCGGTCAGTTCGTGGGCCTGCTCGGCGGTGCCGCCGCAGAAGATCAGTGCGAACTCCTCGCCGCCATATCGGTAGGCGGACACGCCGACCCTGGCGACTGCATTTAGCTGATTGCCCACCAGCCGCAGAACACGATCGCCCACGGGATGGCCGAAGTTGTCATTGAACTGCTTGAAGTGATCGATATCGAGCATGCCCAGGTGGATAGCCGGACCCTGCTTGCCATTGCCGATGAACTGCGCAAGTTCGGTGTCAAAGGCGCGGCGGTTGTAAACGCAGGTCAGTTCATCGTGCATTGCGTTCTGGCGCAGGGATTCGAGCTCGGTACGCAGGCGATTGATCTCCTGGTTGGTAGAGCCGAGGCGATGTTCGAAACGACTGGTGTTTTCCTGCATGGCGGTGGAGCCGTGCAGCAGTTTTTCGACAGTACCGAATACGTCGTCGATGCTGGTGCTGCTGACGGTGGGGCTGCGCAGGTCACGGCTGCATTCGTCCAGCAGGGAACTGAAGGACCGGGTGCCGGCGATGGTGACGTGGAGATCCGTGCCCATGCCGTGCACCATCTTTTCCAGGTCGTTTTTCATTCGGGCGAGGGTGGCTTCATGGTCGCCAGTGGGGGAAATATGCTCCCGAAACAAACCTTCGGCGCGNNTCCGGGTCCTCATTGGCCACGTAGGTGTACCACAGGGCATAGTTGAGGGGGGTTACCGGGATGCCGTGTTTAACCATGATGGGGACGGCCTTGCGAAGACGCTCCGCTGCCTGTTCGACTGAGCCACTGATCATTCTTCTTCTCCCGAGGGGCCTGCGCGCGTTTGGCCCTGACGATGGATTGTTTGTTTTCGCTGAACCGGTTGTGCAATGCACCAGTTCATCTCATATCGGCCGATGCGGGGGAAAGTTCGTCAAAGATTGTTTCCCGATTGTCTTTTTCGGGTGAGCAGAGCCGGACGCCGACATGAAAAACGGCGCCTGGCGGCGCCGTTTTTCAAGCAGATAGTGAAAGGACTCAGCCCTTTGCGTAGTGACTCGCCTCGTACATCAAGCTGCCTTCGACCAGTGTGTAACGCACGCGGCCAGGCAACTCAAGACCGAGGAAGGGNNGTGTTTTTACCCTGGCTCTTGAGCATGCTGCGGGTGATGAGCTGGTAAGCATCGGGGTCGAAGATGCAGACGTCGGCCCGGGCGCCGACCGACAGGTGGCCGCCCTTGGCGATGCCGGCAATCCTGGCGGCATCAGAGGTTACCCGGGCCAGCGCGTCGAGAAGCGGCAGCTTGTGTTCCTCGGCCCATTTGAGGGTCAGGGGCAGGAGCAGCTCCAGGCCCGTGGTGCCGGGTTCGGATTCGCTGAACGGCGCCTGTTTGGCGTCGTCATCCACCGGGGTGTGGTCGGAACAGATCGCGTTGATGCGGCC
>DDFA01000053.1 GCA_002336975.1 Phyllobacteriaceae bacterium UBA1940
GGCGCTGTTCGCGAGGGCGCCGCGGCTGCGCTGCGCGATCCGGCACGGCGCCGGCATCGACATGATCCCCTATGACGAGGCGACGCGCGCCGGCGTGCTGATCGCCAACGTGCCCGGCGTCAACGCCTCGACCGTGGCGGAATATGTCTTCATGACGTCGCTGGCGCTGCTGCGGCAGTTGCGGCGCATCGACCGTGACCTGCGGGGCCGGGGCTGGGCCGCGGGCCGGGCCCATGCCGACACAAACTCCGATCTTGGCGGCAGGACGATCGGCCTTGTCGGCTACGGCAATGTCGGCGGCGAGATCGCCCGCATCGCCCGGCACGGTTTCGCCATGAACGTGCTGGCCTACAACCGCTCGCCCCGACAGGCCGAAGGCGTCCGCTTCGCCGCGCTGGACGAAGTCGTGGCGGCGTCGGACATTCTTGTGCTGTGCTGTCCGCTGACCGACGAGACCCGCGGCCTGATCGACGCGCGCCGCATCGGCCTGATGAAGCCGGGCGCGCTGCTGATCAATGTGTCGCGCGGCCCGGTGATCGACGATCGGGGCCTGATCGACGCGCTAGGCGACGGGCGCATCGGCGGCGCGGCGCTCGACGNNGGTCGGCATCGTCGGCCTCGGCCGCATCGGCTCGGCGCTCGCCCGGCGGGCCGAGGCCTTCCGCATGTCGATCGCCTACCACAACCGCTCGCCGATCGAGGGCAGCCCCTATCCGCGCCACGCCTCGGTGGCCGATCTCGCCGCCTGGGCCGACGTGCTCGTCCTCACCCTGCCGGGCGGCGCGGCGACCCGTCACATCGTCTCCTCCGACGAACTCGCGGCGCTCGGGCCGAACGGCTTCCTCGTCAACATCGCCCGCGGCAGCGTCGTCGACACCGCGGCGCTGATCGCGGCGCTGCGCCACGGCCGCATCGGCGGCGCGGCGCTCGACGTCTTCAGCCAGCAGCCCCTGCCGGCCGATCACCCCTATTTCGGCTTCGACAATGTCATCCTGACGCCGCACCTGGCCGGCATCACTGATGAATCGATGATGCGCATGGGCGTTGGCGCGGTCGAACAGACCTTGCAGGTGCTGCGCGGCGACCTGCCGGCAAATCTGCGCAACCTGGAAGCGCTCGACGCCTATCGAAAGCGTTTTCCGGCCTGAACCCGAAGCTGATCTATGCGTGCCTGAGGCTGACGCCGCTCTTGCGGTCGAACATCGCCACCTTGTCGGCGTTCCAGGCGAACCGCACGTCTTCGTCGATCTTCAGTTGGGTGCGCGCGGGCACCGTCGCCCGCAATGTCGTATCGCCGACCTTGAGCGTCACGATCTTCTCGACGCCGTGATCCTCGACGTCGTGCACGCGCGCCGTCACCGGGCCGTCTGGCTCCAGCGACAGATCTTCGGGACGAATACCGAAAATCAGCGGCCGCCCGTCGGTTCCCGTCCCGGCCGCCACCGGCCCGGCATAAGGCAATTCGAATTGCTTCGCCGTCATGATCGCGCGCCCTTTGGACAGCTGGCCATGGATCAGGTTCATCGGCGGCGATCCGACAAAACTGGCGACAAATGTGTCGCGCGGATTGTCATAAATCTCCTTCGGCTTGCCGACCTGGATCAGCCGTCCCTGATTGAGCACGCCGACCATGTCGCCCATCGACATCGCCTCGATCTGGTCGTGGGTCACGAACAGGAACGTCGCGCCGAGACGGCGCTGCAGATCCTTCAGTTCGGTGCGCAGCGACTCGCGCAGCTTGGCGTCGAGCGCCGACAGCGGCTCGTCCATCAGGAAGACGCGCGGCTTGCGCACGATGGCGCGGCCGATGGAGACGCGCTGCATCTCGCCGCCCGACAGGCGGTCGGTCTTGCGGTCGAGCAGGTGCTCGATGCGCAGGGTCTTGGCCGCGCGCGCGACGCGATCCTTGATCTCCTCTTCGGCAACCCGGCGCAGCTTCGACTTGAGCGGAAATTCGAGGTTTTCGCGCACCGTGTAGCGCGGATAGAGCGAATATTGCTGCAGCACCAGCGCGACGTCGCGTTCGGCCGCGCTCCAGTCGGCGACGTCGACGCCGTCGATGAAGACCTGCCCCGAGGTCGGCTTCTCCAGCCCCGCGATCAGGCGCAGCGTCGTCGTCTTGCCCGCGCCGGTCTCGCCCAGTAGCACAAAGAACTGGCCGTCCTCGATCGTCAGGTCGAGGTTGTTCAGCGCCGTATGGCCGCCAAAAACCTTGGTGACGTTTTTCAGTTCGATATGCGCCATCAGAGCCTCACGCCCAGGCTGCGGCCACTGGCCTTGTCGAAGAAATGCGCCTGCGACGGGTCGATGCGCGCCCACACGCGATCGCCCGCCTTGCCGACGAAACCAGAACTGGTGCGCGCCCGCAGCATCTGCTCGCCGACGCTTAGGTCGACAATGTCATAGGAGCCCAGCGGTTCGATCATCTGCGCCTCGGTGGCGACAAAGCCTTCCGTCTTGTCATGGGCCAGCAGCACGCCTTCTGGTCGAATGCCGAGCGATATTGTCTGCCCCTTGGCGCCGGCGGCGTCGAGCTGGCCGATCAGCTTTTTCGGAAAATCGAACGTCTGGGCGCCGAGCGCCACCGCTGCGCCGTCGCCGCGAGCCGAGACATCTGCGCTTGCGATGTTCATCACCGGACTGCCGACAAATTGCGCGACGAACAGATTGGCGGGATGGACATAGACATCGGTCGGCGAACCGACCTGCTGCAGCTTGCCTTCATGCATGATCACGATGCGGTCGGCGAGGCTCATCGCCTCGACCTGGTCATGCGTCACATAGATCGTGGTCGACCCTTGCTTGATGTGCAGGCGCTTGATTTCGGCGCGCATTTCCTCGCGCAGCTTGGCGTCAAGCGCGCCGATCGGCTCGTCCATCAGCATCGCCTTGGGCTTGCGCACCAGCGCCCGCCCGATCGCCACGCGCTGCATGTCGCCGCCCGACAGCGACGATGGCCGCATGTTGAGCAGTCCGGAGATGCGCAGGATGCCGGCGATCTCCTGCACCCTGCTGTCGACGTCAGTCCGGTTCATGCCGGTCGCGCGGAGCGGAAAGGCGATGTTCTCGAAAACCGTCATGTGCGGATAGAGCGAGAAGGACTGGAACACCATCGCGATGTCGCGGTCGGAGCATTTGAGATCCTGGACCGGCGCTCCGTCGATCAGGATTTGACCGTCGTCGATCGTCTCCAGCCCGGCGATGGCGCGCAAGGTCGTGGTCTTGCCGCAGCCGGACTGACCGAGCAGCACGATGAACTCGCCGTCTTCGATACTCAGGTTCATGTCCTTGATGACCTGAACCGAGCCGAAGAATTTCTGCACATTACGCAGGTCGATCGACGTCATGAACCGGTCTCCTCCGCGTCCTCGTCGTCCGGCACGACAGCCGCCTTTTCGCCGCCGAACCAGTTGGTGCACATGAAGGTCACCAGCCCGACGATGATCACGGTCAGGCCGTAGCGGTGCAGGAAAAGGTTCCACGGCTGGCACAGGAAGACGATGCCGAGCACCATCACAACTTCGGAGATGCGTTGCAGTCTTACGGAGGAGATCATTTGCGGATCGCCCCGAAGCTCATGCCGCGCAGCAGGTGGTTGCGAAGCAGGAAGGTGAAGATCGCCACCGGCAGCAGGAACAGGAACGTGCCGGCCGCAATCACCGTCCAGTCCGGCAAGCCGGAACCCACCTGCGAGGGAATGAAGGGCGGCGCGGTCTGGGCGCGGCGGTTGGTCATGATCAAGGCGAACGCATATTCGTTCCAGGCGGTGATGAAGCAGAAGACCGCCGTCGCCGCGATGCCGGTCGCCGCCTCCGGCAGCACCACCTTGAAGAAGGCCTGCATGCGGGTATAGCCGTCGACCAGCGCCGCCTCCTCGTATTCCTTCGGTATCTCGTCCATGAATCCCTTCATCAGCCACACCGAGAACGACAGGTTGAAGGCGGTGTAGAGTATGATCAGCCCGAGATGCGTGTCGTTGAGGCCGACGACGCGATACATCAGGAACATCGGGATGGCGACCACGACCGGCGGCAGCATGCGCGTCGACAGGATGAAGAAGAGCAGGTCCCCCTCGCCCTTCACCTTGAAACGCGAGAAGCCATAGGCGGTGAACGTGCCCATGCCGACCGCCAGCACCGTCGACACCACCGCGACGATCAGCGAGTTCATGAAGCGGCTCGGATAGCCGGACCACTGCACCTCGCCCTTGCCGGAGCGCACCACCTTTTCGCCGCCGTCGAACACCATGCGCTCCCACCATGGCGCGGCCGCATATTCTTCGGGCGTCGGCTGGGTGCGCAACTGCGACCGGCGCGTGAACAGTTTCACGAAGGGCGAGATTTCGGGCGTGAACACCACCGTCGGCGGCACCGTCGTCGCCAGGTTGCGCGGCTTGAACGCCGTCGAGGCGATCCAGTAGATCGGCGCCAGGAAGATCAGCGTGATGATCAGGACCGAGGCGATCGCCAGGCGGTTGAGGCCGCGTTCGGTCTTTGTGGTGACGGCGGCCATCCTATCGCTCCTTCACCTTGTTCAGATATTTGACGTAGATGTTGGTGATGGCGAGCACCATGATCAGCACGATATAGGCCAGTGCGCAGGAGCGCCCGGTCTGCCATTCCTGGAACGCCATCTTGTAGAGCCGGATCGAGATGACCTCGGTCGTGGGCTGGCTGGTCAGCACATAGGCGAGGTCGAACGTCTTGAACGCTTCCATCGTGCGGAAGATGACGGCGATCATCAGGATCGGCGCGACCAGCGGCAGCGTGATGCGAAAGAAGGTGTAGAACGGCCCGGCGCGGTCGATCGCGGCGGCCTCGTAGAGATGTTTCGGCACCGCCGAGAGCCCCGCCAGCGACAGCAGCATCACAAAGGGCGACCACATCCAGATGTCGGTCAGCGCAACGGCGTAGAGCGCCATGTTCGGGTTGGCGAGCCATTCGAATGTGCCGAGCCCAAGCGCGTAGTTGATGATGCCGAACGACGGATCGTAGAGCAGTTTCCAGAACAGGCCGACGACGGCCATCGACAACATCATCGGCAGCAGCAACAGCGTGGTGAGCAGCCCCTTCATCGGGATCGAGCGGTTGAGCAGCATCGCCGTGCCGAAGCCGACGATCACCTGTCCGACCACCGAAACGATCACATATTTCGCGGTGATCGAGAAATTGTTCCAGATGAAGGGATCGTTGAGCAGCTCGCGATAATTCTGCAGCCCGACGAAATTTGCCGGCGCATTGGTCGAGGCGCGGAAATCGGTGAACGAATAGCCGAGCGAATAGATCAGCGGAAACACGTTGAAGACGATCAGGAACACGATCGTCGGAATGATGAAGAGGTTGCGGATGGCCAGATCGCTCATGCCGCGCGATGCAGCGCGCGATGATGGATCGAGCCGGGTCATGACTTCGGTCGCCACGTCGCTGCGTCCTTTCATTCAGGGCAAGCAATGCGCGGAAGGGGCGTTTCGGCGCCCCTCCCGCCTCGAGGACGCCTACTTCAGGCGGCCGTATTTCTTGAACGTCGCAGTCCAGTCGGCCGCCAGCGCGTCAAGCGTTTCCTTCGACGTACCTTCGCCGCCGACTACCGCCGGATAGATCCGCTGGTTGAGCGCGGTCAGCAGTTCGGCGTATTCGGGCACCGCCCAGAAGTCCTTCACCTTGAACATCGTGTCGTAGAAGGCCTTGTTGTAAGGCGTCGCGTTCTGGAATTCGGCCGACTCGAGCACGGCCTTGTTGCATGTGTAGCCGCCAAGTTCGGCCCACTTCTTCTGGGTCTCGTCCTTGATGAACCACTGCAGGAACTTGAACGCCTCTTCCTGGTTCTGCGAATAGGACACGATCGAGATGCCCTGCCCGCCAAGCGCCGCGTACTGGTCGCCGCCAGGTCCCGCCGGGTTGGCGAAGAAGCCGGTCGACTTCGCATTCGGGTTGGTCGCCTCGTTCACCAGCGCCGGGAAGAAGGCGAAATAGTTCATGCTCATCGCGGCGAGGTTTTCGGTGATCGCCTGGTTATTTTCGACAAAGAACGTCTTGGCCCAGCCCGGAGGCGTGAACTTGTAGAGTTCCTTGTAGGCGTCGAGCGCTGCGACCGCTTTGTCGGAGTTGATGTAACCCTCGACCTGGTAGGTCTCCATGTTGCCGAGATCGCCGCCGAACGAGAACAGCGCGTTCTCGAAACCCATCGCCATCGCGTCATAGGAATTGTCGGTATAGATCGCGACGCCGTAGCGCTTCTGGTCGGGCCGGTGGAAGAACTCGGAAATGTCGCGCAGTTCCTTCCAGGTCTTGGGCGGCGCGAGGTCGTAGCCGTATTTCGCCTTGAAGGCTTCCATCTCCTTGGGATCTTCGAACCAGTCCTTGCGGTAGGACCAGCCGACCGCGTCGCCCTCGGCCGGGATCGACCAGTATTTGCCGCTGTTGCCCGGATATTCGGAATAGAACTTCACGGTGGCCGGCGCCATCGTCTCGAGCACCTTGTTGTCCTGCACGAATTTCGTCAGGTCGACATAGTGGCCGGCTTCGGACGCGGCGCCGAGCCATTGCGAGTCGCCGACGATCAAATCGTAGGCCGAGCCCTTGGCGTTGAATTCGGTGAAGGCCTTGGTCTGGAAATCCGCCCAGGGCGTGGTTTCGACCGTGACCTTGACGCCGGTTTCCTTCTCATACTCGTTGACGAGTTCCTGCAGATAGTTGGCCGGATCCCATTCCGCCCAGAAGATCGTCAACTCCTGCGCAATGACCGACGTCGAAAATGAAAGGGAAAGTGCAAGTCCGGCGATCACGCCAGTAAGCCGTGTGCGCATTTTGGTTCCTCCCTGAGCGCTTCTAGGTCCATCCGCCCCGACCGCTTCGGTTGCGGCCCGGGCGGCTCAAAATTTGCAGCCATCAATACGGATCTGCCCAAATCCTGACAGGCAGCGAACTCCTCCCGCGCGTGTCATCGGCCCGTATTTGACCTAACTGGTATTACCAAATATGCGAGACCGTCAAGTTTTATTGCATTTGCTCGCCATAATTGCCAAATTTGGTCGAACCAGAGCGGGCAGATAGCGCGTCCTAGGCCTCGGCCTGCGCGGCAACGTCCCTGACAAGCGTCTCGGCTGCCCATCGCACGACCGACAACGCCTCCTTGCCGTCCAGACCCCAGATGTCCTTGAGCACAATCAACGCCTCGACTCCGAACGCCAGCGACAGCGCCTGCGCCAACCGCTCCAGTTTGCGCGCCGGCACGCGCCCAGAAAGCGGGCTCAGAGCGTTCATCAGCAGTTCGATGCGGTGCCCCCGCTTGAATTCCGGCTCGTCTCCGAGCGCTCCCGCCTGGCGCAGCGACCATTGCTCGAGCGACAGCCTGAGCGCCGCCTTGAACGTCGCCTCGAATTCCTCGATCCGGGGCAGCGACATCTCGATCAGGTTGACGACGCGGCGTTGTGGATCGGTCGATCGCGACGACCATTGCAGGATCGGCCCCAGGCCTGCATCGACGACGGCCTGCACCATCGCCGCCTGGCTCGGGAAATAGCGATATGCGGTGGCGCGCGAAACGCCGGCCGCCTCGGCGATTTCTGACACCGAAGGCGTCAGGCCCTGCTGCATCAACTCCGTCGCCGTCGCCAGCATCAGTCTGGCCGTGCGGGCGCGCGGCCCCTTGCGCGGCTCGAGCGATGGAACGGATTGACGTGAGATTTCCATATCAATACGATACTCGCGTCTCATTTTTTTTCAAGATGGCGTGAGGCGCGCCCGGTTTGGCGCCTGGCGCCGGGGCATCGGCCGGGCATCGGGAGGAGACGCCCATGAAGCGGATCTATGTTGTCGGCACCGCCGACACCAAAGGCGAGGAACTGGCCTATCTGGCCGACACGATCGCGGCGGCCGGCGCGCGGGTCGCGCGCGTCGACGTTGGAACCCGCGCGCCGACGGTTGCGGTCGACTTCGCCGCAAGCGACGTCGCCTCGCACCATCCCGCCGGGGCCGACGCCGTGCTCTCGATCAACGACAGGGGCGCGGCCGTCGCCGCCATGGGCGAAGCGTTCGAGCGTTTCATGATCGGCCGGACGGACATTGACGGCGTCATCGGCATCGGCGGCGGAGGCGGCACGTCGATCGTCACGCGCGGCATGCGGGCGCTGCCGCTTGGCATTCCCAAGGTGATGGTCTCGACGCTCGCCTCCGGCGACGTCTCGCCCTATGTCGACGTCTCCGACATCGTCATGTTTCCGTCGGTCACCGATTTCGCCGGTCTCAACCGGTTGAGCCGGGTGATCCTTCACAACGCCGCCCAGACCATCGCGGGCATGGCCAACGCCCCTGCCCCCGTACAGGCCGGCAAGGCTGCAATCGGCCTGACCATGTTCGGCGTGACGACGCCGTGCGTGACGGCGATCGCCGCCCGGTTGCGCCAGAGCGCCGACTGCATGGTGTTCCACGCCACCGGAACCGGCGGTCGCTCGATGGAAAAGCTTGTCGACAGCGGCCTGATATCGGGCGTCATCGACATCACCACCACCGAGGTCTGCGACCTGCTGCTCGGCGGCGCGCTGCCGGCGACGGAAGACCGTTTCGGCGCGATCGCCCGCACCGGCGCGCCATGCGTCGTCTCCGTCGGCGCGCTCGACATGGTCAATTTCTGGGCCCCCGAAACCATCCCGCCGAACTATCGCGGCCGCAATTTCTACAAGCACAATCCCAACGTGACGCTGATGCGCACCACGGCGCGGGAATGCCGCCAGATCGGCGCCTGGATCGCCGGCCGGCTCAATCGATGCCACGGCGACGTGCGGCTGCTGATACCCGAACGCGGCGTGTCGGCGCTCGACATCGAGGGTGGGCCGTTCTTCGACCCTGAGGCGGATGCGGCGCTGTTCGACGCCCTGGACGAGACACTTGAAAAGACGGCGCGCCGACGCATCGAGCGGCTGCCCTGCCACATTAACGACCTCGAATTCGCTTCGGCCGCCGTCGCGGCCTTCCACTCGATCGCTCAAGCTTGAGGGTCCCATGCCGGCAATTCCACGCAAAGACATCCTCTCCCGCCTGCGCTCCATGGTCGACAGCCGAATCCCCATAGTCGGCGGCGGCGCCGGCACCGGCCTGTCGGCCAAGGGCGAGGAGGCCGGCGGCATCGACCTGATCATCATCTACAATTCCGGCCGTTACCGCATGGCGGGCCGCGGCTCGGCCGCCGGGCTGCTCGCCTATGGCAACGCCAATGAAATCGTCAGGGAGATGGCGGTCGAGGTTCTCCCGGTCGTCAAGTCGACGCCTGTGCTGGCCGGCGTCAACGGCACCGACCCCTTCGTCCTGATGCAGCGCTTTCTCGCCGAACTGAAGGAGATGGGTTTTTCCGGCGTCCAGAACTTTCCCACCATCGGCCTGTTCGACGGGGCGATGCGCCAGAGCTTTGAGGAAACCGGCATGGGCTACGGGCTCGAGGTCGACATGATCGGCGAGGCGCACCGGCTGGACCTGCTGACCACGCCCTATGTCTTCAACCCGCTGGAGGCCGAGGCGATGGTCAAGGCCGGCGCCGACATCGTCGTCGCCCATATGGGCGTCACCACCGGCGGCGCGATCGGCGCCACCAGCGCCAAAACGCTGGACGCCTGCGTCGCCGAGATCGACGCCATCGCCGACGCCGCCATGCGGGTCAGGAGGGACGTGATCGTGCTCTGCCATGGCGGACCGATCGCGATGCCCGACGACGCCGACTACGTGCTCAAACGCACCCGGAACTGCCACGGTTTTTATGGCGCGAGTTCGATGGAGCGGCTGCCGGTGGAAACCGCGCTCGCCGAACAGACGCGCAAGTTCAAATCGATCTCGTTTTGAGGAGAAGACCATGTCCGCGCCCGACAGATTTTTTGTCTATCCGAAAGACGTCGACGCCTTCGCCTTCGACTGGGGCCGCCTCGCCCTCACCTGCGCGCCCGAGGTCAACCGCGCGACGCAGTTTTCGGCGGGCGTCGTCGACCTGCCGCCGGGCCAGGGCCACGCCCGGCACAATCATCCGGGTTCCGAGGAAATCATCTTCGTGATCTCCGGGACCGGCGAACAGATGGTCGAGGACGATGACGGCTCACCTGTGACCCGTCAGGTCGGTCCCGGCTGCACCGTGTTCGTGCCCGACAGCCGCTTCCACTCGACATTGAACACCGGCGCCCAGCCGATGCAGTTGTTTGTCGTCTATTCGCCCGCCGGGCCGGAACTGGCGCTGCGCGACCTGCCGGATTTCAGGCTTGTGAAGGCCGGCGGCTAAGGCGCGTCGAACCGGTCGATAGCCTCGCCAGCGCATTTTGGTCAGACCAGCCTGCGATGACGCCGGTGTCCGGGGCCGGCGTCAGCCCGCTTCGTTCCAGCCGCGCCCGCGCTCGCCGAACAGTTCCGGGCCGGCCGCCGTGACGGCCACGGTGTCTTCCAGCTTGATGAAGCCGCGGGTCGGATGCTGCATCGTCGTTTCGACCGAGAGCACCATTCCCGCCTCAAGCGGCAGCGCCGCGTCGACGCCTTCATAGGCGACCGGATGGTCGGTCATCAGGAACGGGACCTCGTGCGTGATGACACCCATGCCATGGACGAAGAAATCGGTGCAGTTTGCCGCGCCGGACGATTTCAGCACGGCTTCGGCGGCGGCGATCATGTCGCCGCCGGATATGCCGGGCGCGCATTTCGCCAACGCCGCCTGCTGCACCGCATCGACCTGGGCCAGCAGGTCCGTCAGTTCGGCATCCGGCCTGCCGCGGATGCCCATGCGGCAAAGGTCGCCGATATAACCGCTATAGGTGCCGCCCGAATCGAGCGACATGATCTCGCCCTTGCCCCAGGTCTGCGGCGACACCGCGCGGTTGAGGCTCTCGCCGACGGTGATCAGGCAATAGTCGAATTGCAGGCCGCGATTCGTCTCCTCGCGGCGCAGGAACTCGACGATTTCAGCCTTGCTCGCCTCTTCCGCCACCCCCCGGAACGTCGCCAGCATGGAGTCGGTGATCATCTCGGATGCGTATTTCAGCAGCGCCAGTTCTTCCGGCGACTTGATCGCCCGCAACCGTTCCAGCACCCCTGTCGCATCGACGAAAGTCGCATCGGGCAAGGCGTCCTGCAAAATGCGCCAGGCGTCGAGCGGCAGGAAGGACGGCTCGATGCCGATGCGGCCCCTGGTCAATCCGCTCGCCTTCAGATGTTCGACGGCGGCTCTTGCGGCATCGACGGATCCCCACGCGACCGGCAGGAATGTGGGCGTCCAGAACGGCGCGTTGGCGTGCTCGCCGGCCTCCAGCCGGTTGGCGACATAGGCTGCCCGGGCGGGCTTGCCTTTTGCGTAGATCAGGAACGGCAGGTAGCGGCTGTGGCCGATCGCATCCATCGCCCGGAAGAAGATGAAGCGGTATCCGCCCAGCAGGTATTGCACATTGTGTTTCGAGGTCGCGAGCAGCGTGTCGAGCTTCGCCTCCTCCATCAACGCGTCGAGCTTGGTCAGGTCCACCGGCAGAGACGAGGTCACGGTCAATCCTTGCAGCTAGAGCGCCGCGCGTCCGACTGGACGCGCAAAGGACGCTCCAACACTTTGACTCTGCTGCATCGTGCTTTCGAAAAGCGATTCCGATTTTCTGGCCGATGCAATAGTCTGGTCGGACCAGATAGCAGATTTTATCGCCTGTCGTCTACAGCTCTGTCGGCGATGCGACCGATCCTCATCAGCGCGGCTTGCCGGTCGACTGCCGAACGTGCAGTTCCGGCCGGATCAGTTCGTGCACCGGGCCAGGGTCGACGCCGGCCAGCTTGTCGAGCAGCGCCCGCGCCGCCTGGCGACCGACCTCGCGCTGGCCATTCCACACCGTGGTCAGCGCCGGCGTCGCGATCTCGGCTTCCTCGAGGTCGTCATAGCCGGTGACCGAGACGTCGACGCCGGGCGTCAGCCCGGCGCGGGCAATGCCGTTCATCAGGCCGATCGCCACCAGGTCGTTCCAGCACACCGCGGCGGTGGGCCGTTCCTTCATCGCCAGGAACTGGGTGGCTGCCTCGAAGCCGCCCTGCTTGGTGCGCGGTCCCGCGATGCGGCTGTCGGGCCCGACCGTCAGCCCGGCCTTTTCCATCGCCAGCACATAGCCGCGATAGCGGTCACGGCCGGTTGAGGTCTGGTCGGTGCCGCCGATCATCACGATGCGGTTGTGGCCGAGCGAGATCAGATGGTTGGTGGCGAGCCCGATGCCGAAGGCGTCGTCGCCGCGATAGACCGGCGCGCGCGCCCCTTCTACCGAACGCGCGATCAGCACCACCGGCAGGCCGTTGTCCTCGGCGGTGTTGATGTCCTCGCGCGGCGTGCCGATCGCCGGCGACATGATGACGCCGTCGGCGCCGAGCTGCAGCAGCGTGTCGATGAAGGTGCGCTGCTTCTCCAGGTCGTCATAATGATTGGACAGGATGAATGTCTGGCGGCTGCGGTCGAGTTCGCGCTCGATCGACTTGAGGATTTCGGCGAAGAACGGGTTCATGATGTCGTGCACCACCACCCCGACAATGCCGGAACGCGACGTGCGCAGGCTGGCGGCGCGGCGATTGTAGATATAGCCGATCTCGCGCGCGTGTTCCTTGATCCGGTCGCGCGTCGCATCCGCCACCAGCGGACTGTCGCGCAGCGCCAGCGACACGGTGGCCGTCGAAACGCCAAGCGCGTCGGCAATCGTCGAGAGCTTGATCTTCTGGGCCAGGTCCCGCCTCCGGCAAATTTAATTTTTTAAATTGTTTAGGCAGCCCGACGACGGAAATCAAAGCTTTTTTGCGAGATCCTGCGCTTCGGCGTTGGGCTCGCTGTAGCTCGCCTTGCGCAAGGTCTGCTCGCGCCGCACGATGTAGAGGCCGCTGGCGATGATGATCGCCGCGCCGACGACGGTGTAGCGGTCCGGGATGTCGCCGAACACCAGATAGCCGAGCGCCACCGCATAGACGATCTGCGAATAGGGATAGGGCGCCAGCGCCGACACCGGCGCGCGCTTGTAGGCCTGAATCACCAGCCAGTGGCCGAGGCCGCCGAACACGCCCAGCCCGAGCAGCAGCACCCAAGACAACAGGTCTGGCGGCATCGAGGCGGCGAGCGGGATCGACGGTGAAAACAGCACCACCGGCGTCAGCGCCGAATAGAAGATCAGGCTCTCCGACGTCTCCGTCCGGCTCATCGACCGCGTCATGATCGCATAGCAGCAATAGCTGAGCACTGACAGGAACGCATATCCGTGGCCGATGCCGACATGGCCGAAGCCGGGTCTGGTCACCACCAGCACGCCGATCAGGCCCACCCCGATCGCCAGCCAGCGCCGCCATCCCGCCCATTCGCCGAGCAGCGGTCCGGCGAGCGCGGTGATCACCATCGGCGCGAAGAAATTGATCGTCACCGCGTCCGCCAGCGGCAATGTCTTCAGCGCCAGGAAATTGAAGATGGTCGAGCCGAACAGGCAGCAGCCGCGCAGGATCTGCGCCGGCAGGTTTTGATAGGCAAACAGCCGCTTGTTCGACCAGCCGCGCAGCAGGATGAAGGCGAGCACGAGGTGCACGGCGAAACGCACCCACACCACGAAGGGCGCCGACATGCCGCCCAGCACCAGATATTTGGCCGAGGCGTCAAGCAGCGCAAACAGCAGGCAGCTCGTCAGGACGAGACTGATGGCCGTGGCGGATGTCGGCTGTTCGGGGGCGGGGTCGGGAATGGTCGACGGACCTTTTCGCATCGGCGGGACGGCCTGTTTCACCCATGCGGCAACGTCATGCAAGCCGGAACCGGTGCTGGCGCAATGCGATCCGCGCCCGTCGGCCGGTTCAGCTCTCTTCGGCGTCATCCTCGTCGGGGCCGTCAACCTCGAGTTCGGACAGATTGGCCTCGATTTTCGACAACAATTTCGACAGCGCCTTGACGTCCTTCTTGTCGAGCCCTTTGAGCGCCAGCTTTTCGGTCTTGCGCACCGATTTCTCGATCGCCCGGATCGCCTGCGCGCCGGTTTCGGTCAAAAAAATGTGCGACTGGCGCGCATCGCTCTCCGACGAGCGCTTTTCCAGCACGCCCTGCGCCTGCAGGCGGTTGATCGTCTTGGTGATGGTCGGCGGTCGAACGCCCAGCCGGCTGGCGAGCTGGCCCGGCGTCTGGCCGTTCTCGCGGTCCAGCGCCATCATGATCTGGTCCTGGCCGGCATAGAAGCCGTGCGACAACAGCCGCGACGCCAGCGCCGTGCGCGCCAGCCGCGCCGTCGACTGCAACCGGGCCAACGTGTCCTTCTTGCCTGCCTTGGCCATCGCTTCGTCCAATGTGGTTCGCGGTCTGCTTTGCCGGCAACATTATTCGATCGGCGGGTATTTTGCAGAGGAATATTTCAGTTGCATGACAGCCGGGCGAAACCGCTTTGCTCAGGCCGCAGGTGCAATCGCGCGGCCAACGTCCTATATCAGCGCCAACAGCATCAAACGAGCCATGGACCCATGCCAGAAGCCAGCCAGCAAATCCCCGTCACCGTGCTTACCGGCTATCTCGGTTCGGGCAAGACGACCCTGCTCAACCGCATCCTGTCGGAGAATCACGGCCGCCGGTACGCGGTCATCGTCAACGAGTTCGGCGAGATTGGCATCGACAACGACCTGATCGTCGAGTCGGACGAGGAAATCTACGAGATGAACAATGGCTGCGTCTGCTGCACGGTGCGCGGCGATCTGATCCGCACCGTCGAGGGCCTGATGCGCCGGCCCGGCCGCTTCGACGCCATCCTGGTCGAGACCACCGGCCTGGCCGACCCGGCTCCGGTGGCGCAGACGTTCTTCATGGACGACGACGTGCGCGCCAAGACCAGGCTCGACGCGGTCATCGCACTGGTCGACGCCAAGCATCTGCCCTTGAGGCTGAAGGATTCGAAGGAAGCCGAGGACCAGATCGCCTTCGCCGACGTCATCGTGCTCAACAAGACCGATCTCGTCACGCCCGACGAACTGGCCAAGGTCGAGGGCCTGGTGCGCGCCATCAATCCCACCGCCCGCATCCACCGCACCTCACGCTCGGCGGTCGATCTGGCCGAAGTGCTCGACCGCGGCGCGTTTGATCTTTCACGCGCGCTCGAAAGCGATCCGCACTTCCTCGACGCCGACGACGATCACCATCACCATGACCATCATCACCACGATCACGGCGCCTCCGACATCCATGACGTCTCGGTGAAATCGGTATCGCTGCGCGCCGGCGAGATGGACCCGAAGAAATTTTTCCCGTGGATCGAGAAGATCACCCAGACCGAAGGTCCCAACATCCTGCGCCTCAAGGGCATCATCGCGCTCAAGGGCGATCCGGACCGCTACGTCGTCCAGGGCGTGCACATGATCATCGAAGGCGACCACCAGCGCCCCTGGAAGGATGGCGAGACGCATGAAAGCCGGCTTGTCTTCATCGGCCGCGACCTCGACCGGGAACGGCTGAAGCGCACCTTCGAGGCCTGCCAAGCGGCGTGAGCGGCCGCCGCGCAACCGAATTCCATTTGAAATGGCGGTCGTCCTGCGCAAGGAAGGGCGATCGTTGCCGCAGGAAACAATCCGCCGATGCCGACAGTCGCCCCGCTTGATCTCGACGGCCATTGCGTCGCCGCAGCCTTCGTCTCCGACGTGCCGGTGTTCGCGTTCGCCGACGGCCTCGTCCACCGGCTCGACCACGGCCACAAATCGTCGACCGCCCATGACGGACTCGTGTGCGCGACTGTCTCGCTTGACGGCGCGTCGCTGCTCTCGGGCGGCGAGGACGGCAAGGTGGTCTCAACCTCGGCGGACGGAACCGTCGCGCTGATCGCCGAGAACCCGCGCAAATGGGTCACTTCGGTCGCCGCCGGCCCGCAGGGCGCGGTCGCCTGGGGCGTCGGCCGCGCCGCCCATGTGCGGCTTGGCGACGGCAAGAAGAAATCCTTCGAGCACCCGCGCACCGTCGAAGGCGTGGCGTTCGCGCCAAAGGGCATGCGCATCGGCGTCGCCCGCTACAATGGCGCGACGCTGCATTTTCCCGCGACCGACGGCAAGCCGACCGAACTGCAATGGGACGGCGCGCACACCGCCATCACCTTTTCGCCGGACGGCAATTTCGTCGTCACCGCGATGCAGGAAAACGCCCTGCACGGCTGGAAGCTGGCCGACGGCAAGCACATGCGCATGTCGGGCTATCCGGCCAAGGTCAAGTCGATGTCGTGGAGCCCCAAGGGCCGCTGGCTTGCGAGTTCGGGCGCGCCCGCGGCGATCGTATGGCCGTTTCAGGCCAAGGACGGCCCGATGGGCAAGGCCCCGGTCGAACTCGGCACCCGCGGCAATTCGATGGTCACCGCGGTCGCCTGCCATCCAAAGGACGACATCGTCGCCATCGGTTTCGCCGACGGCATGATCCTGGCCGGCCGCATCGCCGACCAGAAGGAAGTCGTGCTGCGCCGGCAGGGCAAGGGCGCGATCACCTCGATGGGCTGGGACGAAGCCGGCATCCGCCTCGCCTTCGGTGCCGAGAGCGGCGACTGCGGCGTGATCGATATTTCGGCATAGCGGCAGCGACCGGCGTCGATATTGCGCCCTTTCCACCGGAAAGCTATCAGTCGCTGCAAGCGAGGAGCAAAGCGTGGCTGAGCAGTCCGGGAATGTGTTGGGCGGCGTTCCGGTCGAGCGCATCGACGCGCTGCGGGCGCGCGAAACCGCCAGCTTCGCCCGGGCGCGGCCGCTGTCGCGCAAGGCGTCGCGCGACGGGCTGGCGCATTTCGCCGGCGGCGCGCCGTTGCACTGGATGCGCGACTGGCCGATGCCGTTCCTGCCGGTCGTCGCAAAAGCCAGGGGCGCGAAGATCGTCGACATCGACGGCGTCAGGCTCGACGATTTCTGCCTCGGCGATACCGGCTCGATGTTCGGGCATTCGCCGCCGCCGGTCTCCCGGGCGATCCGCAAGCAGGCCAAGCGCGGCCTCACCTACATGCTGCCGAGCCGCGAGGCCATCGGCCTTGGCGCGAAACTGACCGACATGTTCGGCCTGGCGCAATGGCAGATCGCCACCACCGCATCCGACGCCAACCGCTTCGCGCTGCGCATGGCGCGCGCCGTCACCGGCCGGCCGATGATCCTGGTGTTCAACGGCTGTTATCACGGCGCGGTGGAAGCAACCTTTGTCGGCCTGAAGGACGGCAGGGCGGTGAACAAGCCCGGGCTGGCCGGCCAGGTCCGCGATCTGACCGAAGACGCCAAGGTCATCGAGTTCAACGACCCGGCGGCGCTGCAGGCGGCGCTTGCCGACCGCGACGTCGCCTGCGTCGTCGCCGAACCGGTGATGACCAACTCGTCCATGGTGCTGCCCGCCCCCGGCTTTCACGCCGAACTGCGCCGCATCACCCGCGAGACCGGAACCCTGCTGCTGATCGACGAGACCCATACGATCTCGACCGGTCGCGGCGGCTACACCCGGGCTTTTGGGCTCGAACCGGACATTTTTGTGCTCGGCAAGCCGGTCGCCGGCGGCGTCGCGGCCAGCGTCTGGGGCTTTTCGGCCGAGCTTGCCGAGCGCTGGGACGCCTACAGCCGCGCCAAGCCCGCCGGCTATTCCGGCATCGGCACGACGCTGTCGGCCAACCCGCTGCAGTTCGCCGCGATGCGCGCCACTCTCGACGAGGTGATGACGGCCGACAACTACGCCCATATGGAAAAGCTCGCCGCCCGGCTCGAGGCCGGGCTGGCCGAACAGATCGCGCGCGCCGGCCTGCCCTGGCACGTCGCCCGCGTCGGAGCGCGCGTCGAATTCGTCTGCGCGCCCGGCCCGCTGAGGAACGGCGCCGAAGCCCAGGCCGCGCACGCGCCGGCGCTCGAGGCGGCGATCCACCTGGCGCTGGTCAATCGCGGCTCGCTGATCGCGCCGTTCCACAACATGATGCTGGTCTCGCCGGCGACGAAAAAACGTCAGGTCGACCGGCTGGTGAAATCGTTTGGCGAGATCTGCGCGGAGTTGACGACCCCATGACCTCCCCTTCCGGATCGACGCCCGACGAAGCCCGCGATTTCCTCGTCCGCCACCCCGACATCGAGGCGGTCGACATCGTGCTGACCGACGCCAACGGCATCGGCCGCGGCAAGATCGTGCGCCGCCACGAACTGGAAGCGATCTACCGCAACGGCCGCGGCTTTCCGATCTCGATCCTCGGCCTCGACATCACCGGCGAGGACGTCCACGAAACCGGCCTGATCTGGGATTCCGGCGACGGCGATCTCAAGGCCTGGCCGGTTCCCGGTACGCTGGTTCCGGTCCACGGAACCAGCCGCGCCCAGGTGCTGATGACGATGTATCACCTCGACGGGCGGCCGATGATGTCGGACCCGCGCCATGCTCTGGCGCGCCAACTGTCCCGCTTCTCGCAGCGCGGCCTGTTCCCCGCCGGCGCCTTCGAGCTCGAATTCTTTCTGCTCGCCAACGACCGCGACGCCGACGGCCGCGTGCAGCCGGCGCGCGCGGTTCTCGACGGCCGCGCCTCGGGCAAAACCGAGGTCTATTCGGTCGACCATCTGCACGGCATGCAGCCGCTGTTCGACGACATCTACAAGGCTGCCGAGGCGCAAGGGGTGCCGGCCGAAACGGTGATCTCCGAATATGCGCCCGGCCAGTACGAACTGACGCTGAACTACCGCACCGACGTGATGCGGGCCGTCGACGACCTCGCCATGCTGAAACGCCTCGTGCGCCACCAGGCTCGCCGTCACGGCGTCACCGCCTGCTTCATGGCCAAGCCGATCGAGAAATATGCCGGCTCTGGCATGCACATGCATGTGTCGCTGCGCGACGGCGAAGGCGGCAACGTGTTTGCCGAGACGACGCCGGGCAAATGGTCGGACAACATCCTGCACGCGATCGGCGGCCTGTCGTCCACCATGGCCGAATCGATGCTGGTGTTTGCGCCGCACGCCAATTCATGGCGGCGGTTCGTGTCGCAGTCCTACGCGCCGATTGCGCCCACCTGGGGCGTCAACAACCGTTCGGTGGCGCTGCGCATTCCCGAGAGCGACGCCCGGGCCAGGCGCATCGAACATCGCCCGTCCGGCGTCGACGCCAATCCCTATCTGGTCGCAACCACCGTGATCGCCGGCATCGGCAAAGGCATGGACGAAAGGCTCGATCCGGGCCCCCAAACCACCGGCAACGGCTATGAGACCGCCATGTCCAGCGCCATGCCGGCCGACTGGCGCTCGGCGATAGAGGCCGCGTCTGCCTCGGCATTCCTCAAGGACGCGCTCGGCGAGGAGATGCACCGCACCTTCACCGCCATCAAGCGCGCCGAATATTTCCGTGTCGCCCGCACCGTCTCCGAGGTCGACTACCACCTCTATCTGCACGAGGTCTGAAGCGTTAGACCGTTTCATGGCTAGATGGAATCGCTCTGTTTCTCGTTTGGCGAGGCGATCCGGCAGGAGAGACGGGCAGGTCGATGTGATTCATCGGCCAAGCGGCTCGACGAACCGGGCGTCCGCCAAACGGAAACCCTGCCCGTCGAATTGCCATTCGCAATTCGACAGACAAATTTTCCCTGCCGATCAAACTTCTCCCGCTGCGCAGCAGCGGGGTTTGATCGGTGGGCCGGGCCGGTTTGGGCCAAATCCGTCGGCTTTCCACTTGGCCGGGCCACCAGCCCGACCTGCGCGAAAACCCTCGACCTTGTCCCAATCCATCGCCGGCAGAGTGTTTCCATCTAGCCATGAAACGGTCTAGCGCACCAGGATCGCGCGCAGGTCGTTGACATTGGTGCCGGTCGGTCCCGGCTGGAACAGATCGCCCAGCGCGTCGAACCCGCCCCAGGAATCATTGCCGGCAAGCAGCGCCTTGGGGTCGATCCCCCTGGCGCGCAGCCGCGCGACCGACGTCCAGTCGGCGAACGCGCCGGCGTTCTGCTCCGACCCGTCGATGCCGTCGGTGTCGGCGGAGAACGCCGCCACCCCATCGACGCCGTCGATGCCGATCGCCAACGACAGCAGGAACTCGCCGTTGCGTCCGCCGCGGCCGCCCGCACCGCGCAGCGTCACGGTGGTCTCGCCGCCCGACAGGATGACTACCGGCTTCCTGAACGGTCGGTCGCGCATCGCCACTTCGCGCGCGATCGCCGCATGCACCATGCCAACGTCGCGCGCCTCGCCTTCGATCGCATCCGACAGGATCGCCGCCTCGACGCCGTGCCGTCGCGCCTCGGCGGCCGCCGCCTCCAGCGACTGCGCAGCCGACGCGATGACATGGACCTCGTTGCGGGCGAAACGCGGATCGTCAGGCGTCGGCGCATCCGCCGCCGGCGAATTCAGGTGCCGCATCACCGCTTCCGGCAACGCCATCTTGTAGGTCTCGACCACAGCCAGCGCGTCGGCCCGCGTGGAAGCGTCCGGCACAGTCGGCCCCGACGAGACCAGCGACGGCTGGTCGCCTGGAATGTCGGACACTACCAGCGACACGACGCGCGCCGGATGAGCGGCGGCGGCCAGCCTGCCGCCCTTGATCGCCGAGACGTGCTTGCGCACCGCGTTCATCGCCGCGATCGGCGCGCCCGACGCCAGCAGCGCCCGGTTGACGGCGATCTCGTCGGCGAGCGTCAGTCCGCCCGCCGGGGACGGCAGCAGCGCCGATCCGCCGCCGCAGATCAGCGCCACCACGAGATCGTCCGAGCCAAGTCCCGCAATCGTCCCGAACAGCCGTTTCGCCCCGGCCAGCCCGGCCTCGTCGGGCACCGGATGCGCCGCCTCGATCACCTCGATGCGCTCGCACGGCGCGCCGTAGCCGTAGCGCGTCACCACCAGCCCCGACAGCGGCCCCTCCCATGCGCGCTCGAACGCCTGCGCCATCTGCGCCGAACCCTTTCCGGCGCCGATGACAATCGTTCGGCCTTTCGGTTTTTCTGGCAGATGCCGGCGGATCGTCAGTTCGGGATCGGCCGCCGCAACGGCCCTGTCGAACAGCGCGCCAAAAAACCGTTTCGTCTCGATTGCATTCATCGCCGCGGTCCATCTATCCAGCCGCGCGCCCAGCCCAGCCCGTCTTCGGTCAGGCCGGCGGGCGCATATTCGCAGCCGACAAATCCGTCATAGCCGAGCACGTCGAGCTCCTCGAGCGTCTCGCGCCAGGCCAGTTCGCCATTGTCGGGTTCATGCCGGTCGGGCCAGCCTGCGATCTGGATGTGGCGGATCAGTTCGGCATAGGTCTGGTACGGCCCGATCAGTTCCGGGCCGGAAAAGGACCGGTGATAGAGATCGTACTGGATGAACAGATTGCCCTCGCCAACCTCGTCGACGATGTCGGCGGCCATGTCGAGCGACGAGAGGAAATAGCCGGGCATGGTTTCGCGGCTGATCGGCTCGATCAGCACCTCGATCTGCGACAGGCTGGCGAACTGCGCCGCGTAGCGTAGATTGTCGACATAGACGCGCCGCATCACTTCCGCGTCGTCGCCCGCCGCAACCGTCCCCGACAGCACGTGCAGTCTGCGGCAGCCAAGGTCGAGCGCGTAGTCGAGCGCCCGGCCGACGCTGTCGCGAAACTCGTTCTGGCGTCCCGCCAGCGCCGCCAGGCCGCGTTCGCCTTTGGCCCAGTAGCCCGCCGGTAGGTTGAACAGGGCCAGTTGCAGGTCGTTGTCCTTCAGCCGGTCGCGAATGTCGGCGGCGTTCCACTGATACGGGAACTGGCACTCGACCGCCTTGAAACCCGCTTTCGCGGCGCGGGCGAAACGGTCAAGGAACGGCGCATCGGCAAACATGGTCGACACGTTCGCGGCCAGCCGCGGCATCTAATGCCCCCCGAGCGCGAGATGCTGCGCCTCAAGTCCAAGATGCTCGCATAGCGCGGCGACGACGAGATTGTGATCCTCGCGCTGCGGCAGGCCCGACACCGCCACGGCGCCGATGGCCAGGCCGGTATCGAGACGTATCGGAAACGCCCCGCCGGCGAAGACGAAGTCGGCATTGGCGAGGCCATGCCGTTCCGGAACCACCTGATCGCCGGTTTCGAGAAACAGCCGGTAGCTCGGCTTTTGGAAATGGCGCACCGAATTGATCTTGCGCCGCGCCCATTCGGCATTGGCCGCGGTCGAGCCCGGCAGCGCCGCGTAGAACAGCGGCCGGTCCCACAGCCGGATGTCGATGTTGACGACGAGCCGGTTTTTTTGCGCCCGCTGGCGCAATTGCAGTCCGAGCGCAAACGCGGTCTCCTCATCGAATGACGCAAACACGAGCGCCTGCTCCTGTTCGATGATTTTCCTGATGTCGTCGGTTTCGGCCATGGTCTCCTCCGGGGCCGCGACATTAGTGGCGGTGGCCGGCCAATCAACCCGTCTTCGACGCTTTGCCCGCAATATAGACCTGTTTCACCGCCCGGTCGTCGCCGAGCGTCTGCAACAGGAACAGTTCTTCCGACAGGCTTCCGGTCGCTTCCATGCGCAGCGCCGTCGCCGGCGTCGCCGCCGCGTCGAGCACGACGAGATCGGCGTCGGTGCCCGCCTCCAGCGTTCCGGCGCGCCCGGCGATCGACAGCGCCTCGGCATTGCCGCGGGTCAACTGCCAGAAGCTCTGCAACGGATTGAGCTTCTCGCCCTGCAGCGCGATGATCTTGTAGGCCTCGTCCATCGTGCGCAGCATCGAATAATTGGTGCCGCCGCCGACATCGGTGGCGGTGGCGATCCGCAGCGGTTTGGCGCGCCGGCGATAGCGGTGGTAGTCGAACAGGCCGGAGCCCAGGAACAGGTTCGACGTCGGGCAGAACACCGCCACAGAGCCCGTGTCCGACAAGGCGTCGGCCTCGCGCTCCGACAGATGGATGCAATGGCCAAGCAGCGTCCTTGGCCCCAGCAGTCCGTAGCTCGCATAGATGTCGGTGTAGTCCTTTGCGTCGGGATAGAGTTCCTCGCTCCAGCGGATCTCGGCGTGGTTTTCCGACAGGTGCGTCTGGATGTGGCAGTCGGGAAATTCCTGCGCCAGCGCCTGCGCCATCTCCATCTGCGCCGGCGTCGAGGTGATCGCGAAGCGCGGCGTGATCGCGTAGAGCTGGCGGCCCTTGCCGTGCCATTCGCCGATCAGCGCCTTGGTGTCGTCATACGACGATTGCGGCGTGTCGAGCACCGCCTCCGGCGCGTTGCGGTCCATCATCACCTTGCCGGCGATGTTGAGCATGTTGCGCGCATGGCTCTCGGCGAAAAACGCCTCGGCGGAGGATTTGTGCACCGAGCAATAGGCGGCGACGGTGGTGGTGCCGTGGCGGATCGCCTCGTCGAGGAACAGCCGCGCGATGCGCCGGCCGTGCTGGGCGTCGCGGAATTTCGCCTCTTCGGGAAAGGTGTATTTTGTCAGCCAGTCGAGCAGTTCCGCGCCATACGATGCGATCACCTGCATCTGCGGATAGTGCAGATGCGCGTCGATGAAGCCGGGCAGGATCAGGTGCGGCCGGTGATCGACGATCTCGACATCATCGCCCGCCTCGACGCGAACGTCGTCATAGGTCCCGGCGGCGGCGATCCTGCCGTTTTGCACCAGCACCGCGCCATCGGCTTCAAAATCATAGGACGCGTCGTCGTCAGCGCCCTGCGGCTCGCGCCGGAACGACAGCGTGCGCCCGCGGATGAGAGTTGATGTCATGTTGTGAGGTAACCCCCACCCCGCACCCGTTCCCGCAAGGGGGAGGGGAAATGCGCGACGTTGACGCCCCCCTCCCCCTTGAGGAGAGGGGTACGGGGTGGGGATAAATGTCCGTGGTCGAATCCGACAGCAGTCATCACCGCGCTTCCTCGAACCACGCCGTCAGCAGCGCCCTTTCCTCCGGCGTCACCATCGTGACATTGCCGGGCGGCATGGCGTGGCTGCGGCCCGCCTGCAGATAGATCTCGCGCGCATGCGCCGCGATCGTCTCGTCGGAATCGAGCAGCACGCCCTTCGGCGCGAACGCCACCCCGTCCCACACCGGCTCGGCGGTGTGGCACATCGAGCAGCGGCTGATGACGGTGTCCTTCACCGCCGGAAAATGCGCCGAGGCGACAAAATTCTGCTCCATCGCCGAAAGTTTTTTCTCGCCGGTCAGCACCGCCGGCGTCGTCGACAGCCACATCATGATGATGAACAGCACCGCCGCCGCCCCCCAGGTCCAGTGAGGATTGCCCTTGCGGGCGTGCACGGTGTTGAAATAGTGCCGGATCAAGACGCCGATGATGAACACGATCGACGCGATCACCCAGTTGAACTCCGTGGCGTAGGCCAGCGGGTAGTGGTTGGACAGCATCAGGAAGATGACTGGCAGCGTCAGATAGTTGTTGTGCAGCGACCGGGTCTTGGCGATCTTGCCGTATTTCGGGTCTGGCTTGCGGCCGGCGATCAGGTCGGCGACCACGATCTTCTGGTTGGGGATGATCACCATCGCCACATTGGCCGACATCACCGTCGCGGTGATCGCGCCAAGATGCAGGAACGCGGCGCGGCCCGAAAACACCTGCGTATAGCCCCAGGCCATGGCGACCAGAAAGGCGTAGAGCACCAGCATCAGCGCCGTGTCGTTGTTCGCCAGCGGCGACTTGCACATCAGGTCGTAGAACACCCAGGCCAGCGCCAGCGTCGCCACAGAAATCGCGATCGCTGCCGGCTGCGACACGTCGAGCACGTTGCGGTCGATCAGGAACAGGTCGGCGCCGGCGTAATAGACCACGCACAGAAGCGCGAAGCCCGACAGCCAGGTGGCGTAGCTTTCCCATTTGAACCAGGTCAGGTGTTCCGGCATTTCGGCGGGCGCGACCAGATATTTCTGGATGTGGTAAAAACCGCCGCCATGCACCTGCCATTCCTCGCCATGCGCGCCGACGGGAAGGCCTGGCCGCTGCCTGAGGCCAAGGTCGAGCGCGATGAAATAGAACGACGAGCCGATCCAGGCGATAGCGGTAACGATGTGCAGCCAGCGCACCGCGAACCCCATCCACTCCCAGAAAATCGCGTAGTCGTACATTGTCCGTCCCTGTTTGCCGGCAGTGTAATGGCTCGACCACAATGGGGAAGACCGTCGAAGCCCGATAACTTTCAAAAAAATCTGGAAAATCGGGCCCCGATTGCATAGGAATGCGGAAGGGGGAACCGTGGCCTATCTCGACAATATCGCAGTCTTTGTCCGCGTCGTCGAATTGCAGAACCTGTCGGCGGCCGGGCGTGACATGCGCATCTCGCCAGCGGTGGCGTCGAACCGTATCAAGGAGTTGGAACGGTATCTCGGCGTGCGGCTGTTCAACCGCACGACCCGGCAGTTGACGCCGACCGAACACGGCCGCGCCTTTTACGACGGCGCGCGCAAGGTGATGGACGCGGTGACCGAAGCCGAAGCCGCCGTCAGCGCGCTGTCGGGAAAGCCGCGCGGCACCATCCGCGTCACCGCCCCGCTCGGCCTGGGCCGTCGGCTGATCGCGTCGGGCATTCCCGAGTTTCGCGAGCGCTATCCCGATATCGAGGTCAGGCTGCGCCTGTCCGACCACAATGTCGACATCATGCGCGAAGGCATCGACGTCGCCTTCAAGCTCGGCGTGCTGGAAGATTCCAGCCTGAAGATGCGCGGCGTGATGGAATGCGAGCGGGTGCTTGTCGCCGCGCCCGCCTATCTGGCGCGCAAGGGCGAACCGGCGACGCCGGCCGATCTTGTCAGCGACGGGCACGACTGCCTGATGCTGCGCTACCCCGGCGTGCGCGAACTCGTCTGGTCGCTGCGCATCGGCGACGACTGGGTCAAGCTGGACGTGCGCGGGCCCTACGATTCCGACGATGGCGACGTGCTGACCGGCTGGGCGCTGGCCAGCCACGGCATCATCAACAAGCCGCGCTTCGAGGTCGAGCCGTTCATCCGCGAGGGACGGCTTCAGGTCATCCTGCCGCACAATCCGCCGCCGCCGGTGCAACTGGCAGCGCTTTATCCGCACAAGAACTATCAGGACCAGAAGGTGCGGCTGCTGCTCGATTTCATGGCCGACCGTTGCCAACGTATGATCCGCGACGTGCTCAAAGCTCCGTGACGTCCTCCGGCGTCAACGCAGCCCGAGCACCGATGGGATGAACAGGACGACCACCACAAGTCCGACAAGATAGATGATGCTGCGCATGGACGGCTCCGGTTTCGGCTGTCAGGTCAACACGCCCGGCGCCGCAAGGTTCCGCCGCGACGCCAGCCTGACCGCAAACTGCCATCGTCGATGACGCGCCCGCCGCCCTCGCCTGATCGCCGCCCTCCCCTGATCGCCCGTTGCCGCCGGCCGCCCGATGGCGCTGGCCGAATGAGCGGTGTCGCCCGCATGTGCGTTCAACCTGCGGACTAATCGACTATCGCCCACAACTTACAGGATGCGTCTTTGACCGCTAGATTCAATGTTGACACACAGGATTAGCATAAATTAACACTGGATTATCAAAACCTATCATACAGGATTGGCAAATCCGGCATGATGGCATGACGGTCGACTGGCCGGAGAGACAACGCCGGCGCGAACGGCCCGGGAGGACAGGCCGGCGCACCGCGCATTCCAGGGGAGGAAACACGACATGGCGAAGGGGATCGATGTTCTGATCCGGATGCTTGAAGGCCTGCTCGTCATTTTGCTGGCCGGTATGGTCGTCATGGTCTTCGGCAATGTCGTGCTTCGCTACGGCTTCAATTCCGGCATCCTCGTGTCCGAGGAGATGGCCCGCTATTTCTTCGTCTGGCTGACCTTTATCGGCGCCGTTGTGACGTTCCGCGAAAACGCCCATCTCGGCGTCGAGACGCTGGTGCAGCAGTTCGGACCGACCGGCCGCCTGGTTTGCATGGTGCTGAGCGACGTCATCATCCTCGCCTGCATGGCCGCGTTTTTCTGGGGCACCTGGAAACAATTCCCGATCAACGCCTCGATGACCGCGCCGGTGATCGGCATCCGCATGAGCTGGATCTACGGCATCGGCTTCTTCACCAGCCTCGGCATCGGCCTGACCGTGGCGCTAAGATTGCTGTGCCTGGTCACCGGGCGCGCCAGCGCCGACGAGATCGCCGTCAGGACCGGCGACGCGTCGTCGATCGGGGAGCGCGCCGAATGACCATCGTCGTCTTCCTCGCCTCGCTGCTCGGGGCCATGGCGATCGGCGTGCCGGTCGCGTTCGCCCTGATCTTCTGCGGCATCGCGCTGATGGCCTATGGCGGCATCTTCGACACCCAGATCGTGTCGCAGCGCATGATCTCCGGCGCCGACACCTTCACCCTGCTCGCCATCCCGTTCTTCCTGCTCGCAGGCGAGATCATGAACGCCGGCGGCCTGTCGCGGCGCATCGTCGAATTCGCCATCGCCTGTGTCGGCCACATCCGCGGCGGGCTGGGCATCGTCGCGGTGCTGGCGGCCGTCGTCATGGCGTCCATCTCGGGCTCCGCCGCCGCCGACACCGCCGCGCTCGCCTCGATCCTGATCCCGATGATGCGCGACGCCGGCTACAACGTGCCGCGCGCGGCCGGCCTGATGGCCGCCGGCGGCGTCATCGCGCCGGTCATCCCGCCGTCGATCGCCTACATCATCTTCGGCGTCGCGGCGAACGTCTCCATCACCCAGCTGTTCATCGGCGGCGTCGTCCCCGGCCTGCTGATGGCGCTGTCGCTCGGCCTCATCTGGATGTTCCTGGCGCACAAGGAAAACGTCGCGGTGCTGCCGCGCCAGCCGCTGGCCGCCAAGCTGAAGGCCACCGGCCGCGCCGGCTGGGCGCTGGTCATGCCCGTCATCGTGCTCGGCGGCATCCGCTTCGGCGTCTTCACCCCGACGGAGGCGGCGGTCGTCGCCGCCGTCTATGCGCTGTTCGTCGGCATGGTGATCTATCGCGAGCTCAAGATCGGCGACCTCTACGGCATTTTCCTGACCGCCGCCAAGACGACCGCGGTGGTGATGTTCCTGGTCGCTGCGGCGCTGGTCTCGGCCTGGCTGATCACCGTCGCCAACATCCCGGCGGAGATCGGCAACGTCATCCAGCCGCTGGTCGACCGGCCAAAGCTCCTGCTCGCCGTCATCATGGTGCTGGTGCTCGTTGTCGGCACTGCGCTCGACCTCGCGCCGACCATCCTGATCCTGACGCCGGTGCTGATGCCGATCATCCGCGAGGCCGGCATCGACCCGGTCTATTTCGGCGTGCTGTTCGTCATGAACACCTGCATCGGCCTGCTCACCCCGCCGGTCGGCATCGTGCTCAACGTGGTCAGCGGCGTGTCGAGGGTGCCGCTCGGCCAGGTCATCGTCGGCGTGTGGCCGTTCCTGCTGGCGCAGACCGCGGTGCTGTTCCTGCTCGTCCTGTTCCCGCAACTCGTCCTCGTGCCGCTGGCGTGGCTGCGCTGACGCCCCGTGGAAGCTTCAATCAAAAACGACAACCAGAGTTCAACCAAGGAGGAAAGCTATGACAACCAGAATTCTGAAAGGTCTTGCGCTCGCGATGTGCGCCAGCGTCGTCGGCGGACAGGCCTTCGCCGAAATCACCGAGCGCAATATCCGCGTCTCCAACGGCGTCGCCGAGACCCACCCGGTCGGCGAAGGCGTCAAGGCGATGACCGCCTGCATGGCCGAAAAATCCGGCGGCAAGATGAAGCTCACCGCCTTCTGGAGCGGCGCGCTCGGCGGCGATCTCGACGCCACCCAGGCGCTGCGTTCGGGCACCCAGGAAATGGTCGTCACCTCGACCTCGCCGCTGGTCGGCATCGCGCCGGCGCTCGGCGTCTTCGACCTGCCGTTCCTGTTCAACGACGAGAAGGAAGCCGACGCCATTCTCGACGGCGATTTCGGCAAATTCATTTCCGACAAGATGCCGCAATACGGGCTGGTCAACCTCGCCTATTGGGAGAACGGCTTCCGCAACCTGACGAATTCGCGCCACGCCGTCGCCAGCGTCGACGACGTCAAGGGGCTGAAGGTGCGGGTGATGCAGAACAACATCTTCCTCGATTCCTTCCAGAATCTGGGCGCGAACGCCGTGCCGATGGCATTCGGCGAGGTCTTCACCGCGCTCGAAACCGGCGCCATCGACGGCCAGGAAAACCCGGTCGTCACCATCGACACCTCGAAATTCTCCGAGGTGCAGGATTATCTGACGCTGTCGCGCCACGCCTACACGCCGTTCATGGTGCTGTATTCGAAGCCGCTTTGGGACCAGCTGTCGCCGGAAGAGCACGCGGTGCTGCAGGAATGCGCCGTAGTCGGCCGCGACGTGCAGCGCAAGGCGAGCCGGGCGCTCGGCGAAAAGTCGCTCGCCAATGTCAAGGAAGCCGGCATGCAGGTGACCGAACTGACGCCGGAGGCGCAGGCTGCGATGCGCGAGGCGGTCCAGCCGGTCTACCAGAAGCATGCCGCAACCATCGGCCAGGACGTCGTCGACCGCATGATGGCGGAACTGAAGAAACTGCGCGGCGAATAGAGGTCGCGATCGTGGCGATTGCGGATGGCGGCGTCCTGCCGCCATCCGCCGGCCCGCAATGTCGGGCGCTCGGTCGCCGCCCACCGTCAAAGCGCCCGAACACGACTGTTGCAAGTTCCCTGGCTGTCGCTTTGCATCTATTCTTGACGCACAGCCTGAGCATTAATTAGCAATCAAACTGATAAATCCTGTCATACAGCTTTTATCATTTCAGGAGATGATGAATGAGCCCTGTGTCCGCAGCCGGCGACCCGCACGCGACAACCAGCCTTGTCGGCAGCGCCATCGGCGCGATCACCCGGCACATCCGCACCCATGAATTGGGTCCCGGCGACAGGCTGCCGAGCGAGGCGACGCTGTCGAAGGAACTCAGCGTCTCGCGAACGGTTGTCCGCGAGGCGTTCAGGTCGCTGGCGACGATGCGGCTGATCGAACTCAGCGCGGGAAAGCGCGCCACCGTTGCGCAGCTCGACCACGACGCGATGTCCCTGATGATCGAGCACGGCGTTCACACTTCCCAGATCAACATCAACCAGGTCTACGACGTCCGCCGCACCATCGAGATGCGCACATCGACCTTGGCGGCGCTTCGCCGAACCGACGCGGAGGCTCGCGCCATCCTTGGCCATGCCAGGGCGATGGAGGCCAATTTCGCCGACGCCGACAAGGTCATGGAGAGCGATCTCGCCTTTCACCTGGAGATCGCCCGCGCCTCCAGGAACCCGATCTTCTCGATCATCGTCGGGGCGTTCCAGGGGGTATCGCGGCAGATCTGGCCGATCGGCTGGCGCAGCCGCGCCTCCGACGCCGAGCGGCACGCCATGAACCGGATACACATCGAGTTGGCCGAGGCGATCCTTGCCGGCGATCCACAGACCGCCAGCCAGCTCATGGCCCGCCATTTCGACGAGAGCGCCAAGGCGCTGCTCACGGCTGGCATCGCATAGGGGGAAGGCCGATGAAAATCACGAGACTTGAGACGGTCCGCGTGGCGGAACGGCCGAACCTGCTTTGGCTGCTGGTCCACACCGACGAGGGATTGACCGGTCTTGGCGAGACCTTCTTCAGCGCCAGGACCGTAGAAGCCTATGTCCATGAATACATCGCCCCCCGGGTGATCGGCCGCAACCCGCTGCAGATCGATCTGCTGGCCAATGAACTGGTCGGCTATCTCGGCTTCCGCTCCTCCGGCGCCGAGGTGCGCGGCAATTCGGCCTTCGACATTGCGCTGTGGGACCTGTTCGGCAAGGCGACCGGCCAGCCGATCGCGCAATTGCTCGGCGGCTTCAGCCGTTCGGAAATCCGCACCTACAACACCTGCGCTGGAACCGAATACATCAAGAAGGCGACCGGCCAGACGACCGCAAACTACGATCTGTCGCCGTCCGGCGCGCGCAATTATGACGACCTCAACGGCTTCCTGCATCGCGCCGACGAACTGGCGCTGTCCCTCCTCGAAGAGGGGATCACCGCGATGAAGATCTGGCCGTTCGACATCGCGGCGGAAAAGTCGCGCGGCCAGTACATTTCGCTGCCCGACCTGAAATCGGCACTGACGCCGTTCGAGAAAATCCGCAACGCGGTTGGCGACCGCATGGACATCATGGTCGAGTTCCACTCGATGTGGCAGCTGTTGCCGGCGATGCAGATCGCCAAAGCCCTCGCGCCCTACAAGACCTTCTGGCACGAGGACCCCATCAAGATGGACAGCCTCTCCAGCCTGAAACGCTATGCCGCCGTCTCGCCCGCGCCGATCTCGGCGTCGGAAACGCTGGGCTCGCGCTGGGCCTTCCGCGACCTCTTGGAGACCGACGCAGCCGGCGTTGTCATGCTCGACATCAGCTGGTGCGGCGGCCTGTCGGAGGCGCGCAAGATCGCGGCGATGGCGGAGGCCTGGCATCTGCCTGTGGCGCCGCACGACTGCACCGGCCCGGTCGTGCTCGGCGCATCGACGCACCTGTCGCTCAACGCCCCCAACGCGCTGGTGCAGGAGAGCGTTCGCGCCTTCTACAAGACCTGGTACCGCGATCTGGTGACGGCGCTGCCCGAGGTGCGCAACGGCATGATCACCGTGCCGCCGGGCCCCGGTCTCGGCATGGAGCTCAACCCCGAGCTTGAAAAGGCGTTCACGGTGTTTCGCCGCACCTCGAGCGCGGACGACGTTTAAACGGGAAGCATGAAATGGAACTCGACGAGACCGGGACCTTTGTGGGGCGCGTCTGGCTGCCGAACGAACAGGGGCCGGCGCTCGTCGTCGTCCGGTCCGGCGTGCTGTTCGACATCACCTCCAAGGACGCGCCGACGATGCGCGATCTTGTCGAGATGGACGACCCGGTCGGCTTTGTCCGGGCCATGCCCGGGCGCGAGATCGCCCCGTTCGAGGCGATCATGTCGGGCGCCCAAGAATCCGCCGCGGCGGCGCGGCTGCTTGCGCCATGCGATCTTCAGGCGATCAAGGCCTGCGGCGTGACGTTTGCGCGCTCGATGCTCGAACGGGTGATCGAGGAGCGCGCCGCGGGCAATCCCGAGCGCGCCGCCAGGATCCGCGAACGGGTGACGGCGCTCGTCGGCGACAGTCTGCGCGATCTCAAGGCCGGCTCGCCCGAGGCGGCCAGGGTCAAGCAGGCTCTGATCGAGGAAGGCGTCTGGTCGCAATATCTCGAAGTCGGCATCGGACCAGACGCCGAAGTGTTCACCAAGGCGCAGCCGATGTCGTCCGTCGGCCATGGCGAAGATGTCGGGCTGCACCCCTCGTCGAAATGGAACAACCCCGAGCCGGAGGTGGTGCTGGCGGTGGACAGCCAGGGCCGCGTCAAGGGCGCGACGCTCGGCAACGACGTCAATCTGCGCGATGTCGAGGGCCGCTCGGCGCTGCTTCTGGGCAAGGCCAAGGACAATAACGCCTCCTGCTCGATCGGCCCGTTCATTCGCCTGTTCGACGAAACCTATTCGATCGACGACGTCCGCAATGCCGAACTCGACCTGAGGATCGACGGCGAGGACGGCTACGTCCTCACCGGGCGCAGTTCGATGAAAGAGATAAGCCGCGATCCGCTCGATCTGGTGGCGCAGACCATCGGCGCCCATCACCAGTATCCCGACGGATTCATGCTGTTCATGGGCACGCTGTTTGCGCCGGTCGAGGATCGCGACGCGCCCGGCCAGGGTTTTACGCACAAGCTCGGCGACCGGGTGACGATCTCCAACGACCGGCTGGGGGCGCTTGTCAACACCGTCAGGCTGTCGACCGAGTGTCCGCGCTGGACCTTCGGCGCGGCGCGGCTTATGCGCAATCTCGCGGCGCGACGCCTGATCTGAAGGAAGACGACAACCATGACATTGCACCAGAACCTGATTGCCGGCGAATGGGTCGGCGGCGACGGCGTCGCCAACATCAACCCGTCCAACACCAATGACGTCGTCGGCGACTATGCCCGCGCCTCCGCCGGGGATACGCGGGCGGCGATCGCCGCCGCCAGGGCGGCCTTCGCCTCCTGGTCGCGCTCCGGCATCCTCGAGCGCCACGCCATCCTGCGCAAGACCGCCGACGAAATCCTCGCCCGCAAGGACGAACTCGGACGGTTGCTGTCGCGCGAGGAAGGCAAGACGCTGGCCGAAGGTATCGGCGAGACCGTGCGCGCCGGCCAGATCTTCGATTTCTTCGCCGGCGAGTGCCTGCGGCTGACGGGCGAAATCCTGCCTTCGGTGCGGCCCAATATCGGCGTCGAGATCACCCGCGAGCCGGTCGGCGTCGTCGGCGTCATCACGCCGTGGAATTTTCCGATCGCCATTCCCGCCTGGAAGATCGCCCCGGCGCTGGCCTATGGCAACACCGTCGTGTTCAAGCCGGCCGAACTCGTGCCCGGCTGCGCCCACGCCATCGTCGACATCCTGCATCGCGCCGGCCTGCCAAAGGGCGTGCTCAACCTGGTGATGGGCAAGGGCTCGGTCGTCGGCCAGGCAATGCTCGACAGCCCCGACGTCGACGCCATCACATTCACCGGCTCGGTGGGCACCGGCAAGCGCGTCGCCGCCGCATCGGTCGAGCACAATCGCAAATACCAGCTCGAGATGGGCGGCAAGAACCCCTTCGTCGTGCTCGACGACGCCGACCTGTCGGTCGCCGTCGAAGCGGCGGTCAACTCCGCCTTCTTTTCGACCGGCCAGCGTTGCACCGCCTCCTCGCGCATCATCGTCACCGAGGGCATCCATGACCGCTTCGTCGCCGCGATGGGCGAGCGCATGCGGGGCCTGGTCGTCGACGACGCGCTGAAGGCCGGCGTCCATATCGGCCCGGTCGTCGACCGGTCGCAGCTCGACCAGGACATCGACTACATCGACATCGGCCGCAAGGAAGGCGCCAGGCTGGCGTTCGGCGGCGACGTGCTGAACCGCGACACGCCCGGCTTCTACCTCGCGCCGGCGCTGTTCACCGAGGCGACCAACGCCATGCGGATTTCGCGCGAGGAGATTTTTGGGCCGGTTGCCGCGGTCATCCGCGTCAAGGACTACGACGAGGCCCTCGCCGTCGCCAACGACACGCCGTTCGGCCTGTCGTCGGGCATCGCCACCACCAGCCTCAAGCACGCCACCCATTTCAGGCGCAATGCCGAGGCCGGCATGGTGATGGTCAACCTGCCGACCGCCGGCGTCGATTTCCACGTGCCGTTCGGCGGCCGCAAGGGTTCGTCGCACGGCCCGCGCGAGCAGGGCCGTTACGCCGCCGAATTCTACACCACCGTCAAGACGGCCTACATCTTAGCATGATCGCGAACGGCCGCCGTCACCGCCGCGCCATCAGGGCGCGCGCGGCGATGGCGCCAACGCAAAGCACCGAGACCAGGAAGATCGCGCCCGACATCGCATAGATCGTCGGGGACGCGCCCGAGTTCATCTTGCCGAACAGCACCACCGGCAGCGTGTTCTGCCGGCCGGCCAGGTAGAAGGCGCGGGTGAATTCGTTCAGCGACAGCAGGAACGAGAAGATGAAGGCGCTGGTCAGGCCGGGGCGGATCAGCGGCAGCGTGATGTCGCGAAACTGCCGCCAGCGGCTGGCGCCGAGATCCGACGCCGCCATCAGGTAGGAATTCCTGACCGCCGCGAAACTTGTCAGGATGACGATGAACGCGAACGGCATCGCCCACAGCAGATGCCCGGCCATCACCGTCAGCGCCGACGCCTTGACGCCGGCGCGGGTCAGCAGGGTCGACAGCGCCAGCCCCTGGATCACCCCGGGCACGAACATCGGCAGGATCACCATCAGGAACCACGCCCCGCGCCGCGCCTGCATTTCGCGATAGGCCAGCGCCGCCAGCAGCGACAGGATCGTCGCCGCGACCGCGGTGCCGGTGGCGATGATCGCCGATTGCCACAGCGCGTTCAAAAGCGCCCGTTCGCCCGCCAGCGCCGCATACCATTTCAGCGTGATCTCGCCCGGCGACGGCAGGCCGGGCTGCAATGACGGGCTGAACGACACCGCCAGCAGATAGAGCGGCGGCGCATAGATCGCCGCGAAACCGATCAGCGTGATCGTCCATACCAGGAAACGCGGAAATGGCTCGTCGCGGGTGGTCATCAGCTGCGGTCCTCAAACAGTCGGCCAAGGCCGAACACCCGGTTGCCGAGCAGCACCAGCCCGAAGACGACGACCAGCACCACCGTCGAGATGGCGAAGGCGAGCGGATAGTTCGCCACCCGCATGACGTCGTTGATCATCACCGAGACGATGCTGGCGCCGGCGCCGCCGAGCATCTGCACCTCGGTCGACGAACCCAGCGTCATGACGAAGACGAACAGGAAGCCGGCGAACACGCCCGACAGCGTCAACGGCACGATCAGCGTCCGCTGCACGGTCCAGAACCCGGCGCCCAGATCGCGCGCCGCCGCGATCGCCACCGGGTCCAGCCGCTGCATCGCCAGGATCAGCGGAAAGGTCGCGAACGGCAGGTAGGAGGCGACGAGGCCGACGATCACCGCGAAATCGCTGAACAGCAGCCAGTCGATCGGCGCCGAGGTCAGGCCGAGATCCTGCAGCAGCGTGTTGATGACGCCGGTGCGCCCGAGCACCAGCCGCCACGAGAACGACCGGATCAGATAGGAGGTGAAGAACGGGATCGTCATCAGCGCCAGCAGCACCACCGCCAGGCGCCGGCTGGCGAGAAAATGCACCGCATAGGCGGTCGGAAAACCGATCAGCAGACAGATCGCCGATGTCAGCAGCGCCTTGCCGAAAGTCGACACGATCACCGTCCAGCGCCCGGCCTCGAGGATGCCGGCATAGCCCGCGAAACTCAGCTCAGGCTTGATCCAGTAGGTCGACGGGTCCCAGGCCCAGAAACTCCACACCACCACCACCGCGAGCGGCGCCAGCCCCAGCGCGAAGATCGCCAGGGCAGGCGCCGAAATCAGGCCGGCAAGTGCAGAGAACGACAGCTTCATCGATCGGCTCCGTTTGCGCGGCCGCGGGATCGCTCCCGCGGCCGCGCCATCATTGCGTCAGGCGTTGCGCAGCTTCTGCCACCATTCCTCGTAGAGCTGGAAATTGTCCGGCCGGCAGTTCTGCCAGTAGACCTTGCCGGCGAACTTCGCCTTCACATGGTCGCCGAGCTTTTGCACGTCGTCGGGGGCATACTCCGTCGGATGCGCCTTGGCGTAGGCGACATTGGCGTCGGTGGGCACCAGATAGCCGCGCGTCTTGCCGAGTTCGCAGCCGTAGAAGCCGGCCAGCAGCCCGTTGACGAATTCGTGCGCGGCGTCCGCCACGCCCCTGTCGCCGGCGCCTTTCAGCAGCACCGTATTGTTGCCCCAGCCCTCATAACCTTCAACCGGCGCGGCGTAGTCGACCTGCAGCCCGCGCTTGCGGCCTTCATAGACGATCGGCTCCCAGCCGGTCATCGCGTCGACCTCTTCGTCGGCGACCAGCTGCACGCCCTGCTCCCAGCCGTTCCAGAAGGTACGGAACTGACCGTCCTTCTTGTGCTTGATCAGGAATTCCATCACCAGGCCGAGTTCGGATTCAGACAGGTTGCCCGGTTCCTTGATCGGCTGGTTTTCCGATTCCTTCAGATACATGGCGGCGAACACGGCGCTGTTGATCCAGGCGTCTTCCATCGCCACGCGGCCCTTCAGCTTGGGATCGAAGATAACCCCGTAGCTGTCGACCTTGCCGAGCTTGTCGGGCCGGTAGATGATCGAATCGGCGTTGACGACGGTGGGAATGCCGTACTGTTTTCCCTCGTGCTGCAGATAGGGAATGTCCTTGGCCCACTGCCACACGCCCTCGTAATTCGGGATCTTGGCGATGTCCCAGGGAAGGATCAGCCCCTGCCGCGCCAGTTCCTTCTCGGCGCCGCCCTGCAGGCCGCCGACGTCGAACAGGTCATTGGCGTTGCCGGCGGCAAGACGCGCCACCACCGGCCCGACATCGTTGCCATTGTCGGTGAATTCCGCCGTCACGCCGGCCTGGCTGGCGAACTCCTGCCATTTCTCGCCGATGTCGAGGGTGGCGGACGCCCAGAACGCCACCGACTTGTCCTGCGCAAAGGCGACGCGCGGCAGGCCGCCGACGGTCATCGCGGCCGCGCCGGCGCCCATGAATTTCAGCAGCGCGCGCCGCTGGATGTTGCTGGATAATGGAATGCTTCGATTTCCGACTGTCATCTGACTTCCCCTTTTCTGTTCTGGCCGGATCAACGATCCGGCGTTCTGCGTCATGCGGTATCAGGCAGGCCCGAACTGGAAAGCTGAATCGCCGCGTCGGGCTTGAACGCGACCGCCATGGTCTCGCCGACAACCGGCGCGGCGACGTCCGCGGGCAGCGGCACCACCATGATCTGGCCGTCGGCGAAGCCCAGTTGCACGTCGCGGTGCAGGCCGCGGAAGGTGGTGGCAGCGACGGTGAGCGAAATCGTCGGCAGGCCGGAACCCGTCGCGGCGGGGCCGACCACCAGCCGGTCGGGCCGGATCGCGATCACCGTGGCGCCGTCCGCCGCGCCGGGCGAAAGCCGCACCGGCAGCCGCTGTCCGGCGATCACGGCGACGCCATTGTCTCCCGCGCCGGAGACCGATTGCGGCCTCAGCAGCGTGTCGATGCCGACGAACCGGGCGACGAATGCATTGGCCGGCGCCTCGAAGAAACGCGCCGGCGTGTCGACCTGCTCGATCCGGCCGCTGTGCATCACCGCCATGCGGTTCGACAGGCTCAGGCCTTCGTCCTGGTTGTGTGTGACGAGGATGAAGGTCGCGCCGGTGCGTTTGTGCAGCCGCCCGAACTCGTCGCGCATCTGCTGGCGCAGGCGCTCGTCAAGCCCGGTCAGCGGCTCGTCGAGCAGCAGGATGCCGGGCTCCATCACCAGCGCGCGCGCCAGCGCCACACGCTGCCGCTGGCCGCCCGACAGCAGATTGACGTCGCGCCCTCCGAAACCCGACAGTTCGACCAGGTCGAGCGCCTCCTCGACCTTCCGGTCCAGTTCCGGTCCCGGAACCCGGCGCAGCCGCAGGCCGTAGCCGACATTTTGCGCCACCGTCATGTGCGGAAACAGGCCAAGCCCCTGGAACACGGTATTGACCGGCCGCCGGTTTGCCGCAACGCGGCTCATGTCCTGGCCGTCGAACAGGATGCGTCCCGACGTCGGCGCGTCGAAACCGCCGAGCAGCTTCAGCAGCGTGCTCTTGCCCGACCCCGACGAACCGAGCAGCGTGAAGAACTCGCCGGCCCGGATCTCGAGCGACACGTCGTCCACGGCCCGGACCTGACCGAAACTGCGCGTGACGTTTTCGATCCGGATCGAGATCGCCATGTCAGGCAGCCCGCCCCGGATGTTCGCGGATCAGCAGCAACCCTTCCGCATTGACCTCCATCACCTGGCCGGGCAGCACCAGCGAGGTGGCGGTCGCCTCCTCCACCAGCAGCGGCCCGTCGAGCCGGGCGGCCCGCGGCAGCAGGCTGCGCTCGAATACCGGACAGTCGAGCCAGCCCTCCTTGCCGCCGAAATAGACCGGCCGGGAGCCGATCTGCGCCGCCTCGACCGTACGGCCGTCGTCTTTCAATTGCGGGATGGCGATGACCGAGCCTCTCAGCACTGCTTCCAGATGCAGCATCGTCACCTCGATCGGCGAGGTGGCGAGGCGGAACGAATAGGCCTTCTCATGCGCCGCGTGAAACCGTTCGGCGAAACTTTCGGCGCTGTCGCCACGTTCATACAGCGCGAAGACGCCGTGCTCCTGGCCGCGATAGCGCGCCTCCACCTGGTAGGTGAAGCGGATTTCCGCGTCCGCGCCGCGCGCGAAATAACCGACCGCTTCCTTCTCCAGCGTGGAGAAGCGCCGTTCCATCTCGCCAAGAATCTCGGTCGAGAACGCCGTGAACCAGGTGCCGCGGAAATCGGCGCGCGGTTCGGCGGCCAGCATGCCCCAGGCGGAAAAGATGCCCGGATGCAGCGGCACCACGGTGGTGCGCACGGCAAGGTCGCGGCCAAGCCGCGCCGCCAGCGCCGGCCCGGCCCCGCCGCTGATGACGAAAGCCGCGTCGCGCGGATCGTGGCCGCGCTGCACCGTCACCAGCTTCAGCGCGTTGATCATGCTGGCGTGGGCGATCTCGATAATGGCCAGCGCCGCGTCCTCCACCGACATGCCGAGCGGCGCGGCGACGGTCGAGATCGCCTCGCGCGCCTTGTCGACGTCGAGCTGCATCGTGCCGCCGGCGAAATTGGCGGGGTCGAAAATCCCGACCGTTAGGATCGCGTCCGACAGGGTCGGGTTGGCGCCGCCGCGTCCGTAGCAGGCGGGGCCGGGCGTCGAGCCGGCGCTGTCGGGGCCTACCCGCAGCCCGCCGCGTTCGTCGATGCGCGCGATCGAGCCGCCGCCCGAGCCGATCTCGACGATATCGACCACCGGCACCTGCACCGCGTAGCCTGGCTGGATGCGCGTATGTTCAAGCTTGTATTCGCTGTCGAGCGTCGGCCGGCTGTCGTGGATCAGCGAGCATTTGGCCGTCGTGCCGCCGACATCCAGCGACAGGATTTCGGTTTCGCCGAGCACCGCGCCGATGCGCGCCGCACCCGCAACGCCGCCGGCCGGACCCGACTCGACCAGCGTCAGCGGGCTGCGGACCGCCTGGTCGAAAGTGGAAATGCCGCCATTCGACTGCATCGCGTAATAGGGGCAGGACAGGCCGCGCATCGCCAGCGCCGCCTCCAGCCGCTCGAAATAGCGCCGGATGATCGGCTGCACATAGGCGTTGAGGACCGCCGTGTTGGAGCGCTCGTATTCGCGCCATTGCCGCGACACGTCATGGCTGGCGCACACCGTCGCCGACGGCAGCGCCGCCGCCAGCGCGCGGGCGCAGGCGATCTCGTGGTCGGGATTGACATAGCTGTGCAGGAAGATGACCGCCACCGCCTCCACCTTCTGCTCGACGCACTGGCGGATGATCGGCTGCAGCGAGGCGGCATCGAAGGCTTGCAGCACATTGCCGCGCGCGTCGACGCGTTCTGCCACCTCGAAACGCAGGTGGCGCGGCACGAACGGCTCGGGGCTGTGGAACTGCAGATTGTAGAGGTCGGGCCGGTTGCCCCGGCCGATCTCCAGCACGTCGCGGAACCCGGCCGTGGTCACCAGCGCCGTGCGCACGCCCTTGCGTTCGGTGATCGCGTTGATCACGGTCGTGCCGCCATGCGCGAAGAAGGTGACGTCGCGGCTGCGCAGCCCGTCCTTGTCCTCGGCCATCGCGATCACGTCAAGCACGCCTTGCGACTGGTCGAAAACGGTGGTCAGGCTTTTGGCGGTGAACACCTCGCCGCTGCGCTCGTCATAGCCGACGAGATCGGTAAAGGTTCCGCCAACATCGGTCGCCAGCCGGATCATTCCGTCACTCTCCTCGCCCAGCCATAGTCGCGGGCCGCCTGTTCTTCCGACACGAAACCGTCATTGACGTCCGCTTCAACCAGATACGCCGCCCGCTCGCTCGGGTCGCCCCAGCCGCCGCCGCCGCCGGTGATGACGCGCACGATGTCGCCGCGCGCCAGGTCGATGTGCGGCTCGCGGAAATAGGGCTGCGCGACGCCGTCGCGCGGCACCACCTCGACGAGGTTGACGGCGCCGTCATGGCCGCCCGCCATGCCCCATGGCCGGGTCTGGGTGCGGCCGAGGCTGCAATAGGCTGACGCATTGTCGCCCAGCACCTGATATTCGCGCACCACGCCGAAACCGCCGCGCCGCCGTCCCGCGCCGCTGCCGCCCTCGACATTGAGCGCATAGCGCCGCACCAGCAGCGGAAACCGTGCTTCGATCGCCTCGACCGAGTAATTGTAGGTGTCGCCGTCGGTCAGCGCGATCAGCGCATTGGCGCCGTCGCGCTCTTCGCTGGCGCCCCATCCGCCATGCTGCGGCTCGATATGGATGAACGGCGAGCCGGAATTGTCCCGGCCGGCGATATAGACGACGCACAGGCTGGAATAGGAACCGGCAGAGAAACGGCCGGGCATCAGCGGCGCCAGCGCCTTCCACACCAGCTCCGAGGCATGCACCGAGCCCTCGTAATACCAGCCGGTCGGCGCCGGCTTTTCCGAGGTGAAGATCGTCCCCGTCGGCGCCACGACGCTGAGCGGCCGGAACCAGCCCTCGTTCGACGGCGCCTGCGGCCCCGCCAGCGCCTTGACGATGGTGCGCACCGCCGATTGCAGCGCGCCGCGTGCGCAATTGATCGGCCCGGTGACCGATGGCGGACAGCCGGTGAAATCGGCGGTGATGGTCGACCCGGCGATCGTCACCGCGACCTTGACGTGGATCGGGTCCATCGTCACCCCGTCGCCGTCGATCACATCCTGCGCCGTATAGGTGCCGTCGGGCAGCGCCGCGATCGCGGCGCGGCTCTGCCGCTCGCTGGCGTCGAGCAGGTTGGCGAACGCCGCCTCGACCACCGCCGAGCCGTATTTGGCGGCGAGTTCAGCCATCCTCCGCGCCGCGACCCTGACGGTCGCCACCTGCGCCGTCAGGTCGCCGATGGCGACATCGGGCAGCCGCACGTTTTCGCGGATGATGTGCAGCAGCTCGTCCGAAAACGCATCGTTGCGCGCGATCTTGACGCCGGGCAGGCGCAGCCCCTCCTGGAACACCGAAACGGCGTTCGGCGCCAGGCTGCCCGGCACCGAGCCGCCGACATCGAGATAGTGCGCGACATTGATCGCATAGGCGAGAATGCGGCCGCCGACGAAGATCGGCTTGACGATGGCGAAGTCGCAGGCATGCGTGCCGCCGGCATAGGGATCGTTGGTCAGCAGGATGTCGCCGTCGGCCAGGTCGCCGCCGAAGCGGGCGATCAGCGCCCTCACCTGCGTGCCGAAGGTGCCGGTGAACAGAGTGATGCCGTTCATCTGGGCGACCAGTTCGCCCTCCGCCGTCAGCAGACCGCAGGCGAAGTCGAGCACCTCGTAGATCACCGGGCTCATACTGGTGCGCGCCATGACGATTCCCATCTCGTCGACGGTCGCCATCAGCTTGCCTTCGATGATTTCCTGGGTGACCGGGTCGACTTGGGTGACGGCGATGTTCATGAACCGAGACTATGGGCGCTTCGGGGCGAGCGGTAGCCTGCCGGATGGATAGGTCGGATTCTTGGACGACCTACCCGATCGGGTGGGTTTCGGGCCGGTTGACGTTGCGCACCGCCATGACGGCCGCCGTTCGGGTGCGCACGTTCAGCTTGGCGTAGATGTTGCGCAGGTGAAATTTGACGGTGTTGTCGCTGAGCGCCAGCCGGCGGCCGATTTCCTTGTTGCCGAGACCAGTGCCCAGAAGCTCGACGACCCGCTGCTCTTGCACGGTCAGCTGGTCGGGGCGGCGGCCGGCGGCCGGCGCAGCTGCCGCGTCCTCCTCGCCATAGCTGCCCAGCACCGCAAATAGCCGCCGACGGATCAGCGGCGGCAGGCCGGCGGAGGTCGCGAGCGCCCGCAATGCGCCGCAAAAACCGTCGCCCTCGACCCGCACCAGCGCCGGACAATCGCCCACCGGCGCCGTCAGCGTCAGGTCCGACAGACGGATCGCCGCGCGGGTGCGATCCCCCTGGACCAGCGCCAGCTTGATCTCCATCAGCGCCAGCTCGATCGAGCGCATCGCATGCGGCCGCTGCGACTGGCGGATGCGCAGCTGATCGAACGCGGCCCGCGCCCGGTCGACTTCGCCGAGCCCCAGATAGATCCGCGTCCACAGCAGCGCCGGGGTGGTTCCGCGCAGATGGGTTGCAAGATTGTTGGGCCGGTCGGCCTCGATCGTCTGGACCCCGAAACCGTTGTCGGCGGCGTAGCGCATGGCGGCGTCGACATCGCCGGTCGCCAGCAGCAGCCCCGCCCGCTCGCCGTCGATCAGCCGCGTCAGCCGTTCAAAACCGCGCCGCCGCGCCGTGGCGCGCGCCCGGTCAATGGCGACATGGGCGGCGTCGATATCCCCGGTCAGCCTGTGCACGCGCTGCTGCGTGGTGAAGCCCGACGCCAGCAGGTCGAACCAGGTGTCGTGCCGCTCCAGATGCGGCAGCGCCCAGCTCAGCATCTCGGCGGCGGCGTCGAGCTCGCAACGCACCGACAGCAGTTCCGCCTTCAGCACCTGGCCGACGGCGTCGAGATCGCTACCCGTGCCGATATTGGCCTGCGCCTCCTCGATCAGGCGGTCATAGGCTTCCGCCGCAGCGACATGATCGCCGCTGAAAAAGGCGGCCTGGCCGGTATGCGCGTAGAGATGCATGGCGCCGAAATCGGCGCCGCCGGTGCGAAACGCATGGATCGCCAGCCGTCCGTAGTGGATGGCGCGGTCGAGGTCGCTGCGGGTCAGGAAATTGTAGGCGAGCATGTTGAGCGTCAGCGCCCGCGTGACGATCTCCATGTCGTCGGTCGCCAGAACATCGTGCTCGAGCGCGGTCAGATCGGCCGCCCCCACCCAGCGGTCGAGATAGAGCGCCACCAGCACCCGCACGACGCGCAGATCGCTTCCGAATTTGTCGTTGGCCTCGCTCTCGATCCTGTGTTCGGCGATCGACAGGTAATGGTCGGCGAGATCGAGTTGCGCCGCCTTCGCCGTCGCCACGGCCAGCCCAAGCGTCGTCAGCGGATAGTGCGACAGGTCGATCTCGGCGGCGCGTTCCAGGATGGCGTGGAACATCGAGGCCCGGCCGCGCCGGGTCGAGTAGACCCGCCGCCAACCGCCGGCGCGCTCGACGATCTGCGCCGCCAGGTCGGCGTCGTTGCACAGAAGTGCGTGCCGCATGGCCGTCTCGCATTCGCCGCTCGCATCGAGCCACAGCGCCGAGCGGCGCAGCAACGCGTCGCAGTCGACATTGCGCCGCTTCGCCTCGTCCATCAGAAACGCGTTGAACACCGGGTGATAACGGAGCCAGCCGCCAGGTCCCGACAGCACCGAGATCGGCAGCGCCTGGCCCGACAGCCGCCCGAACTCGTCCGCCATGCCGTCATCGCCGAAAACCGCCGACACCAGCGCCTGCGAGATCGCCGGAAAACACGCGGTGCGCACCAGAAACTGCTGCGTCGCCAATGGCAGGTTGACGAAAACCTGCTCCGACAGATAGCTGCCCATGTCGGCGCCGCCGCCGTCGAAGGAGGCAAGGATTGCCGAGCCGTCGCCGCTGTCGTCAACCAGCAGGCTGACCATCTGCAGCGCCACCGCCCAGCCTTCGGTGCGGCGGTTAAGGTCGCCGATCTGCTCGGACGACAGCGCCGTCGCGCCGCCCTGGAAGAATTCGCGCGCCTCGTCGTCGGAAAAGCCGAGATCGGCGACGCTGATCTGTTTCAGTTCGCCGCCCGCCCTGAGCGCCGACACCGGAAACCGCGGCGGGCACCGCGACATCAGCACAAACTTGACATGTTCGAGGCTGCGGTCGGCCAGCAGCTTGGCCAGCACCGTCTCGGTCGCGTCGGTCTGCGCCGCGTGATAGTCATCGAGAAACAGCACGATCGGCCCGGTCACGCCGCGCAGCCGCGTGCCCAGCACGGCCAACAGCGACGACGCCGACATCGAACCGCTGTCGAAGCCGGACGGATCGTCGCCGGTCAGCGACGCCAGCGCCTCGAGCATGGCGAGGATGAACTGGCTTTGCTCGCCATGTTCGGCGTCGAGCGCGATCCACGCCGGCGGATAGCCCCTGGCGCCCAGCGCCTCGAACCACTGCGCCCCCAGCGACGTCTTGCCATAGCCGGCGGGCGCCGTGACCACGGTCAGGCGGCGTGGCTCGTCCTTGCTCAACGCCTGCAGCAGCGCGCGTCGCAGGATCAACTGCCGACCGCTGGAGGGAGGCTCAAATCGCATCAGGCTGCCCATCGGCCGATCTTGGAAGGCCGGAAGCCCAAATGCAAGGAGAGGTCGCCGCCCTTTCGCGGCGACGCGCTTCAGGCGTCGCGCCGTTGCCCGGCGCTGCCCGCCTGTCGCGCCGAGATCGCGCCGACGATCTCGGCGGCGGCGAGCGCGGCGATCAC
>DDFA01000018.1 GCA_002336975.1 Phyllobacteriaceae bacterium UBA1940
CGCCGTCGACGTCGGCGGCTGAGATCATGCGCATGGCGGTTCCCCGCTGTCAGGCGCGCGGCGCGGGCAATGAGGTCGGGCCGGCCGAGGCCTGCGGCGGCGCGGGCGGCGCCGCGGCGCTGCGCTGCGACAGTTCCTGCACCAGCTGGTGCACTTCCTTGCTCTTGGCGCGCGCTTCCTTGCGATGGCGGCCCTGGCTCCACCAGGTGGCGAAACTGCCGAGCAGCACGCCGATGACGGCGGCGATAAACAGCATGGCGAACAGCGGCAATTGCAGCGTCAGGCCGGGACTGCCCGGGTTGAACGGGTCCAGGGTGAAGGCGACAGGGGTGCGGTTGGCCACCGCCAGCGCCACCAGAATGACGGCCAGCGGCACGACGACGACGATCAGCAGGACGCGGTTCACCATCAGATGCTCCAGCTCAATTGTCGAGATTGAGACGTTCCCGCAATTCCTTGCCGGTCTTGAAGAACGGCACCCACTTCTCCTCGACCTCGACGGCGTCGCCGGTGCGCGGATTGCGGCCGGTGCGCGCCGGGCGATTCTTCACCGAAAAGGCGCCGAAGCCGCGCAGTTCCACCCGATTGCCCGCCGCCAGAGCCTCGGTGATCTCATCGAAGATCGCGTTGACGATGTTCTCGACGTCACGCAGGAACAGGTGCGGATTTCGGTTCGCGATAACTTGCACAAGCTCGGACTTGATCATGCACAATTCCCCCCTCGGCACAGACAGTAAACTCAACAATTTCAGGCTGGTATCGCACGGTTCACTTGCCTGCGATCGCGCCGTCAGGTTGCCAGACCGACAATAGACCGTCAAGGAAGATGCGGTCGACGCCAAGCTTCTCCAGCACGTTGTCGTCGATCGCGGGCAGTCCGAGCATGGACGCAAGCCTGCGGCTGAGCGAGGATGGCAGGAACAGCTCGGTCGTCGTCTGGCGCTTCTTCCACTCGACGATCTCGAGGTCCTTGTCGACACCCTTGCCGACAAGCCACTCCTTGGCCTTTTCTTCGCCGCCCAGGCTGTCGACCAGCTTGCGCTCGAGCGCCTGCCGGCCGGTGAAGATCGAGCCGTCGGCCAGCGCGAGCACCTGGGCGCGGTCGAGCGGCCGGCGTTCGTCGACCAGCGACACGAACCAGTCGTAGGAATCCATGATCAGCCGGCGCAGCATTTCCTTCTCCGGCTCGGTCGTCGGATTGAACGGCGACGGCTCGGCTTTCAGCGGGCTCGACTTCACTTCGTCCATGGTGATGCCAAGCTTTTCCATCGCGCCGGTGAAATTCGGGAACTGCACCAGCACCCCGATCGAGCCGACGATGGAGGATTGCCGCGCCACGATCTGATCGGCGGCGCTGGCGATCATGTAGCCGGCGGACGCCGCCAGCGTGCCGACCTGCGCAACCGTCGGCTTGGCGACAGCCAGTTCGCGCACCGCGTTGAAGATCGCCTCGCCGCCGACGGTCGTGCCGCCCGGCGAATCGATGGACACGATGACGCCCTTGACCGCGTCGGTTTCGGCGATCTTCTTCAGCCGTTCGAGCAGTTCCTCATCCTCGGTGATCGTGCCCTCGATGCGCACCTTGGCGATGTGCGGGCTTCCGACGCCGCCGAGTTCGTCGCGCATCGACCAGAACGCGGCGCCGGTGATGGCGATGGCCGCGACCGCGATCGCGGCGACCCGCCAGAACGTCAGCTTGCGGCGCAGACGGCGGCGGTCGATGACATCGTCGGCGTTGATCGGCATATGTCGTCCTTTCGCGATGTCTTGACCACGCCAACCGCGCGGCGGCTTCACCTCGCCGTTATCTAGACCAGCGCGCGACCGCTCGCCACCCCCGCGGGACGCATTTGGACGGAGAGCGGCCCGGTCGAACTTGCCGCCAATGGCAAATTCATCCAAAAATAACCATATTGGGATGAAACCCGCATTGGCTGGACCTGCCGCCTGCATGCGGGCATGTTTTTGCGCGAAATCGCGCCGGGTTCCGGACAAGGCAAGGACTGGATGAATTCAGCAGTGACAGCGACCCCCGCGCGCCGCGCGCCGAAGGCTCAGCCAGCAGCCCGGCGCGACGACAGCGCGTTCAGGACCGCCGAACGTCACTCGCGGCGCGTGCGCTGGCTGAAGACGGTGCTGCCGACGGTGGCCGTTGTCGGCATTCTCGCGTTTGTCGGCTGGTCCTACCTGTCGATTCCCGCCATCGAGGGCGTCAGCGCCGACGGCGCGGCGATCGCCGACGGCAAGCTGGTGATGGCCAATCCAAAACTGGACGGCCACACCAAGGACAATCTGCCCTATACGATGACGGCGGCGCGCGCGATCCAGGACGCGTCCAAGACCGGCAGCATCCTGCTTGAGGACATCGACGCCAGATTGCCGATCGACGCCAAGAACACCGCCAATGTGGTTGCCGCCAGCGGCATCTATGATAATGAGAAAAACACGCTGAAGATCGACAGCGACATCAAGGTCACGACCACCGACGGCATGGTGGCGAGTTTCAAGTCGGCCGACGTGGACATGGCGGCGGGCAGCCTGTCGACGCAGGAACCCGTCAAGATCAGCTTGAATCGCACGCAGATCGAGGCGGACACGATGAGCGTTACCGAAAATGGCAAGGTGATGGTCTTCGAACGCCGTGTGCGCGTAAACATTTCGCCCGAACCGGGCGCCAAATCCACAGCCAGGAGCGGAGACACCGATGCGGCTCAATAAGATCGGCTGCGCCACCGCGGCGGCGATGCTCGCGCTGACCGCCCATTCGATGGCGCAATCGTCCAGCCGTTCCACCGGCCTGAAACTGTCGGGAGACCAGCCGATCCAGATCGAGAGCGACAAGCTCGAGGTGCGCGAGACCGACAGCGTCGCGATCTTCAGCGGCAATGTGAACGTGGTGCAGGGCACGACCCAGCTCAAGGCCGGAAAGATGACCGTGCACTACAAGGCCCGTTCCGGCGACGCCAAGACGGCGCCGGCCAGCGTGGCGTCGCAGGACAGCTCGCAGATCGACCGGATGGAAGTCGACGGCAAGGTTTACGTCAAGTCGAACACTCAGGTCGCCACCGGCGACAAGGGCACGTTCGACATGGCCTCCGAAGTCATGGTGCTGACCGGCAAGCAGGTGGTGCTGACGGACGGTCCCAATGTCGTGGTCGGCTGCAAGCTCACGGTCCAGATGAAGACCGGCCAGGCCAGGCTCGACGGCTGCGGCAGCGGCCAGGGCCGGGTCAAGATGCTCGTCAAGCCGAAGTCGCAATAGGCGAACCAACCTTTGACGGTGCAGCAGAAAATTCCCGGCATGGCCGACCAGAAGCAGAACGCCGAGGTCGTCGCCGCCGACCGCGAAAAGCTGCGCGGCACGCTGATCGCCCGCAACCTGACCAAGAGCTACAAGGGCCGGCAAGTGGTCAATGGCGTGTCGCTGGGCGTGCGCGCCGGCGAGGCGGTGGGGCTGCTTGGCCCCAACGGGGCTGGCAAGACCACCTGCTTCTACATGGTCACAGGCCTGGTCCCGGTCGACCAGGGGACGATCACGCTCGACGGTTTTGACGTCACCAGCATGCCGATGTACCGGCGCGCCCGGCTGGGCGTCGGCTACCTGCCGCAGGAAGNNAGGAAGCCTCGATCTTCCGCGGCCTGTCGGTGGAAAACAACATCCGCGCCGTACTGGAGATCGTCGAACCCGACCGCGTCGAGCGCGAACGGCAGCTCGACGAGCTGCTTGAGGAATTCCACATCCCGCATCTGCGCAAGTCGCCTGCGATCGCGCTGTCGGGCGGCGAGCGGCGCCGGCTCGAAATCGCGCGCGCGCTCGCCTCGAAGCCAAACTTCATCCTGCTCGACGAACCGTTCGCCGGCATCGACCCGATCGCGGTCGCCGACATCCAGCAACTGGTCCGCCATCTCACCGGGCGCGGAATCGGCGTTTTGATCACCGACCACAATGTGCGCGAAACGCTCGGCCTGATCGACCGGGCCTATATCCTGCACGCCGGCGAGGTGCTGACCCACGGACGCCCTTCAGACATTATCAACAATATCGACGTGCGCCGTCACTACCTGGGCGACGATTTTACCCTTTAGGAAGTCCGCCTCGGATAGGTTTGCTTGACAAGCAAAAGCCGGGCCAGTTTGATCCGGCGCCGCCAGGAGGCGGCAAGTCGGGCAAAGCGGGGTAACTGGCGCAATGGCGCTGACGGCCAAATTGCAGATGCGGCAGTCGCAGGCGCTGGTGATGACGCCGCAGTTGATGCAGTCGATCCGCCTGCTGCAGTTCAATCATGTCGAGCTTGAACGCTTCATCGACGAGCAGATCGAGGCCAATCCGCTGCTTGAACGGACGGCTGCGGAGGACTGGTCGGCCGAAACGCCGGCGCCGGCCGAGCCCGAGGCCGCCAATGCCGGCGACTGGCTTCAAAGCGATCTCGAGCCGAGCGCCGAAGCGATCGCGGCCAAGCTCGACGCCTCGCTCGAAAACGTCTTCCCCGACGAACCCGGAACATCGGAGCCGCTCGCTCCCGACCTCGCCGCGCAGTGGAAATCGAACCTTTCCTCCGGCTCCGTCTCAGGCGAGGGGTTCGACTTCGACACGATCGCGGCGCGCGGCGAGACATTGCGCGATCACGTCGCCGAACAGATCGCGTTCGCATTCGCCGACCCGGTCGAGCGGCTGATCGCGACCGACCTCGCCGACGAACTGGACGAGGCCGGGTATCTGCGCGCCGACCTGGACGACGTCGCCGCCCGGCTGGGCGTCGAGCGCGGGGCGATCGAAGCCGTGCTGCGGCGGTGCCAGGGGTTCGATCCCGAGGGCGTCTTCGCCCGCGACCTCGCCGAATGCCTGCGGCTGCAACTCGCCGCCCGCGACCGGCTCGACCCGGCGATGGCCGCCATGGTCGACAATCTCGACCTTCTCGCCAAACGCGACTTCCAGTCGCTGAAGCGGCTGTGCGGGGTCGACGACGAGGATATCCTCGACATGCTGGCCGAAATCCGCCTGCTCGATCCCAAGCCCGGGACCGCGTTCGCCACCGGCGTCGCCGACGCCATCGTCGCCGACGTCACCGTCAAGGCCGCGCCGGACGGCAGTTGGACGGTGGAACTGAACGCCGACGCGCTGCCGCGGGTTCTCGTCAACCAGAGCTATCTGGCGCGGGTGTCGACATCGGCGATGAGCGGACCCGACAAGGAGTTCCTGGCCGAGTGCCACCAGAGCGCCAACTGGCTGACGCGCAGCCTCGACCAGCGGGCGAAAACGATCTTGAAGGTCGCGGTGGAGATCGTGCGCCAGCAGGACGGATTCCTGGCGCATGGCGTACGGCATCTGCGCCCGCTGAACCTGCGCACGGTGGCCGACGCGATCGGCATGCACGAATCGACCGTGTCGCGGGTGACGTCCAACAAATACATGCTGACGCCTCGCGGCGTCTTCGAACTGCGCTATTTCTTCACCGCCTCGATTGCCTCGGCGGAAGGCGGCGAGGCGCATTCGTCGGAAGCGGTGCGCGACAGGATCAGAAGCCTGATCGAAGACGAGAAACCGGCGGACGTGCTCTCCGACGACGCCATTGTGGATATCCTGAAGGAGTCCGGTGTCGACATCGCGCGGCGCACCGTCGCCAAATACCGGGAAGGCATGAATATTCCGTCCTCGGTGCAACGGCGGCGCGAAAAACGCGCCCTTTTGGCGTCCAGCGCCTGATTTGCCGGCCAGCCGGCGCTTTCGACGGCGGTGCAGCCGGTTCGTTGACATTCCTCGGCCAAGTGACTAGAAGCCGCCACCCAAGGGGCCGAGAGCCTGGTGACGGCAATGCCCGGAGCGGCAAAAGCATCAACAATGCATTCCGGCAAGGCGCCCTTTTAAACTTGTGCCCGGTCGTCACAGGTATAAGATTCACCCCGTTCGAACTCGTTGGAAATCAGTCAGAAAAGGTCAATTCTCAATGAGCCTGCGAATTTCCGGCAAGCACATGGAAATCGGCGACGCATTCCGCTCGCGCATCCAGGACCGGATCGGCGACGCGGTCGCCAAATATTTCGATGGCGGCTTCAGCGGCCATGTCACGGTCGAGAAGAACGGCAGCCGCTACAGCGCCGACAGCGTGGTGCATCTCGACACCGGACTGACGCTGCAGGCGACCGGCCAGGCGCAGGACCCGCAGCTGGCGTTCGACGCTGGCGCCGAGAAGATCGAAAAGCGCCTGCGCCGCTACAACCGTCGGCTGAAATCGCATTCCGCGTCGGTGAAAGGCTCCGAGATCATCGACATGTCGTACCGGATCGTCGGCGCGTTGCCCGACGACGACGAGGAACTGCCGATCGACTTCGCTCCGTCCATCGTCGCCGAGAGCGTGATGTCGCTGAAGGCCATGTCGGTCGCCTCGGCGGTGATCGAGCTCGACGCCAAGGACAGTCCGGTATTCGTGTTCCGCAATTCCGGAAATGACCAGCTCAACATCGTCTACCGTCGCCCCGACGGGAATATCGGCTGGATCGATCCCTCGCTTAGCGGCAGCCGCGGCTGACAAGCGCTTCCCTGCCGCACCGGGACACCGGCGGCGCAGTCTGACTAAGGAACTCTCAAATGGATTTGAGCGACCTGATCGAAGCCAAGGCGATCCTGCCGGCTTTGCGGGCCAACTCGAAGAAGCAGGTGTTGCAACTGTTGTCTGAAAAGGCGGCGGAGCTTACCGGCCTTCCCGAGCGCGAAGTGTTCGACACCATCCTGCAGCGCGAACGCCTGGGCTCCACCGGCGTCGGCAACGGCATCGCCATCCCGCACGGCAAGCTCAACGGCGTCAAAAAGATCACCGGCGTCTTCGCCCGGCTGGAAAACCCGGTCGAATTCGAGGCGCTCGACGACCAGCCGGTCGACCTGGTATTTCTGCTGCTTGCGCCCGAAAGCGCCGGCGCCGATCATCTCAAGGCGCTGTCGCGGATTGCGCGCGTGCTGCGCGACGGTTCGACCGTCGACAAGATCAGGGCGACGTCCGACGCGGCCGCCATCCATTCGTTCCTGTCCGAGACGCCCGCCTCTCACGCGGCATAGACGCCGCGCCAAAGCCGGCCACGGGCCGGGCCCTGCGGCCGGCCCCCGTGGTCAGTGGAGCGAGACCGTCACAAGATCGTTTTCGAACGCACCGGCAACCGCCAGGTCGCGCTGGTCTGCGAGCAGGATCGGGCGGCCATCGGCGGCGAACAGCGCCCACAGCTTCATGCCCGACTGAATATCGGCAATGCCCGGAAAGCGCGACTTCAAATCGTCGCTGTCGATTTCGCGCAGATAGGCGACGTCGCCCTCGCCGACATGGGCGAGTTCGATCTGGCTGATGGCATGTCTTTGTTCGGTAACCATTACGAGCCTCCGTTACAACGGGCCTCCCACAGGCCGACCCGCATTAGAGCTTCCGGTTCCGGATCTGACCGACAGTGTCAGTCTTTCACCGAAATGTTTATTTTTCGTACCAGCCTGTCCGGCTCCGGCCGGTCGAGGTCGATCGACAGCAGGCCGTTCTTCAGTTCGGCGCCCGCGACCTGCATGCCGTCGGCAAGCAGGAACACGCGCTGGAACTGCCTCGCGGCGATGCCGCGGTGCAGGAATTCGCGCTGGGCCTCGTCCTGCTGGCGGCCGCGCACGCAGAGCTGGTTCTCCTCGACGACGACCTCAAGGTCGGTTTCGGCAAAGCCCGCGACGGCCAGGATGATGCGCAGGCGGTCGCCCGCGCCGTTTGCGCCGCGCAGCCGCTCGATATTGTAGGGCGGATATCCGTCTCCGGACTTCGCCACGCGCTCGAGCGTCTTTTCCATCGCCTCGAAACCCAGCATCAGCGGGTTCGAGAAAGGCGTCATGCGGCTCATCTCTTGTCCTCGTCGTGAGCGACCCGACCGCGGCGCCCGGATGTGGCGCGCCGCAGCTTCTCCCTGATATGGTCCGTCCAGCCGCCTGATTCAAGCGGTCGGAAAACTGCACAATGAAGGACGACATGACCGCAAGACAGAAGATCATCATCGACACCGACCCCGGGCAGGACGACGCCGTCGCGATATTGCTGGCGCTGGCGAGCCCTGAACTGGACGTGCTGGGCATCACGGCGGTCGCCGGCAATGTGCCGCTGAAGCTGACCGAGAAGAACGCGCGAAAAATCTGCGAACTGGCCGGCAAGCCGGAGACCAGGGTGTTCGCCGGCGCGGTCCGGCCGCTGGTGCGCCATCTGGTCACCGCCGAGGAGGTGCACGGCAAGACCGGCCTCAACGGGCCGGACCTCCCCGAACCGACGATGAAGCTGCAACCGCAATACGCCGTCGACTGGATCGTCGACACACTGATGGCCGAGGACGCCGGCACGGTGACGCTGTGCCCGCTGGGGCCGCTGACCAATATAGCGCTGGCGCTGGTGCGCGAGCCGCGCATCGCCAGGCGGGTCAAGCAGATCGTGCTGATGGGCGGCGGCTATTTCGAACAGGGCAACGTCACCCCGTCGGCCGAATTCAACATCTATGTCGATCCGCACGCCGCCGACATCGTCTTCCGCTCCGGCATCGACATCGTGATGATGCCGCTCGACGTCACCCACAAGGCGCTCACCAAGAAGTCGCGCGTCGAGCGCATTCGCCAGCTCGGCACCCGTGTCGGCGTCGCCACCGCCCAGATGCTGGATTTCTTCGAACGCTATGACGAGGAAAAATACGGTTCCGACGGCGGCCCGCTGCACGATCCGTGCGTCATCGCCTGGCTGCTCAGGCCGGACCTGTTCGGCGGCCGCCATTGCAATGTCACGATCGAAACCGCCTCCGAACTGACGATGGGCTCGACGGTCGTCGACTGGTGGGGCGTCACCAGGCGGCCGAAGAACGCGCTGGTGATGCGCGACATCGACGATGACGGCTTCTTCGATCTCCTGGCGGAGCGGTTGGGGCGCTACTAGAACGTTTCATTTCAGGCCCGACGCCGTCCGCAGTCACGGATGCGGGCGGTCGTCGAGCGTCAGCTGCAGGAACGCCAGGTCGAGCCAGCGGCCGAATTTCATGCCGACCTGCTTCAGCACGCCGGCATGTTCGAAGCCGAGCTTTTCGTGCAGCGCGATCGAGCTGGCATTGCCGGCCTCGATGCCCGCCACCATGACATGTTTGCCAAGCGCGCGGGCGCGCCCGATCAGCGCCTGCATCAGCGCCTTGCCGACGCCCCTGCCGTGCCGGTCGGTGCGCACATAGACCGAATGCTCGACCGTGTGGCGATAGCCGTCAAAGGCGCGCCAGTCGCCGAAGGAGGCGTAGCCGACGATCTCGCCGCCGGATGTCGCGACCAGCACCGGATAGCCGGCGCGGGCGCGGTCCGCCAGCCAGGCGATCCGGTTGGCGACATCGACGGTGCTGTCGTTCCAGATCGCCGTCGTGTTGGCCACGGCGTCGTTGTAGATCGCCGCCACCGCTTCCATGTCGGCCTCGACCGCGTCGCGAATGTCCATGCCGCCCTCCTGTGGCGATCACCATAGCGACGGCCGTCGAGGCGTGGCAATCGGCGATCTGGGCGCAAAGGGACTTGGCGCGCGCCCGATGCATTTTCTATGGTGCCCCGGCAACAAGGGGATGCCTGTGTCGAACGCCTATGATCCGATTCCGCTGCCAGATTTCACCGAACGGCCCGTCGACGAGATGCGCGGCGGCGCGGCGGCGTTTTACGATCTGATCCGGACACGCCACACGGTGCGCGATTTTTCCTCGCGGCCGGTGCCGCGCGACATCATCGAGACCTGCCTGCTGGCGGCGGGAACCGCGCCCAACGGCGCCAACCACCAGCCCTGGCATTTTGCGGTGATCGGCGATCCGGCGATGAAGGCGCGCATCCGCGCCGCGGCTGAAGAGGAGGAGCAGGCGTTTTACGCCGGCAAGGCGGGCGAGGAATGGCTCAAGGCGCTGGAGCCTCTCGGCACCGACGCGGCCAAGCCGTTCATCGAGGATGCGCCCTGGCTGATCGCGATCTTCGGCGAGCGCAAGAGCGTGTCGGCCGACGGGGTGCTACGCAAGAACTACTACGTGCCGGAATCGATCGGCATCGCCACCGGCTTCCTGATCACGGCGTTGCACAGCGCCGGGCTGGCGACCTTGACGCATACGCCCAACCCGATGAGTTTCCTCAACGAAATCTGCGGCCGGCCGGCGCATGACAAGGCCTATATCCTGCTGGTGACGGGCTATCCGAAAGAGGACGCGACGATCCCGAAGCACGCGACCGAAAAGCGTCCGCTTGGCGACATCGCCACCTTCTTCGAGTGACCGACCTCTCGATGACTTGATCCTCCGGCCATGTATCGACGATGCAGGTTTTGGCATGTCCGGCGAGGCGTCCCAAACGCCCCTCGGCCAGAACTCACCCGGTTCAGGCTGCCGGGCGGCCAAGCCCCGCAATCGCCGCCTGCGCCTCGCCGGCCAGCAGCGTCGTCAGTTCGCCCGCCGGCATCTCGCGGCCAAGCCGCATCGCCTGGCCCGACCACAGCGACATGAAATCGGTCATGCCGAGCGGCTCGCTCTTGGCGCGCAGCGGCGCCAGTGCGCCGCCGGCCAGCGGAAACTCGGGCGCCAGCTCCGACATCGGCCCGAGCTCGCGCATGATGCGGTTGACGATGCCGCGCGCCGGGC